>DYIW01000055.1 GCA_020723465.1 Phycisphaera mikurensis
CGCGCCGTGATGTCCTGCACCACGGCGATGCAGTACTCGGGCGGCTCTCCGGAACCGGTCATGGACGAGACCGTGAGGGCGACCCAGACGATGGAGCCGTCCCGGCGCACGTAGCGCTTCTCCTCGGAGAACGAGGAAACGCGGCCCGCGAGCAGCTCCCGGCCGTGCTCCAGGTCGCCCGGCAGGTCGTCCGGGTGGGTGATGGCCATGTAGGTCGTGGCCGTGATTTCGTCCGGGTCGAGGCCGACGATGTCGCAGTACTTCTGGTTGGCCTGGACGAAGCGCCCGGTCGCGGCCTCGACCTGGGCCACGCCGACCGCGGCCTGCTCGAAGATGGCGCGGAAGCGCGCCTCGCTCTCGCGCAGGGCGTCCACCGCCAGCACGCGTTCAGTGACGTCATCGTAGACCGCGACCACCTCGCCCGAGGGCAGCCGGTAGACGAAGTTCTCGCGCCAGCCGCGGTGCTGGCTGTCCTGGTAGAGGGCGGTCGGGTGGCGCTCCGCTGCACCCGAGGCGAAGACGCGCCGGAAGACGTCGAGCAACCCGAAGTCCGCCACGCCGGGGAAGGCCTCGGTGACGCGCTTGCCGATGATGCGGCGCCGGTCGACCTTCTCGATCCGCTCCGCCGCGCGGTTGAAGTCGATGATCTGGAAGTCGGCGCCGCCGTCGAGCGCGCGGTACACCGCGACGCCGCTGCTCATGCGCTCGAACAGGGCGCGGAAGCGCTGCTCGCTCTCCTGCAGGGCGGACTCCGCGCCGCGCCGCTCCTCGACCTCGCGCGAGAGCTGCTCGTTGGCGGCGGCCAGCTCGAGCGCGTGCGCCTTCACCTCGCTGTCCACCTGCGCGCGCGCCTCGAGCAGAAGGTCGCGCGCTTGCCGCAGGCGCGCCAGCAAGTGCGGCTCCTGGAGCACGACGGTCGATTCTCCGGCGCAGAGCGACGCGATGAGCTTGAGCGCCTCCACCAGGCGGTTGCCCAGAAGCTCGTACGTCGGCTTGGTCGCACTCATGTCGCACACTCGGCGGCGCGGCCGCGGCCCGGAGGCAGGCTCGGCGGCTGCGCTGGACGTTATAGCTCCGCTCGGCACAATACAACGACAGTGCGCGGCAAGCTCCGTTGTGTTCGGGAGGAGTCCATGGCCCCCGTTCAGGTCGATCGAGTGACGCTCGACTGGCTTCTGTCCGAGGACAATCCGCCTGTGCGCTTCCTCACCCTCACCCGGTTGCTGGGGCGGCCGCTCCACGGTCGCGAGGCGCGGGAGGCGCGAGCGCGGCTCGGCGACTATGAGCCCACGCGCAGGATCCTGGCCGCGCGGAAGCGGTTCTGGCGCGCCGGCCGGCAGCCCTATCAGAAGTACCGCGGCGGCTACTGGCAGCTCCACTTCCTCGGCGAGTACCTGGCGCCGCGCGATCTGCCTGGGGTCGCGGAGGACGTGGAGTTCGTCCTCGGGCGTGCCGGCGCCTTCATCAAGGAGCGGCCCTGGTTCGGCATCCACTGCCTCAACGCCAACCTCCTGCGGGCGATGGTCTCCCTCGGCCGCGGGCGCGACGAGCGCGTGCGCGCCGGGCTGGAGCACGTGGCGCGCGAGGTGCTCGAGACGCGAGGCATCCCCTGCCTGGTCGCGGACTGGAGCGTCTATCCCACGTGCCGCATGGCGCTGCCCAAGGTGCTGCTGGCTCTGACCTGTCTCCCGGAGGACGAGCGCACGCCGGCGATGAAGAAGGCGGCGCGGCTGTGCGCCGGACAGCTCCTGGAACACGAGGTCTGCCGCTATGTCTCGCCCCACGCGCGCGCGTTCTGGAGCCACGTGCAGGGGCTGCCCAAGGGCGCGCCGCGCTCGATCAGCCTCGACCCGCGGAAGCGCGCCGCGATCCGCGTGGTCAAGGAGGAGTTCCTGCGCGGCAAGGACGACCTGGGCGAACTGAAGGACAAGGCCGGCTGGCTGCGTTTCGGCTTCCCCCTGCACTACAACTCGGACGTGCTGGAAGCGGCGCTCGCCCTGGCGCAGGCGGGTGTGCCGCGCCAGAGCCCGGGCGTCCGTCGCGCGCTCGACGCCATCCTCGCCCGGCGCGGCGCGGACGGCCGCTGGCGCCTGGACTTCACGCTCAACGGCAAGATGATCGCCGGCGTGGAGAAGAAGGGCGCGCCGAGCCGCTGGATCACGCTGCGCGCGCTGCTCGCGCTGGCCTACTTCGCCGGCGTGGCGCTGCCCGAGTGACGCGCCGCGCCGGGCGCCCACAGCGCCACGGTGCGGCGCAGCTCGTCGTCCTTGACCGGCTTGGCCAGGAAGTCGTTCATGCCCGAGGCGAAACACTTCTCGCGATAGCCGTGCAGCGCGTGCGCGGTCAAGGCGACGATCGGCGTCCTGGAGGGGCTCCCCGGCATGGCGCGGATCGCGGCCGCGGCCTCGAGGCCGTCCATCACCGGCATCTGCACGTCCATGAACACGAGGTCGTAGGGGCTGCGCTGCACCGCGTCCACCGCCTCCCGGCCGTTCGCCGCCACGTCCGTGAGGCAGCCGCATTTCGCCAGCATGGCGAGGGCGACTTTCTGGTTCACCGGGTTGTCCTCGGCGAGCAGCACGCGGATCCTGCGCGCGGGGGCGCTCGCTCCGTCCTGCTCCTCGGGCCCCGGCGGCGCGGCGCGGTCGCGCGGCGCGGCGCCGCATTCCTCGCTCGACGCGCGGAAAGGCAGGGTGAACCAGAAGGTGCTGCCCGCGCCGGGCCGGCTGTCCACGCCGATCTCCCCGCCCATGAGCCGCACGAGTCCGCGGGAGATCGCGAGGCCCAGCCCAACGTCCCCGGGGCGGCGCGCGGCCGATCCGTCCGCCGGAGCGATACGTTCGAACTCGGGCTCGCCACGTTCCGCCTGGATGCCCGCGCCCGTGTCCGTCACCGTGAAGCGGATCACGACGCCGTCCGTCCCGCCCGGGAGGCGTTCGGCGAAGATGTCCACGCCGCCGTGCTCGGTGAACGCGAGCGCGTTGGAGGTCAGGTTCATGAGCACCTGGCGCAGCCGCTCCGGCTCGCCGATGAGGCGCCGCGGGCAGGAGGGGTCGGCGCAGCAAGTCAGCTCCAGCGACCTGGCGCGCGCCGCGCCGGCCGCGGCGTGGGCTACACCTTCCAGGACCAGGCGCAGGTCGAAGGGCACTTGCTCGAGCTGCATGCGGCCGGCGTGAACGCAGGCCAGGTCGAAGACATCGTTGACCAAGAGGTTCAGGGACTCCCCGGCGTTCCGCAGCGTGTCGAGGCAGTCGCGCTGTTGGTCGTCCAGGGTGGTGTCGAGAAGCAGGCCGGTCATGCCGAGCACGGCGTTCAGCGGCGTGCGGATCTCGTGGCTCATGCTCGCCAGGAACACGTCCTTGGCGCGCGTCGCCGCCTCCGCGTCCCGGCGCGCGCGATCAAGGTCCGTGACGTCGATCGCGTTCAGGATGATGCCCTGGTAGCGGCCCTCCGCGAAGATCGGCTGCACGCGCAGGGAGAGGTGCATGCCCAGCAGATCGCGGTTCACCACGTAGGTGCCCCTGCGCGCGCCGGCGCGGAACTCCTCGACCACCGCGCGCGCTCGCTCCGTGCCGGCCGTGGCCGGATGGAACTGCCAGAGTCCCTTGCCCACCACGTCCTCGCGTCGCAGCCCCACCCGGCGCAGGAACCAGCCGTTGATCTCCGTGACCACGTCCCGGGCGTCCACCACGACCACGCCCTCGTCCATGCCTTCGATCATGGAACGCAGCGTGCGTGCCTCCAGCGCGGCCGCGTGCACCTGCCGCGCCTGCTCGGCGGCGCGGTCGCGTTCCGTGCGCCAGGAGAGCGCGATCAGGCCGAGCCCGAGCAGCCAGGCGCAAAGGAATGCCGGCTGTCGGTCCCCGCCGCTCAGGCCGAGGAGCAGCAGGGCGCCGAGGCTCGCGGTCCAGAGGAGCACGAGCGCGAGGGCGCGGCGGCCGCGGGGCCCAGCGCCTTCCCGCGCGGTCAATGTGCGTTTCACCTAATCCGTCTCCCCATGTCACGCATGGTCCGTGTCCCCCGGCGCACCGCGCGTCCCTCTTTCCGTGCCTCCGGCGGGCCTGTGGTGGGCATCGGAAGGGCGCGGCCGTTCCCTTGAGATCGTTCGCACGAGAGGCCTTCGCCCGACGAGCCTGGCACGGGTGGGGCGTTTCACGCATGCAACCGACGCACGCGCCTCGGGCTTCGGTCAGGTGAGGTGCCGCCAGGAGCGGACCAGGAAGCCCTCTCGGCGGAAGGCCCTGGCGCCGCCGTAGATGAGGCCGCCGCCGCGGTGCGGGTTGCCCTTCAAGCCCTGCCACCAGCCGAGGCGACCGTGGCCGCGGACTTGATCTCCCACGGCACGAGGCGCGAGCCGAGGTCGACGAGGGCGTCGATCTGGTGGCCCGGCTTGTCGCGCCAGAAGTGGAGGGGCGCCGGCTCGCCGCAGTTGAGGAAGCCCTTCACCAGCTCGGAGATCACGAAGCCCTCGAAGATCGCGCCGCGCAGGGGATGGTAGGCCAGCTCGCGCGGCTCGCGTATCCCGAGAAGCTGGCAGTGCAGCCCGGAATCGAGGAAGTGGAAGCGCGCGGCCTTGGTGAGCCGCTTCGAGAAGTTTGCGTGGTGCGGCGGCTGGCGCACGATGAGGAAGCTGGCCTCCAGCACGGAGAGCCAGGAGCGGATCGTGGGCGCGCTCACGCCCGCGTCGCACGCGAGCGATTCATGGTTGACGAGCTGGCCGGAGCGGCCGGCAGAGAGGCGCAGGAAGCGCCGGAACGCCTCCAGCTTGCCGACGTTCTGCACGAGGCGCACGTCGCGCTCGACGTAGGTGGCTTCGTAGCTCCTGAGCCACGCGGCACCGTCGATCCCTTCGTGGTGGACGCGGGGGAAGAAGCCGCGAAACAGCAGCTCGTCGAGGCTCCAGGGACTGGGCGCTTCTTCGGACGGGGCGTCCTCGTCGAGCGCGTGGGGATCGACCGGCGGCCGGTTGCACAGTTCGGCCAGCGAGAAGGGCATGAGGTGGAGCAGCGCGCATCGCCCCGCCAGGCTCTGCGAGATCCGTTCGCTCAGGAGGAAGTCCTCGGAACCGGTGAGGATGTACGAGCCCGGAGCAGGGTTCTCGTCGATCCGTCCCTGCAGGTAGGAGAAGAGGTCCGGGCTCTTCTGGACCTCGTCGAAGACCACGGGTGCGCGGTGCTGGTCGAGGAAGCCGCGCGGGTCCCTCAGGGCGAACTCCCGGTGATCCGGGCTCTCGAGGGACACGTGCTCGTGTTCCGGGAAGGCGAATCGGGCGAGAGTCGTCTTGCCGGACTGGCGCGGCCCGGTCAGCGAGATCGCCGGGAACTGGGTCGCCAAGCGCCTTGCCACGGCCGCGAGATGCCGGCGTATCATGCTGGGAAGTATGGGTTTATGGTTCGTGTGTCCAAATCAAAAACGCTGTTTTTGATTTGGACACGGAACGAGGCTGCGGATCCCTCAGTCCTTCGCCCGCAAGACGAACAGGACCTGGCCCAGCGCCACCTCGCCCGCGTCCTCGGCCGCGATCGAGACCACCTCGCAGCGCGAGGGCAGCCCTTCGCCGTCCAGGCGGATCTGGTTGAAGCACTTCATCACCTCGACCAGACCGAGCTGGGCGCCGGGCAGGACGATCGCGCCGACGGCCACATACGGAGGGGACTGGGGATCGGGCCGGCGGTAGAAGATGCCGTCGGTGGGGGAGCGGATGACGATCTGGCCAGCCGCGGCAGCCCCGGCGTCTTCCGCGGACGCGGCCTCGCCGCCCGCGGCCGCGCGCTCCTCGGCGCGCGCCGCGCCGACGCGCAGGAGCGGCGTGCGGAACTCCACGCGGTTCACGCCGTCCTCGACGAGCTGCTCGAGCACGGCGCCGCGCGCGCCCGGCGGCGCCAAGAGGTCGTAGTCGCGCTGGAGCCGGCTGATGGTGCCGATCTTCAGCTCGGGCGTGACGAAGGCGCCGCGCGGCAGGGAGGGCCGGAACAGGCCGACGCCCGGCGCCAGGATGACGAACTCTTCCGGGTGGCGGGCGTCCGGCTCGACCAGCGCCTTGATCGCTCGTGGCCGCATGGCCTCAGACCCTCCTGTTGATGGCCGCCATGTCATGCAGCGACCAGATGCGCGGCGTCTTCACGCGCCGGTAGCCGATGCTTTGGTAGCTCATCTCGATGATCGTCTCGAGGTAGCCGCGCAGCTCGCCCAAGAGCACGATCTCGTCGCTGTCGCGCTGGCGCGCCGAGCGGAAGGGATCCATGTCCTTGGTGATGCGCGCCTCCACCGCCTCCATGCCCTTGACGATCTGCTCGCGCTCCTTGGGGTCCTGGCTGATGATGTTGAAGTTGTCGTCCAGCTTGGTGCGGTAGGCGCCGATGGCGAGCGTGCGGCCTTCCATGACCGCCAGGCGCGTGATCGGCGTGGAGAGCTGCAGCACCGGGTCGTAGGGGTGGCCGGTCATGGCGTAGTAGCCGGCGCCCGAGGCCTTGCGCAGCAGGATGGTGATCATCGGCGTGCTGTTGGTCGAGTTGGTGTAGAGCAGGTTCGAGCCGTAGCCGAGCAGGCCGTGCTTCTCCGCCTCGGCGCCGATGTCGAAGCCGGAGATGTCCTGCAGCCAGACGATGGGGATGCCGTCGTCGTTGCACGCCCGCGAGAAGGCCGAGATCTTGGCGATGCCCTGCTGGTAGAGCAGCCCGCCGGGCCGCGACTTCTTCGGGTCCTCGGGATGCTCGGTGAGGAACTGGTTGTTGGCGATGAAGCCGGCGTAGAGCCCGCTGACGCGCCCGACGCCGGCGATCATCTCCTGGCCCGCCTCCGGCATCAGCTCCCAGAAGAGGCTGGCGTCCACCAGGCGCGCGATGACCTGGCGCATGTCGTAGGGCATGCGGTGGTCGGCCGGCATGAGCCCGGCCAACTCGGCCGGCAGGAAGCGCGGCTCCACCGCGCTCATGCCGAAGCGGTAGTACTCGATGGCCGAGGTGGGAAGCTGGGCGATCTCGCGCCGGATCATGTCGAGCGCCGTGGGATCGTCGGGTGCGCGCATGTCGGCGCAGTTCGAGAGGTGCACGTGGATGTCCGGGCCGCCGATGTCGAGGGAGGTGATGGTCTGCGAGCGGCCGCCCTTCACCAGCGCCGCGCCGGCGATGACCATGTAGGCGTTCTCGGTCATCACCACCTTGTCGCTGATGATCGGCATATAGCCGCCGCCGGCGATGCAGTCGCCGAACACGCCCGCCACCTGCGGCACCTGCTCGGCGGAGAGCAGCGAGTTCATCTTGAAGATCTTGCCGGCGCCGTATTTCCCCGGGAACGTGTTGGCCTGCTCCGGCAGGTTCAGCCCCGAGCAGTCGATCAGGTAGATCACCGGCACGCGCAGGCGCAGGGCGATCTCCTGGGCGCGGATGATCTTTTCCGGCGTCTGCGGCCACCACGAGCCCGAGGCCACGGTGTTGTCGTTGGCGATCACCACCGCGTGCTTGCCGCACACCTTGACGAAGGCGGTCACCACGCCGGCGCCGGGCGAGGTGCGCGGCGGCTCGCCGAACTCGAGGCCGTAGTTGACGAAGGTGCCGATGGGGAAGAGCGGCGTGCCCGCGTCCTTGAGCAGGTCGATGCGCTCCCAGGTGGTCAGCTTGCCCTTGGCGTGCACGCGCTCGACGTAGGACTCGCCCCAGCCGGCGGCGACTTCGGCGCGCCGCGCCGTGATGGTGCGCTCGAGGCCGCGCATGTGCCCGAGGTTCTTCTCGTACTCGGCCGCGCCGAGGAGCTGCTCGACGGGAACTCCGATGTCTTCCAGGACGACCTTGGCCATCAGCGCGCCCTTTGCCTTTCCAGCGCGCCCAGGACGCGCGCCACGATGCCGGTGTCGTAGCGCCCCGAGCGGAACTCGTCGCTTTCCAGCAGGCGCAGGTGGGCGGGAATGGTCGTGCTCACCCCCTCGATGATGAACTGGCGCAGGGCGGCGAGCTGGCGCTCGATCGCCTGCTGGCGCGTCGCGCCGTGCGCGATCAGCTTGCAGATCATCGAGTCGTAGAAGGGCGGGATCACCGCGCCCTGGCGCACGTGCGTGTCCACGCGCACCGCGCCGTCCTGCGCCGCGGGCGGGGCGAAGCGCGCGATCGTGCCGGGCGAGCCCTTGAAGCCGTCGAACGGGTCCTCGGCGTTGACGCGGCACTCGATGGCGTGCCCGCGCGCGACGATCTCCTCCTGGCGCAGGGCCAACGGCTCGTTGGCGGCGACGCGCAATTGCTGCTCCATGAGGTCGACGCCGTAGACCATCTCGCTCACCGGGTGCTCCACTTGCAGGCGCGTGTTCATCTCCATGAAGTAGAGGCTGCCGTCCTCGTCCATGAGGAACTCCACCGTGCCGGCGTTCCGGTAGCCGGCCGCGGCCACGGCGCGCGCCACGCGGGCCCCCATCTCGGCGCGCTGCTCGGGCGCGAGCGCCGGCGAGGGCGCCTCCTCGATCAGCTTCTGGTGGTTCCGCTGCACCGAGCACTCGCGCTCGCCGAAGTGCACGGCGTGGCCGAAGGCGTCGGCCAGGATCTGGAACTCGATGTGCCGCCCGTGCTCGATGAACTTCTCCAGGTAGAGGGCGCCGTCGCCGAAGGCCTTCTCCGCCTCGATCGTGGCCTGCTCGTACATCTCGGCCAGGTGCTGGGCGTCGCGGCAGATGCGCATGCCCTTGCCGCCGCCGCCCGAGCGCGCCTTGAGCAGCACCGGGTAGCCGACCTCCTCGGCGATCTCCCGCGCGCGCGCCACGCCCTTGACCACGCCGTCCGAGCCGGGGATGAGCGGCAGCCCGGCCTTCTTCATGGTCTCCTTGGCGCGCGCCTTGTCGCCCATGAGCGCGATCAGCTTCGGGGTCGGGCCGATGAAGGTCGTCTTCTGCTGCTCGCACAGGCGCGCGAACAGGGCGTTCTCGGCCAGGAAGCCCCAGCCCGGATGCAGCGCCTGGCAGTCGTACTGCAGGGCGGCCTGCAGCAGGGCGCGCATGTTCAGGTAGCTGTCCTTGCTCTGTGGGCCGCCGATGCACACCGCGAGGTCGGCGTCGGCGAGGTGCGGCGAGTCGCGGTCGGCGGTGGAGTAGACCGCGACCGTCTGCACCTTGAGCTTGCGGCAGGCGCGGATGATGCGCGCGGCCACCTCGCCGCGGTTGGCGATCAGGATGCGTCGGAACATGGCTCCTCCGTCCAGCTCGGGCGCTGCTTGGCGAGCGCCGCGCGCAGGCCTTCTTGGCCCTCGGCGCCGCCGCGCAGCGTGGCGATCAGCTGCGCCGTGTAGGCGGCGGCGTCCCGCGGCGCGGCGTGCTCCACTTGGCGGATCAGCTCCTTGCTGGCCGCCACCGCGCGCGGGCCCGAGGCGAGCAGGTCGGCCGCGCGCGCCGCGAGCGCGGCGTCCAGGCGCTCGACCGGAACGACCTCGGCGACCAGGCCAAAGGCCAGCGCCTCCTGCGCGCTGAAGCGCCGGCCGGAGAGGAACAGCTCGCGGCAGCGGCCCGCTCCCAGGCGGCGCACCACGTAGGGCGCGATGGTCGCCGGCGCCAGGCCGATCTTCACTTCGGGGAAGCCGAAGCGCGCGCCTTCCTCGGCCACGGCCACGTCGCAGGCCGCGACCAGGCCCATGCCGCCGCCGAGCGCCGCGCCCTGGACGCGGCAGAGCGTGGCCTGCGGCAGGGTGTCCAGGGCCTCGAGCATGGCGGCCAGGCGGCGCGCGTCCGCCAGGTTCTCCTCGCGGGAGTAGCCGGCCATGCGGCGCATCCAGTTGAAGTCCGCGCCGGCGCAGAACACGGCGCCGGCGCCGCAGAGCACCACGACGCGGATGCCGGGGCTCATGGCCAGCCAGGCCGCGGCCCGGGTCAGGTCGGCGATGAGCTGGTCGTCGAAGGCGTTCCTCTGCTCGGGCCGGTGGAGGGTGAGCGTGACGACCGCGCCCCGCACGGCGATGCAGAGCGCCGCGCTGGTCTCGGGGGGAGGTGATGTCTCGGGCACGGCCGGGTCCTTCCGCCAGGGCGCCGCCCGCGCGGCCGCGGACCTATGCCGGAACGAACTTGTATCCGTAGAAGATGACGCCCGCCTCGCCGTCCTGGCTGATGCGCCGGAACTCGACGCGCACGCGGTCGCCGATCTTGATCTCATCGAGGTCGACGTCCACGACCTGGGCGGTCACCTGCACGCCGTCGTCGAGCTTGATCACCGCCATCGCGTAGGGGACCTCGTCCTCGAAACCGCTCGGCGCCACGCGGATGACCGTGAAGGTCTCGATCTTGCCGGTGTTGGCGAGCGTCACGGTCTGGAACTCGCGCGCCTGGCACACCGGGCAGATGAGGCGCGGCGGGAAGGCCACGTAGCCGCACTTCACGCACTTTCCCGCCTCGTAGCGGTAGCGCTGCGGCATCTCGCGCCAGTAGCGCGCGGTGATCATGACTCCACCTCCAGGATGTGAACCGTGGCGCTCGCGCCCGTGCCGCCCATGTTCTGGGCGAGTCCTCTCTTCGCGCCCTGGACCTGGCGCGCGCCGGCGTCGCCGCGCAGCTGCTCGGCGAGCTCGACGATCTGCGCCACGCCCGTGGCGCCGACCGGGTGTCCCTTGGCCTTGAGGCCGCCGCTGGCGTTCACCGGGAACTCGCCGCCGAGCGCGGTCAGCCCGGCCGCGGTGGCCGGGCCGCCCTTGCCTTTCTCGACCAAGCCGAGGGCCTCGAGCACCATGATCTCGGCGATGGTGAAGCAGTCATGCACCTCGAACAGGTCGGCCTCGCGCGGGCTGCAGCGCGCCATCTTGCACGCCGCCTGGGCCGCCGCCTCGGTGGAGCCGAGCCAGGTGAGGTCGGCGCGCGCGTGCAGGGCGATGGAGGCCGAGGCCTGGCCGCTGCCGGTGATCTTGACCAACGGGTGGCGCTTGAGCTTCTTCGCCACCTCCACGGACGCGAGCACCACCGCGGCCGCGCCGTCCGTCACCGGCGAGCAGTCCATGAGGCGCAGCGGATCGGCCACCATGGTCGAGGTCATCACGCCCTCGAGGGTGGTGGTGAAGGGGAACTGGGCGCGCGGGTTCTTCGCGCCGTTCTCGTGGTTCTTCACCGCCACTTGGGCGAGCTGTTCGCGCGTGGTGCCGTAGCGCGCCATGTGCGCGCGCGCCATCATCGCGTAGAGACCCGGGAAGGTGACGCCGTGGAAGCCCTCGTACTCCTGGTCCGCGGCCGTGGCGAGCGCGTAGGTGGTCGAGCCGCCGTCGATGTCCGTCATCTTCTCCACGCCGCCCACGAGCACCACGTCGCTCATCCCGGACGCCACCTCGATGAAGCCCTGGCGCAGGGCGACGCCGCCCGAGGCGCAGGCCGACTCGACGCGCGTCGCGGGCACCGGCGCCTGGCCGAGGTAGTCGGCCATGAGCGCGCCGAGGTGTTCCTGGCCGACGAGCAGGCCGCTGCTCATGCAGCCCACGTACATCGAGTCGATGTGGGACACGCCCGCGTCATCGAGCGCCAAGAGCGCGGCCTCGACGTAGAGGTCGCGGATGCGGGAGGGCCACAGCTCCCCCCACTTGTTCATACCGATGCCGATCACGGCGACGTCGCGCATGGGGGAACCTCCTAGACCTTCTCCGCCTTGCGGATCTTCCTGCGGAACTTGGCGTACGTGCCGTAGTCCAGGTACCTGGGCTTGTGCTCGAGCTGCTGGCGCGTCTGCGGCGCCAGGTTCTGGACCTCGACGATGCGCTCCGTGACCTTCCAGATGAAGCCGTCGCTGCCCGCGCCCGAGCCGTAGGAGACCATGAAGATGCGGTCGCCGGGGCGCGCGACGTCGAGGATCGCGGACAGGCCCATGGGCGAGGACCCGGAGTAGGTGTTGCCCAAGGTCGGCGCCAGCCAGCCCTGGTCGATCTGCTTCTGCGTGAAGCCGAGCATGCGCGAAACGCGCTGCGGGAACTTGCCGTTCGGCTGGTGGAACACGGCGTACTTGAAGTCGCCGGGCTTGGTGCCTGACTTCTCGAACAGGGCGCGCGCGCAGGCCGTCACGTGCTTGAAGTAGGCCGGCTCGCCGGTGAAGCGGCCGCCGTGCTGCGGGTAGTGCTGCAGGTCGCGGCGCCAGAAGTCGGGCGTGTCCGTAGTGTAGGAGTGGGTGTGCTCGATCTCGGCCAGGACGCGGTCGCGGCCCATGATATAGGCGGCGGCGCCGGCGGCGGTGGAGTACTCCAGGGCGTCGCCCGGCGCGCCCTGCGAGGTGTCGCCGCCGATGGCCAGGGCGTACTTGACGTAGTCCGCCTGGACCAGGCCGAGGGTGACGAACATCGCCTCGCTGCCCGCCTTGCACGCGAACTCATAGTCGGCGCAGTGGATGTCGGGTGTGGCGCCGATGGCCTCGGCGACCACTGTGCCGCTCGGTTTGACCGCGTAAGGGTGCGACTCGGCGCCGATGTAGATGGCGCCGAGCTCCTTGGGATCGAGGCCGGCGGCGCGCTTGAGGGCGTAGCGCGCCGCTTCCACGGACATGGTGATCAGATCCTGGTCCGGCGCCGGGACCGACTTCTCGCGCAGCAGGAGGCCGCGCTTGAAGCTCTCCGCGTCCGCTCCCCAGATCTTGGCGATCTCCTCGACGCGGATCCTGCAGCGCGGCACGTACGCGCCATAGCCGACGATTCCGACCATGAGACTCCTCCGGGGGGCGCCAGCGCCGCGGGCCGTCGTGGACGTTCCGCGCGCCGCGGCCTGGTCATCCGGTCCGCAGAAAGCAAGGGGGCCGACGCGGCCCCCGCTCGGGTAGATTCGTAGCGGAGGCCCGCGTGCTTGGCAAGGGACTAAAGGTGGGTTCCGGCGCGTCCGGGCGCGGGGCGCGGGCGGGAGCGCGCGGCGCGGCCGCGCTCTTCGCCTGCCTGCTTGTCTCCCTGGCTCGCGCGCCCGCCGGGGAGAGCGAGCCGCAGGAGCGCGCGCTCTTCGACTTCGAGGCCGAGGAGTGGAAGGCGCCCTGGTCCGCGCACGGCAAGATCGAGATCGCGCGGCTTCCCGTGCCCGAGGGCGAGGAAGCCCCGAACCCGGCGCTCGGCCGGCGCGGGGCGCGTATCCGCGCCGGCGCCGGAAGTTGGTGGCTCGCGTCCCTCGCCGCGGGCGAGGACTGGTCGAACCTCGAGGAGCTGTCCTTCTGGGTCTTCCGCGCGCCCGAGGAGGCGGAGCTGCGGCCGGCGGTCGAGATCGAGTTTCGGCTGGTGGAAGGGGACGGGCGCGCGCGCTTCTGGCGCAAGGTGGTCCTCGAGCACGCGGGCTGGCAGAAGGTGGCCCTGCCGCTCCGCTGGTTCCGCTGGGGGTCGGGGCGCGTGCCGCGCTGGGAGATGGTCCGCCGCGCCGGCTTCTACTTCCGTGACGAGTGCGAGCTGTGGATCGACCGGGTGGCCGTGCTGGACGACCCGCGCGGCCCGGGCGGCGCGATCCCGCAAGAGGAGATCCGCGCGCTCGCCTTTGCCGGCGCCGCGTCCGAGGACGTGCGCTCGGCCGCGGGCGCGGGCTTCGAGGTGCTGACCGACTGCGACGCCCTCGACCTGCCCCGGCTCGTCTCGCACCTCGAGGAGGTGAAGGAGGCGGTGCGCCAGGCCTTCCCCTTCATGCCCGCTCCGCTCTGGCAGCCGCGCCTGCTGGTGTTCGCGACGCGCGAGGAGTACCAGGCCTTTCCGCCGGTTCTCGCCGCGGCCTTCGGCGCCCAGGCGGCGCCCCCCGAGACCGACGGCTTCACCATGTGCGGCCTTGCGATGGGCTGGTGGCTGGAAGAGCGCGGCACCTTGCGTCCGACCTTCACCCACGAGTTCGTGCACGCGCTGCTGGAGCCGTCGTTTCCCCTGCAGAACAAGAGCGAGTGGCTGCACGAGGGGGTGGCCGCGCACTTCCAGCTCCGCTTCCACCCGCAGGCGGACATGGCCGCGACGGTGCAGGAGGGCATCGCGCAGGAGGGCTGGCGCCTGCCGCTCGAGCGCCTGCTGGACGGCGAGCCCATTCCGGCGAACCGCTACTGGCAGGCGATGACGGTCGTGGAGCTCTTCCTTTCCGTGCCGCGCTATGGGGAGAAGCTGCCGGAGCTGCTGAACGCCCTCCAGGCGGCCGGCTCGACCGCCCTCGGGCCGCACCTTGGGCCCGTCCTCGGCCTCACCTGGGACGAACTCGCCGCGGACTGGCTGGCCTATTGCCGCGAGGCCTACCCGCTTGAGGGAGGCTGACGCTTCCTGCTACGGCGGCTCGTATTGGAAGCGCTCGCCCATCTCGGTGAAGGAGAAGCGGTTGAAGACCCGGTGTCCGTCGTAGTCGAGGACGCGCAGGTCGTCCTGCTGCTTCACGTCCTGCAGGACCGCGACGAACGCCTGGCCGTAGCGCGCCTTCGCCAGTTCGAGCGGGATCTCGCGCACGATGAACTTGCGGATTCCCTTGGCGGTCAGCTTCTCGATGAAGCCGCTGTCCGCGAACGAGTCGTAGCTGGTCAAAACGAGAATGGGCCCACTGCCCGTGAAGATGATCCCCGCCTTCATGACCCGCCTCCTGTGCTGGCTGCCGGTCGTCTGTGCAAGTCTACCACGCCCTCGCCGTGGCCGCCGCACTTGCGCCGGCAGCCGGCGCGGCCCATCGCGTGGACGTCTCGATGGGCAACCGCGGCAACCTGCACGTCGGAGTCCTGCCGGACGGACAGCAGACGTGGCTCCCCGGATCTGCCGCGACCGTGGCGACCCGGATGCCTCACGGAAGGCGGCATGGCGGGATGCTGCCGTAGGGACGGCGGACCGTGCCGAGGCGCGGCTCGCGGTCCCGGGACAAGCTGGTGCGAGCGGAGCCACGGACGCTGTTTGCCCATCGTGGACGTGTTGCGTCCGATCCGGCGGCTTCGCGGCACGCACCTGGATGGGCTTGGCCACCGCGCCACGGTGGCAACGACGTGGGCGGCAAGCAGGACGCCGGGCGAACGCGGTAGGATGTTCTTCAAAGGCCTTGCGGTCCAGTTGGTACGAGGGAACAACCATGCGCGGCGTGAAAGCTGGGATCCTGGCGGCGTGCGCCTTGGCGGTCGCGGCATTCGGCATGGCGGCGGAGGAGTTCGCGGCGGGCCACATTCTCGTGGCCGATCGCGGCGGCAATGTCGTTCAGGAGTACAATGAATCCTACGAGCTCGTTCGGACTCTTGGCGAAGGACAGGCGGGGTTCTCCGAGCCGTGGGGACTTGCGTTCGGCCTCGATGGGCGGTTGGTCGTCGTGGCGTCTGGCAGCGGCGACATGTTCTTCGTGTCCGGCAACGGCGAAATCGAGCGGCAGCCGAGCGACGGCTCCCTCGTGAACCCCAGGGGAGTGACCGTGGGGGCGGCTGGGCGCCTGCTCGTCGCATCCCAGGGGAACAATTCGGTGGTGGTGTTCGGAGCGTCGGGGAACCAGGAGTCCGTGATTCCATGCCCGCCGGGCCTTGGTCAACCCTCTGGCATCGCCCTGGATCCCGCGGGCAGGGTGTGGCTCGCCTCCGCGGAGGCTGGCGCAGTGTACGCCGTCGACGATGGAGAGAATGTCGTTGGCGGTCCACTCACCTTGGGTGTGCCGAATGCCGATCTCGGGTTCTTGGGCAATTGGATCCTATTCGTTACCGTGCCGAGCATCGATGAGCTTCGAGTATGGAACGGCCTCTCGGGGACCGGAGGCGCGGTCGCCGATCTGTTTCCCAGTCCACAAGGGCTGTGTATGGCCGCGGACGATTCTCATCTGCTGACGCTCGGAGGATCGAACGGGGTAGTTCGCTTTCCTATCGGGCCGGTGGGGGCGGTTGAATTCGGACAGGGCACTTTGAGCGACCCCGGGGACGTGGTCACCGTGCCCTGGCGGTACAGCGTGAAGCTCAGAGGAAGGGGCTACTCAAGCAAGGCGGAAGAGCCGTCCGGCAAGCGAGGGACCAAGGTCCTTGATAGCGCCATCCTGTCATTGTACCCAGGGACTGCGCAGCTGATGATGGAGTTCGCCGCGGACGGTATGTTGGCAAGCGGCGAGTGGCTTGACCTAGCTGGTATCGTGCTTCAAGGGGGTGGCCAGGTCTCTGAGTGGAAGGTCGGTGGACCTGGAGCGGTCGCGGTGAAGCGAGTGTATAGAGAGTGTCGGCTGTATCCGGAGGAGATCCACGGGGAGGTGCTCATCAACCACACTTTGCCGCTGAGCCAGAAGGACCCGTTTGCGTCCGTTGTGCGTGACGTGGGCGGGAGGATGATTGTCAGCCGCTTGCAGGAAGGGAGGGAAGCCTTGGTTTCCGCGCGCTTTCTGGACCCGAAGCTCCTGAACGCGCCATGAGTTGGACTTGCGCGCGCTCGACGGGAATGCCCCTTGGAGTTGAGGAGGTGGGGAGGATGGCCGCGCGAGGGCGCACGTGTTGGGGCCGAGCGACAGGGACGGGTACGCGTCGATGGTGCGTGGACTGGGTGGGACGCTGGTGATCAGTCGGATGGAAGGGGAAAGGGAGGTCTTCGTGTCCGCGACGATCGTGTCGGCCAAGCTCCGCAACGAGCCGTAAGGCGCCTGGCGCGAGAGGGCGCGCGGCGCCAGGGCGCTTGCCGGCGGCTCGCGCGGCGCTACGATGCGCGGCCTTTCTCGGGGCGCCGCGCCCCGAGACGCGCGGAGACGGCGTCGGGGGGAGCGGTTTCCCGTTCGAGCCGAGCCAGGAACCGAGAGACGCCGTGCAGCGAGACGAGGACTCCCTGAGCGCAGAGGATCAGGCGCGCGGCCGCGCCGCGGCGCGCTCGTGGGCCGGAGAGGTGCGGGACGCGCTGCGCGGGCAGCAGCACGACTACACGAGCGGCAGCCTGGGCCGGGCCATCACGCTCCTTGCCATCCCGATGGTGCTCGAGATGGCGATGGAGTCGCTCTTTGCCATCTGCGACGTGTTCTTCGTGGCGCGCCTGGGCGACGACGCGGTCGCGGCCGTGGGCCTGACCGAGGCCATGCTCACCGTGGTCTACGCCCTGGCCTACGGCCTGAGCACGGCGACCACGGCGCTGGTCGCGCGCCGCATCGGCGAGAAGAACCCCGACGGAGCGGTCCGCGCCGCGACCCAGGCGATCGCCCTCGGCCTCGCCGTCGGCGTGCTGCTGGGCGCGCCGTGTCTGCTGTCACCGGCGCGCCTGCTCGAGCTGATGGGCGCGCACCCCGGCGTCGTGGCCACGGGCGAGGCGTACACGGGCATCCTGCTCGGCAGCAACGCCATCATCATGCTGCTCTTCCTCAACAACGCCATTTTCCGAGGTGCCGGGGACGCCGTGCTGGCGATGCGCACGCTCTGGCTCGCGAACGGCGTCAACCTCGTGCTCGACCCTTGCCTGATCTTCGGGCTGGGGCCGTTCCCCGAAATGGGCTTGACCGGCGCGGCCGTCGCCACGGTCTGCGGCCGCGGCGCCGGCGTGCTCTACCAGTGCTGGGCGCTGCGCCGCGGCGTGGGCCGCGTGGTCCTGCGCGGGAGCGCGTTCCGCCTGCAGCCCGGCGTCATGCTCGAGCTCTTGCGCCTCTCCTTCGGCGGCGTGACGCAGAGTCTGATCGCCACCGCCAGTTGGATCGCGCTCATGCGCATCGTCTCGCCCTACGGCGAGGAGGCGCTGGCCGGCTACACCATCGCCATCCGCATCGTCGTCTTCGCGCTGCTCCCGTCCTGGGGCCTGTGCAATGCCGCGGCCACCCTCGTCGGCCAGAACCTCGGCGCCGGCCGGCCGGAGCGTGCCGAGCGCTCGGTCTGGTTGACCGGCCTGTTCAACACCGCGTTCCTTGGCCTGGTGACGGTCTTCTTCCTGGTGCTCGCGCCCTGGCTCATCCGCTTCTTCACCGACAACGAGCCGACGGAGCGCTTCGGCGTCGCGGCGCTGCGCATCATGAGCACCGGCTACGTGTTCTACGCCTGGGGCATGGTGATGGTGCAGGCCTTCAACGGCGCGGGCGACACCATGACGCCGACCAAGCTCAACTTCGTCTGCTACTGGTTGTGCCAGATCCCCCTGGCGTGGGTGCTGGCGCACGGCGCGGGCATGGGGCCGTCCGGCGTGTTCTGGTCGGTGGCCATCGCCGAGTCGCTGCTGGCCGTGGCCTCGATCCTGCTGTTCCGGCGCGGGCGCTGGAAGAGCGTGCGGCTCGCGCCGGACGAAAAGTAGCCCGGCGGGCGCGGCGCGCGTGCCGCGGCAGCGCGAAGCGGTTACCATCAAGCCGGCCATGGACGCAGTGTGCACGGCAGGATTTGCGGCAACACGGAAGAGCGCTTCCCGGAGTTCCGTCCGTCGCCCCGCGCGCGGGGCCGTCTTCCTCGCGCTTGCCTGCGCCCTAGCCGGCTGCGGCGACCAGGAAGAGAGCGAAGGACCCGCGACCGTCGTGCGCCTGCTGGGGCGGGTGGATGACCTCTGGTCCCTGACCCTCTACGAGCAGTCCTTCGCCGGAAACGCCAGCCTCGACGGCTGGCACGTGCTCCGGCTCGGCGACGAGAGCGTCTCCCCGGCGAGCGAGGACGCGGCTGTGGCCGTGGAGGACGGGCTGCTCGCGGTGAAGGAGCCCGGCACGGCCGCGGTGAGGTTCCTGGAAGTGCCCGCCGGGGTCGACCTCGAGCTGTTCGTGCGGCTCGGGGCCGGCGATCAGTACGCCGCGGGCGCTCCCTGCCAGCGCGCGGCCTTCTTCTTCGTGGAGTTTCTCGCCGAGGGCGAGGCGGCGAATGGCCCCCTCGAGCGCGGCACGGTGCGCCAGGCGCAGGGCGCCGCCCGGCTCGACCGGGTGCTGGCCCTCAGGACCCTGGGGGCGGTGAAGCAGGACCTCATGCGCTGGAGCCTGGCGCCCGATCCGGACGGCGTTGCCGCCGCGCGCATGGCCCTGCCCGCGCGGGACCGGCGCCAGCTCTGGTGCCTCGTGCTGCCCTACGTGCTCGAGCCGGCGCGCGTGGCCTCGGTGCGCTTCGCCCGCCTGCCGCGGCTGGCGGAGCAGGCGCCGATCACGGGCGAGGCCGCCCGCGCCGCACCTGAGGACGCGCCGCGCTCCGGCATCTTCGCCGTCGGCGGCGAGGTGCGGCCGGCGGTGCTGCTCCCGCCCGGCGCCGCGGTCTCCTTCGACGTGCAGGCGCCGGCCGGCGCGCGCACTCTCGCCTTCGGCGTGGCCGCGGCCGAAGGCGCCGAGGACGGGGCGGAATCCGCCTGGCGCGTGGAACTGGACGCGGGCGAGGGCCCGCGGCCGCTGCTCTCGGGACGCGTGGCCTGGAAGAGCGACGCGCCCGCGTCGTTTGCCGAGGCGCGCGCACCCTGGCCTCTGCGCGCGGCCGCATCGGCGAGCGTGCGCTTCTCCTGCGAGGGCAGCGCGCCCGTGCTCATCGCCCAGCCCCTGCTCCTCGGCCCGTCCCGCGCGCGCGAGCCGCCCAACCTCTTGTTCATCTCGCTCGACACGCTGCGCGCGGACCACCTCGGCGCGTACGGCTACGACCGGCCCACCTCGCCGTTCCTCGACCGCTTCGCGGCCAAGGCGACGCTCTTCACCCAGTACTTCTCCGCGGCGCCGTACACGCTCCCGGCGCACGCCTCCATGCTGACCGGGCTCTTCCCGCCGCGCCACGGGGCCGTGGCGGACCGCGACCGCTTCGACACGCGGCGCGTGGCCTACCTGCCGGCGCTCCTGGCCGAGCACGGCTTCCTGACCGCGGGCTTCACCGGCGGCGGCTTCCTCTCGAACAGCTTTGGCTTCCACGACGGCTTCGACCGCTACGGCATGATCGACCCGATCACGGCGCGGGACGAGGAGCCGGCGCTGCTCTCGCCGGAGGAGCGCGCCGCCCGCGGCCAGAACGACCTGGACGCGATCGCCTCCTGGATCGAGGAGAACCGCGGCCAGCGCTGGTTCGTGTTCCTGCACACCTTCGCCACGCACAACTACGAGGCGCCGCAGGGCGACGTCGCGCTGTTCGACACCGGGCCAGAGCGCGTCTGGAGCGGTTCCATCCAGGCGCGGCTCAAGCACAACTCCTGGATCGAGGATCCGCCCGCGCCCGGCGACGTGGAGCACCTGCTGAACCTCTATGACGCGACCATCCACTACTGCGACCGCCGGCTGGAGCGCTTCTTCGCGCGCCTGGACGGCGGCGGCTTCCTGGACGACGCGGTGGTGGTCGTCACCAGCGACCACGGCGAGGAGTTCTTCGAGCACGGCGGGCTGGCGCACTCGGTGACCCTCTACGACGAGATGGTGCGCGTGCCCCTGATCGTGCGCCTGCCCGGCCAGAGCGAGGGCCGCATCGTGCGCGACCCGGTCTCCATGGCCGACCTCGCGCCCACGCTCGTTGACCTGCTCGGCCTGCCTCTGCTCGAGGACGCGGACGGCCGCTCGCGCAAGGCGCTGCTCCTCGGCGCGCGCGACCAAGAGGACGCGACCCCGATCTTCGCCCACGTCGAGACCGAGTACTCGCGGCGCGAGGCCCTGCGCCGCGGGCCGCTGAAGATCATCCGCGGGGACACCTCGTCCTTCCTCAAGAACCCCGCGCCGGCCGAGTGGGAGCTGTTCGACCTGAAGAGCGACGGCCGCGAGCGCGTCAACCTGGCGCCGCAACGCGCCCCCGGCCTCGAGGAGATGCAGGCGGGCCTCACGGCCGTGTCGAGCCTGATCCAGGCCGGGGCGGTCGAGGGCCGCGAGGCAGAGCTCAGCCCGGAGCTCGAGGCGCAGCTCGAGCAGCTCGGCTACATCGGCGGCAAACGCCGCACGCGCCGCCGCGTCACCGCTCCTGGCGCGGGCTTCGCTCGCAAACACACGGTGCGTCCCCGCGCGGAGCGTTCATTCCGGGGCGGGAGCGGGCTCTGGCCCGCGACCGCCCACCGCAAGTGAGTTGTACCGAAGCGGCCCGCCTCGACCGAGAGCAGCGAGACGGCGTGGTGCGGGAGCGGAGCAGCGTTTCCCGAGCGGAGGGGACGGCCGCGCCGCCGATGCCTTTCACGCCGCGCGCTTCTTTGCCGCGCTGAGCCGATCGCTTCGCCTCCGCCGCCAGCAGACGACCCATCATTCGTCGCGCACGCCATGCACCAGAAGGCGCGCCCCCGTCCCCGGAGAGCCGGGGAAACGACTGCGACCGCTCCGCGTACTTCCCCTCCCCTCCGGTTCCCAGTCGATCAGCCGCGAAGCCCCGCGGCCAGCTCCGCTACGCGCGCGGCCACTTCGCGGCTGAGCGCCTCGAGCGCGCGGTTCATGGCCGCGACCATGTCCGCGTGGCTCGGGCCGCCCGCCGGCTGGTTGAACGTGAGTCGCCGCGGCGGCGCGAGCGCCGTGCCCGCGGCGTTGCGGATGCTGAAGCGCGCCGTGAGCACACAGTTCCCGCCCAGTTCTCCGTGGAAGCGGATCACGTCCACCACGATCTGGAAGTCCACGTCGCTGCCCTTCTTCCAGGGGTAGCGCGTGACGCGGTCCGTGCCGAGGAGCAACGAGAGGTTCTCCGCGAGCACGCAGGTGGCGTTCTCCGCCAGGGACTCGGCCCAGCGCTCGGAGTCGGCGGGAAGCAGGAGGTAGCCACCTCCCGAGGTCACGATTTCCAGGCGGTCGAGGTAGGCGGGAAACGTGACCGGACCGATGCCCAGAGCCGGCCCGGGCGTGGCGGCCTGCGCCTCCGTCTCGGCCAGAGGATCGAGGCGGTAGAGGTTCGGCGCAGGCGCGGCCGCGCAGCCGCACAGACCGGCGAGCCAGGTCGCGGTGAGAAGGAGACGAGCGGAGCGGACGCGCTGGCGGTCCACGACTATCCTCCCGGGATCTTCTTGCCCTGGATCAACGCCTCGGGGTGGTTCTCGAGGTAGTCGGCGAGGCGCCGGATCGAACGCGACGCCTGCCCCAGCTCCTCGATGGCGCGCAGCAGCTCGACCATGAGCGGGGAATCGCTGGAGATCGTCCCCTCGGCCTCGATCACGAGTTCGCGCGCCCGCAGCAGCGTGTCGGCCGTGGAGTTGGCAACGTTCTGGATCGCGGTGGCGACGCCCTCCACCTCTCCCCGCATGTTCAGCGCCAGGGACCGTACCTCTTCCAGCGCGTTCGCCGCCCGTTCGAAGGCGGACGCCACCTCGGGCTTGCGCACGAGCTGGTCCACGCCTTCCATCGCCCGCTGCATCTCGCTGACCAGCTCGTCGAGCGGCACGGCTTGCAGTTTGTCCAGGAGGGCGCACCCTGCCTCGATGGTGTGCAGGAGGGTGGAGGGGACCGTGGGGAACTCCCTGGGATTCCCGGGACGGATCACCGCTGCTGGCGCATCCTTGTTGAAGTCGAGGTCGACCAGGAGCTGGCCGGTGAGCACGTTGCTGTAGCTCACCTGCGCGCGCAGGCCGGCCTGCACCAGCTCCTCGAGAAGCTGCTCCACACTCTGGCCCTCTGCGGTGAAGTGCGGCACCCTGCCCGGCTCGATGTCGAAGAACACGGGGATGCGCACCTTCCGGGCGACGGGATCGAACTCGAGGCTCACCTCGGTGACCGTGCCGACCCGCTTCCCGTGGAGCACCACAGGCGCGCCATCGGAGAGACCGCGCACCGACTCCTCGAAGTGGGCCACGTAGGCGAGCTTCTTGGTGTAGGCCGCGTCGAGGGCGTCCTCTTGCTTCTCATACAGGTCGAAGCGCGCGCCCTTCGCGCAGGGCTCGCCCGTGGCATCGTCGGGCGTGTCGAAGGCCACGCCGCCGGCGACGAGGGTCGCGAGCGACTGCCACTTGAGGCTCAGGCCCGCGGCGGACAGGGAGGCATCGAAGCCGCTGGCGTTCCAGAAGCGGGAGGTGGTGCGCACGCGGTCCTGGTAGGGGGCATCGATGAACGCGTCGATCACGACGCCCTTCTGGCCGTCCGCCAGCCTGCACTCCAAGACCTTCCCCACTTTGATATCGCAATGGAAGATCGGAGAGCCCGCGTCGAGCGAGCCGAGGCGCTTGGCGTGCAGCACCAGCTCGAGCCCGCGCGCGTTGGCCGGATTGACCACCGGCTTCTCCTCGCCGGCGAAGTGGCGCTTCGGCGGTCCCGCCTCTGAATCGGTCTCGATGTACGCGCCGGAGATCACGGTGCTCAGGCCGGAGACGCCGCGCGTGTCGACCCGCGGGCGCACCACCCAGAAGCGCGTCTTGACCGTCAGGTGCGGCTCCATCTCCTTGTCGATGGTCGCGCTCACCACGGCGTGCTCGAGGTCCTCGGAGACCCGGATGTCGTCCACCACGCCGATGTCCACGGCCTTGCACTTCACCCGGGTCTTGCCCGCCTCGATGCCCTCGGCGTCCTTGAAGGTGATGGTGATCGGGATGCCGCGGTTGGCGAAGCTCTGGTAGGCCAGCCAGCAGCCCGCGGCGGCGGCGATGAGCGGCACCAGCCAGACCACCGACAGTCCGCGCCGCTTCACCACCTCCACCTCGGGCACGCGCTCGAGGCGCGGTTCCTCCGCGACGGGCTGCTCGATTCCGGCCGGCTGCGGCGCGGGCGCCGCGGGCGGCGCGTTCTCATCCGTCATGGTTTTTCCTCCAGCGCGTCCCAGATGAGCCTGGGATCGAAAGCGAGCGTGGCGAACATCGTGGCGACGACCACGGCGGCGAACGAGAGCGCGCCGAACCCGGGCAGGATCGTGGCGACGGCGCCGAGCCGCACCAGCGCCACCAGGATCGCGACCACGAAGATGTCCAGCATGGACCAGCGACCCACGAGCTCGATCAGGCGGAAAAGCGCGGCGCGGCCGCGCGGCTGCCGGGTGGAGCGGCGCTGCACCGAGATCAGGAGGAAGGACAGGCCGAAGAGCTTGAGCAGCGGCACGACGATGCTCGCGAAGAAGACCAGCAGCGCGAGCGGCAGCGCAAATGCCCCGCCGTAGACCGCCCAACGCGCGTGCCGCCATCGCTCCGGCGGCTCAGGGAGCGGCTCCCAATCGCCATCATCATACAGGTCAGCACCGGGATCGTCGCTGTCGTAGAGCGGGTAGTCCGCGCTGTCGCCCGGCGGATCGTGCTGCGCCATGAGCCAGGCCCACCCCGCGTCAACCGTCAATGATTGCGTCAACCGTTTGCTGGGCCATCTGCGGGGTGATGCGGTCGTCGGTCAGATAGTCGCGGTGCATGATCTGGTACAGCGTGGGAATCTCGCAGATGGGCACAACCGGCCCGTCGGCGGAC
>DYIW01000056.1:0-2965 GCA_020723465.1 Phycisphaera mikurensis
CTACTCCTGAGAATCGTCGCGCCGCGCGACGATTCTCAGGAGTAGTAGATCAGTCGATCTCTGGCGCCACCCCCGGCCCCCCGGTCTGGTAGGTCGTACCGGTGTCGTTGACGACTCCGCCGTCTCCGGCGTAGTCGATGCGCGAGCCCTTCAAGGTGCAGTTCGTCGCGGTTGTGTTCGTGCCGTCTCCGTTGTCGAGACCCTCGGCCACGCAGTCCGTGGCCTTGCACTTGTTGAGCCAGTTCAGGTTCCCGGCGATGTCGAAGCCGTCCCGGTTCGAGTTCTTCACCGAGCAGCTCGACAGGCTGTTGCTGGTGCCAGTGATGTAGAAGGCGTCGTCGAGTGAGCCCGATACGGTGTTGTCCTTCAGCACGTTCTCGTTGCCGGACAGGTCGAAGCCCTTGTCCGCGATGTGCTTCAGGGCGTTGCCCCGGACAATCACGTCGTCGGTCCTGAGGTACATCCCGTAGCCGGCGACGTTGCTGACCTTGTTGTTTCGGATCACCGCGGCGCCGGCGGCCGTTGCGCTTCCAATGACGTCGATCCCATTCGAGCCGTAGGCGCCGTCCGTCAGGATGTTGTCCTCGATCGTGAAGTCGGTTCCGCTCACTTCCAGCAGGGGATAGTACATGACATTCGAGACCTTGTTCTTCAGGGCCTTGACGCGGTCTCCTGTGAGGGAGATGCCGGTGGCATACTCGTCCTGGATGTTCCGCACCGTGTTCTTGGCCACCTCCGCGTCGTTGCCGTCGACGTCGATGCCGTAGGTGAAGGCGCCGCCGCCTCCCAGATCCTCGACGAGGTTCTTCTCGATCACGGCGGCGCTTCCGTCCACGTAGATTCCCCAGGTGTCGTAGTCCTCGCCCGCCCCGGAGCTTCGCACCTTGTTCCGCGTGACCACGGCGGCGCCCCCTGCCACTTCGATGCACGCCATGGAGCCGGAGTAGCAGTACAGCATCTCCAGCGTGTTCTTGGTGATTCGCGCGCGTTCCCCGGAGACGTAGATCCCCTGGTAGACGTAGTAGTTGATGTTGCGGAGCGTGTTTCCGCTCACGTCCGCGTCGTCGCAGTTGTCGACATCGATGACGGCTCCGGTGACGTACGTGTTCAAGACCTTGTTCTTCTTGATGAGGGGCGCCGCGGCATTCGAGACGCCGATTCGCGCGTTGTACTGGTTCGTGTCCATGCGGTTGTTCGTGACGGTCGCGCTCCCCGCTGACTCGGCGTCGACGTCGATCGAGGCGGCGTAGCCGTCGATCACCTGGTTCTTGTCCACGACCGCGTCGGGACCGTGGATTTCGATGGTGAAGCTGCTGACCCGGATACCCGAGAAGAGGTTCCTCGACACGACGGCGTTTGCCCCGTCCACGGAGACGCCGTTAGCGGGTGCCTTGAGGGCGCAGTCGGTCACGGAGACGTTGGCGCCGGCGATGGTGACGGGCGTCCCACCGTTCTGGAACTCGATGCCCTTCACCTTCACGTTGTTCGCGGTCGCGTGAAGCTGATCGTGGTGGCTGGCGGAGAAGAAGCCGTCCCAGATGGCGCCTTTGCTGCCCTGGAAGATCAGGCTCTTGGTCGTGACCACGCTCTCCTGGTAGCGGCCTTTCCCGATCTTGATGACGTCGCCGTTGTTCGCGGCCGCCACCGCGGCGCTGATCGTGGCGTACTGCTGGGGCACCTTGCGCACGGCGGGCAGGGCCGCGGGTGCGGCGAGGGCGCAGCAGACGAGGGCGGTGATGAGGGGTCGCATGTTCGCACCTCCTTGGGGTCGTCCCATGCTAACGCCGAGCGGGTGGGCTGGGATGGGTGAGGCGGCCGGAGAAGCGTGGCGCGCCGGCACTGGCGTGTCTAACCTGGCGCGCGCAGGGGCTCTGATGCGACGACTGATCCGGGGCGACTTCCAGCCGGTTCTCGAGGAGGCCTTCCTCGCCGAGGTCGAGGCCAGGCGCGCGCGCGACGCGCTCGCGCGCGTCACGGTGCTCGTGCCGTCGAACCTGCTGAAGTTGCACCTGCGGCGGCTCCTGGCGCGGGATGGCGGCTGCCGCCTGAACGTGCGCTTCCTCACGCTCATCGACCTGGCGCGCGAGCTGGCCGAACCGGCTCTGCGCGCCGCGCCGCGGGCGACCCTGCCCGCGCTCGGGCGCGACCTGCTCGCGTCCGAGGCGGCGCGCTCCTGCGGCGCGCGTTCCTACTTCCACGCCGTGGCCGGCCGCGCCGGCTTCCCGGCCGTGCTCGCCGCCGCCATCCGCGACGTGCGGGACTGCCTCATCTCGCCGGACGACCTGCGCCGCGCCTCGCCCGCGCGGAAGGTCCGCGACTTCGCCGACCTCCTGGAGCGCTACGAGCGCTCCCTCGCGCAGGCCGGGCTGATCGACGACGCCGACCTGTTCCGGCTCGCCATTGCCGGAGCGGAGCGCCACCCGCTGCTCAACGGCGACCCGCCGCTCGTCTACGGCTTCTACGACTTCACCTCCGTGCAGCGCCGGCTGCTCGAGGCCGTGCTGCGGCGCGCCGGGGGCGTCGTGTTCGCTCCCATCGGCGAGGGCCGGGCGTTCGAGCACGCCCGGCCCGCGCTCGACTTCTTCCGGCGCCTGGGCTTCGAGGACGAGGACCCGGGCTTGCGGGCGCGCGGCGGCGGGCGCGCCCTGGACGTGCTGCTCGAGCGCCTCTTCGAACGGCCGGGCGAGGGGCCTCCTGCTCCGCGCGACGGCAGCGTGCGCATCCTCGCCTGCCCGGGCTCCCCGCTCGAAGCGCAGGAGATCGTGCGCCAGGTCGTCGGCCTCGTGCGCGAGGGCTTCTCGCTGCACGAGATCGGCGTGGTGTTTCGCGGCGCGGGCCCGGTCCCGCTGGTGGACGAGGCGCTGCGTTCTTTCGCCGCCCTGGCCGAGCTTCCCGCCGAGGAGCGTCCGGCCGTGTTCCGCCACGGCGGGCGCTACCACCTGCTGGACTGGAAGTCCAACCGCCT
>DYIW01000056.1:2975-5165 GCA_020723465.1 Phycisphaera mikurensis
GGGCGGCCGCTGGCCGAGCAGCGTGCCGCCCGCTCGTTCCTGCTGCTCATCGATGTGCTCGCGGGCGGCCTCGCGCGCGCCGGCTTGTTCGAGTGGCTGCACTTCGCGGGCAGCGAACCGCGCGCCCTCGCGTTCGAGCGCCTGGCGCGGAAGGCGCGCGTCTTCGGCGGCCGCGGCGCCGCGGAGTGGCGCGAGCGGCTCGCCGCGCTGGAGCGCGTCCTCCTCGCCGAACGCGAACGGGCGCGCGCCGGCGGCGAGGAGGAGGAGGACGCGGCGCGGGCCGAGGCGCGGCGCCGGCAGCTCGAGGATCTGGAGCGCCTGCGCGCGCTCGTCCTGCGCCTGGAGGAAGCGGCCGGGCGCCTGCGCAGCGCCGCGTCCTTCGGCGAGCAGGTGCGCGTGGCCGTTTCTCTGCTCGGCGAGCTGCAGGCGGGCGCGGAGGACGACCTGGCCGCGCTGCGCGAGGCGCTCGAGCAAGTGGCCGAGCTCGATCAACTCGGCCTCGCGCCCGACCTCGAGTCCTTCCAGCGCCTGGCCGCCGAGGCGCTGCTCGGCGAGAGCAGCCGCGAGGGCAAGTTCCAGCAGGGGCTGTTCCTCGGCACCCTGCTGCCGGCGCGCGGCATTCCCTTCCGCGCGCTCGTCCTGCCGGCGCTGCAGGACGGCGTCTTCCCGCGCCGCGGCCGCCAGGATCCGATCCTGCTCGACCACGAGGGCGCGGACCTCTCCGCGCGGCTTCTGCCCGAGGGGGACGTCGGGCTGCCGCTCTCCTGGCGCGCGCGCGCCGAGGACCGCATGCTCTTCCGCCTGGCCTGCGCGGCGGCGGGGGAGCGCTTGATCCTGCTCTATCCGCGCCTGGACGAGAGCGACGGCCGCGAGCGGCTGCCCTCTCCGGCGCTGGTGGCGGCGGGCGAGGCGCTCCGCGGCAAGCGCCTGCGGGCGGGCGAGCTGCTGGACCTCCCGGAGGCGCGCGCCGTGCCGGTCTTCGACGCCGCGGACGCGGCGCCGCCCCTCGATCTCGCCGAATTCGATCGCCGCGAGGTGGCGCGCGCCGTGGAGCAGAAGGCGGCGCAGCGCCTGCCCTTCCTCGCCGCGCTCTACCCGCCCGCGCGCGCCGTCCTCCGCGCCGAGCTGTGCCGCTGGCGCGCGCCGGACTTCACCGCGTACGACGCGGTCGTGTCCGGCGCGCCCGCCCTCGCGCCGCCCGGAACGACGCGGCCCGTCTCGCCGTCGCGCCTGGAGACCTACGCGCGCTGTCCGTTCCAGTACTACGCGCGCCACGTGCTCGGCCTGGCCGAGCCGGAGGAGGAGGACGAGCTGGCCGAGCTGTCTGCGCTCGAGCGCGGAGACCTGGTGCACCGCGTCCTCGAGGAGTTCGGCAGGCACGTCGCCGCCGCCGAGTCCTTTCCCCTGGCGGCGGAGCGCCGCGTGGTCCTGCGCCGGCGGCTCGAGACGCTCGCGGCGGAGGAGCTGCGGCGCTGCGCCGAGGGCGGCCTGCTGGCGCATCCCCTGCTGCGGCGCGCCGCCGCGAGCCGCGTTGCCGCCGACCTGCGCTGCTTCCTGGAAGGCGAGCTCGAGCTGGCGAGCGCGCGGCGCCCCGCGCGCCTCGAGGTCTCGTTCGGCAGGGACGCCGCGCACCCGGCGCTCGAGATCGACCTCGGGGACGGGAAGATCGCCATCTCCGGCAAGATCGACCGCGTCGATCTCTCTCCCGACGGCACGAGCGCCACGGTCATCGACTACAAGACCGGCGCCGCGCTTCCTGGCTGGGACCGCGGCCTGCGCGGCGGGCAGCGCATCCAGTTGCCGCTCTACGCGCTCGCCTGCCAGGAGTCGCTCCTGCGCGGCGCCGCGGTGACCCGCGCCGAGTACTTCTTCTGCACGCAGAAGGGCGGGGGAGAGCGCCAGGATGCAGACCCCGACCTGTGGCGCGCGGGCGCCGCGGAGCCGCTGAAGGAGGTGCTGCGCGGCCTGCGGGACGGCATCGCGCAGGGCGTCTTCCTTGCTGACCCGCGCGACGCCGCGACGTGCAAGGTCTGTCCGTTCGCGCTGGCCTGCGGCCGCGGCGCCGGCCTCGAACAACGCTTCGCGCGCAAGAGGCGAGACGGCGCGGCGCAGGTCTACTTCGCCCTGCGGCCCGACGCGGAGGACGAGGCATGAAGCGCGCCGCGCTCCAGGACCAGCGCGCGCGCGACC
>DYIW01000056.1:5175-23812 GCA_020723465.1 Phycisphaera mikurensis
AAACCGGCGCCTCGTTCCTGGTCGAGGCCGGAGCGGGCACGGGCAAGACCACGCTCCTGGTGCGCCGCCTGGTCAACCTGGTGGCGGAAGGCGCCGAGCTCGCCCGGCTCGTCGCCATCACCTTCACCGAGAAGGCGGCAGCCGAGCTGAAGGTGCGCTTTCGCGACGGGCTGGAGCAACAGGCGGAAAGCGAGCGCGCCGCCGGCCGTGAGGAGCGCGCCCAGCGCCTCGACCTGGCGGTCGAGCAGCTCGAAGGGGCGTCGGTGACCACCATCCACGGCTTCTGCGCCTCGCTCCTGCGCGAGCGCCCGGTGGAGGCGGGCATCGATCCGGGCTTCGAGGTGGCGGATGCGCCGCTGCAGGAGGTCCTCTTCGAAGAGGCGTTCCGTCAGTTCATGGGCCTTGCGGCCGAGGAGAGCCCGGCGGCGTTGTCCGAGGCCTTCACCGCCGGCCTGAGCCTGGAGCAGCTCCGCGCGCTCTGCCGCGGCGTGGTGGACCAGCGCGACCTGTTCGCCGACGAGCGCTTCGCGCCGCCTCGTGCCGAGGCGCCGGATCCGACCCGCCTGCGCGACGCGCTCGAGGCCGCGCTCGCGCGCCTCGAGCCCGCGAAGGGCATGTGCCGCGACCCGGAGGACAAGGGCTTCCAGCAGGTCGGGTTCCTGCGCCGGCTGGCCGACTCGCTCGAGGGCCTCGACCCGGCCGCGGCCGAGCAGGAGCTGCTCGCCGGCCTGCGGGCGAAGGGCGCGGGCAACCAGGGCAACTGGCAGGACAAGGAAGTCCTGCGCGAGAACAAGCGGATCGTCGGGGAGCTGGCCGCGCTGCGCGACGAACACGCCAGCGCGCGCGCCGCCTTGCGTGCCGCCGAACTCCTGGCCGCGGTCCGGCGCCTGCCCGCGCTCTACGAGCAGGTCAAGGAGCGGCGGCGCGTCCTCGACTTCCAGGACCTGCTCATCAAGACGCGCGACCTGCTGCGCGGCGATCGCGCGGTGCGCCGCGACTTCCAGCGGCGCTTCGCGGCCATCCTGCTCGACGAGTTCCAGGACACCGATCCGCTGCAGGCCGAGATCGCCTTCTTCCTGGCCGAGGATCCGGAGGCCGACCCGGCCGCCGACTGGACCGCGGTGCGGGTGGGCCGCGGCCGGCTCTTCCTGGTGGGCGATCCCAAGCAGTCCATCTACCGCTTCCGCCGCGCCGACATCGAGGTCTACGAGCAGGCGCGCGCGACGCTGGAACGCTCCGGCGGCGCGGTGCTGTCGATCTCGGTGAACTTCCGCTCCTCGCCCGCCATCCTGCGCTGGGTGAACGAGCGCTTCGCGACGCTGATCCAGCGGCCGGAGGACGGGGCGCGCTACCAGCCGGATTACGTGCCGATCGAGGCGCCGGCCGAGTCGGCCGAGGGCGCGCCGGGCGTGCTGCTGCTCGCCGGCGCCGCGCGCGACGGCGGCTATCGAAACGTCGGCGAGGCGCGCGCGGCCGAGGCGAACGCCGTGGCCGCGTTCTTGAAGAGTCTGGTCGCGGGCGAGGGCGCGGCCGCGGGGCTGCTCAGCGCGGGCGGCGCCGCGCCGGCGCCGCGCGTGGCCTTTGGCGACTGCGCCCTGCTGTTCCGCACCATGACCGCCCTCGGCACGTTCGAGGACGCGCTGCGCGCCCATGGCGTGCCGTACCGCGTCGTCGGAGGCAAGCACCTCTACGCGCGCGCCGAGGTCAAGGCTGCGGTCGCGCTGTTCCGCGCCATCGACGACCCGAGCGACGAGGTGGCGCAGGTGGCCGTGCTGCGCGGCCCCCTCTTCGGCGTCTCGGACGAGGACCTGCTGGCCTTCCGCGCCGCCGGCGGCCGCTTCTCGGACCTCGACGCCGAGCCGGCCGCGGCGCCGCCCGCGGTGCGCGAGGCGCGCGCGCTGCTGTGCGGCCTGAGCGCGCGCCGCCACCAGACCGGGCTCGCCGAGTTCGTGGCCGAGGCCCTGGCCCGGACGCGCGCGCTGGAGCTGTTCCGGCTCCGGCCGATGGGGGAGCAGCGCGCCGCCAACCTCCTGAAGTTCGTCGACCTGGCCCGCACCGTGGAGCGCACCGAACAGCGCACGCTGCGCGCCTTCGTCGAGACCATCCATGGCATGGAGAGCGGCGGCGGAGTGGAGGCCGAGGCGGCGCTCTCCGACGACGGCGGCGAGCGCGTGCAGCTCCTGACCATGCACAAGGCCAAGGGGCTGGAGTTCCGGGCCGTGGTGCTCGCCGACCTCTCGGCCGAGACGGCCGGACGCGACACGTTCCTCTTCGACCGCGGCCCGCCGCCGCGCGCAGGCTTCGCGGCCGGCGCCAAGGAGGCGCGCCTCCTGGAGACTCCCGGCTTCGCCGAGCTCGCGCAGTGGGACGCGCTGCGCGCGAACGCCGAGCTGCGCCGCCTGTTCTACGTGGCCGCGACGCGGGCGCGAGAGCTACTGGTGCTGCCGCGCTTCCCGAGCTCCGGGAAGTCCGCGAAGAAGGGTCTGCTTTTCCTCCTGGAGGGCGACTCCCTGTACGCCGCCGATGCGAGCGCGCCGAGCGCGCGCTCGCTGGATGCCTCGCGCCTCGCTCTCGATCCCGGCCCCGAGCAGCCGTTTCGTCTGGAAGTCGACCCGGAGCAGGCTCCGCCGGCGGCCGCGCTGGAGATCCTCGAGCGCCGCCGCCGCTTCCACGAGGAGCTGCGCGCGCTCTTTGCCGCTCCCGTCCACCGGCGCCGCGTCTCCTCGGCGAGCGCGGAGAAGGAGCCGGTCGATCACCGCTTCGTGTCCGGGAAGGGCGGCGCGGCGCGCGCGGCGCCGTCCTGGCGCGGCGTCGCCTTCGGCACGCTGGTGCATCGTCTGATGGAGAAGGTCGACTTCCACGCAACGGGCGCGGAGGTCGAGCCGCTCGCGCGCGCGTTCGCGCTCGAGCAGGGCCTGCCGCCCGAGGCCGCGGCCGAGGCGTGCGCGCTGGTCTCGAACTTTCTCTCGGGAGAGCTGGCCGCGCGCATTCGCGCCGCGCGGCGCTTCGACCGCGAGGTGCCCTTCGTGCATCGGGACGGCGACGTGCTGCTCGAGGGCGCGATCGACCTCGTGGCCGAGGAGGAGGGCGGCTTGCTCGTGGTCGACTGGAAGACCGACGACGTGGCCGGCAGCGCGCTCACGGAGCGCCTGGAGCACTACCGCCCGCAGGGGGAGATCTACGCGAGCGCGGTGGAGGCCGCGCTCGGCCGCCCGGTCACGGACGTGGTCTTCGCCTTCCTGCGCGCGCGCGTGGCGCGCGTCCTGGCGCGATGCCGTTAGAATGCGGCCGTAATGGTCGAAGCCGGCGAAGGCGCGGACGGCGGAGCGAGGGCGCCCGCGCCGCGGGCGTGGCAGGCGGGCGCCTGCCTGGCGGTCGCGGCCGCGGTCTTCCTGGCCTACTATCCGGCGCTCGACAACTACTTCCTCGAGATCGACGACGCCTTGCACCTGGCGTCGGCTCGCGATGGCGCGTACGCCTCGCCGCACTTCCGGCCGCTGCACCACCTGCTTTTCCTCGGTCTCTACCGGCTGTGCGGCACGCACCCCGCGCCCTACTACGCCGCGAGTCTCGCGCTGCACCTGTGCTGCGCGCTCCTTCTCCTCAGGCTGGTGCGGCTCCTTACCGGGGAGTGCCTTGCTGCGCTGATCGGGGCCCTCGCCTTCGCGGTCTTCTACGCGCCGCACGAGGCAGTCCTGTGGATCTCCGCCAACACCACGCTGCTGGTCGCGGTCTTCGTCCTGGCGTGCGTCACGAGCCACGTCCTGCACCTGCAGACCGGCCGGCTGCGGCACTTCTGCGCGAGCCTCGTTTTCATGGCGGGCGCCATGTGCAGCAAGGAGGAGTGCGTGGTCCTCGCGCTCTTCCTGCCCGCGGTCGAGGCTGCCTGGGGAGGCTGGCGCTCCCTGTGGCGCAAGGCGAGCCTGCTGCGTTACGGCGCCTTCGCCCTGCTGGCCGCCGCCTACCTCGCCGTGGCCTTCCGGCCGGAGCTGTGGCAGGAAGCGGGCGGCGTGGCGCGCTACGAGCTGGGCGCGGACCTGTTCCCGCGGCTGGCGCGAAGCCTTGGCTGGCTGTTCTGGCTGCGGCCGTTCCACGAGGGCGCCGCCACGGCGCCCTGCGCGCTGCCCGCCGGTGTCGCGCTCGCCGTCTGCGCCCTCCTCGCCGCGCGCCGCATGGGGGCGCATGGCCGGCTGCTGCTCGTTGGCCTCGCGGTGGCGCTCGGCGGCTTCTTGCCGCTGCTTCCCGGGCCGTTCGAGATCGTGGCCAAGCGCTACGCCTACGTCAGCTCGATCGGCGCCGCGCTCATGGTCGCGGCCGTGCTCGCCTGGCTGCTCCAGCGCGTGCGCGCCCGGTTCGGCCGCGGGGCGCTTCTTATCGCGTTCCTCGCCTGGCTGGCGCTGCAGATGGTCGCGATCCATGCGGTGGAGGGATGGCGCTTCGAACGGAGCTGCGCGCGCTTCCGCGGACTGATGGAGTCGACGCGTGCCGAGGTGGTCGGGCCCGCTGGGGGGCAGGGCGGGGTCGTGGTCTCGCCCATTATCTGGAACGTACAGGACTACCTGAGCGGGCTCTACGTCATCCTCGACCTGCCGCGCAGCGTTGTCTCGATCGAAGCCGTGCCCTGGCCCGATCGCTTCACCGAGCGCCTGCTGCCCGGCAATGACCTCGACCTGGCGGCCTGCCGCGTCTTCGCCTGCCGGGGCGACGGCCTGCTCCGGCGCCTGACGGCGGCGAAGGACGCGCCCGTGGACTGGTGGAACCAGCAGGCGCGTGACCGGGAGAAGCTGGGGCAGGGGCGGACCATCGCGCTCGTGCGCTTCTTGGCCGGGGCGCGCTGAGGGCGGTATCATGCGGCCGTCCGCCTGGCGGCGGCCTGCTCCCGGAAGGTGATCGTGACCGCTCGAGTCCTGGCGCGTGCGCTGTTCCTGCTCGTTCTCTGCGGCGGCCCGGCCGCAGCCCGCGGCGAGGAGGAGCCGCTCGAGCTGCAGGTGAACCGCGCCATCGACCTGGCCACGCGCAAGCTCCTCTCCGAGCAGGCGGAGGACGGCTCCTGGGGCGCGTGGGACACGGTCCATCCGCTCGGCCGCACCGCGCTCACGCTGCTCGCGCTCCTGCATGCCGGCCTGCCGCAGTCCGACGCGCGCGTGGCCAAGGGGATCGACTACCTGCTCGCCGGCCTGGCCTCGCGCCGGGCGACGCTCCCGGGCGGCGCGGCGGCCTACCGCAGCACGTACGAGACCGGCATCATCCTCATGCTGCTCTACTCGCTCGGGCCCAAGCCGCGCTTCGTGTCCGAGATGCAGCCGCTCGTGGAGTTCCTGGCGCAGAACCTGAACGAGGGGCAGAAGCTCTGGGCCTACCCGCAGGGAGCGCCCGACCTCTCGAACACGCAGTACGCCATCCTGGGCTTGAAGGCCGCCGCGCTGCGCGGCGTGGCGCCGCGCAAGGCCAGGGCGGTGTGGGCCGAGGCCCTGCAGGGCATCGTGCGCTGCCACCGCGCGGACGGCGGCTTCGCCTACCAGCCGGCGCGCATGGCCAGCTCGTCGATGACCGTGGCCGGGCTGGCGCTGGTGAAGCTCTGCGAGGAGGAGCTGAGAGGCTTCGCCGCGGCCGGCAAGGACCTGAAGGAGGCGCGCGACGCCGCGCGCGCGGCCGAGGAGTGGATCGCGAGGAACTTCACGGTCAGCGCCAACATCGACGGCCTCTCGCGCAGCAAGGCCAACCTCTACTACTACCTGTACGGGCTGGAGCGCTACGCCGTCTTCTACGGCCTGAAGACCATCGGCGGCCACGACTGGTACCGCGAGGGAGCGGAGTTCCTGATCCGCGACCAGCAGGACGACGGGGGCTGGGGGAGCATCGAGCAGACGTGCTTCGCCCTGCTGTTCCTGCGCAAGGCGGCGCTGACCATGCCGGCCGAACGCCCTGATCTGCTGGGCGAGGCGCGGCGCGAGGACAACCCGAAGTTCGAGCGCGTCCTGCCGCCGCCCGGGCCGGACGTGCTCTGCGCGCGCGAGTGGCTGGTGGCCGGGCCGTTTGCCGGCACGCCCGGGCAGGACGACGCGCTCATCATCGACCACATCGGCGAGGCGGACGCGCGCGGAGCGGCGAACAAGAAGGCGGGCAAGAAGAAGTGGTTCACGTATTCCTCGGACGAAGACAGCGTCGACCTGCAGAAGGCCGGCGCCGGGCAGGACTGGACCGCCACCTACGCCTTCGCCTGGATCGTCTCGCCGGTCGAGCAGGACGTGCTGCTCTGGCTCGACGCGGACGACGGCGTCCGCGCCTTCCACGAGGGCGTGCTCGTGCTCGATGACCACCACCACGACGGCAAGAACGACATGACGGCGCCGCTGCATCTCCCGGCCGGCCGCAGCCGCCTGCTCCTCAAGGTGGAGAACATCGGCTACTACTGCCGCTTCAAGGCGCGCTTCACCGGGCCGGAGGGGGAGGAGCTGGAAGGCGTCGCCACGGACATCGCGCCGCGGTAAGGGCGCCGCACACTCGGTTTTTCGCGGCTTTTCCTGCAACACTGGAGGATCGGGAGACACGAGTCCTTCGCTTGCCATGGACCGGGTTGCCACGACCATGGACATCGAGGAGTTGCTGGTTCAGAGCAGATGGGTGCGCCGGCTGGCCAGGCGGCTGGTCGCCGACCCGGGACTGAGCGAGGACGTGGCGCAGCAGTCGCTGCTCCTGGCCCTCGAGCAGCGGCCTCCGGTGCGGAATCTGCAGGCCTGGTTGACGCGGCTGGTGCGGAACACGGCCTGGCAGATGAACCGCGCCGAGCAGCGCCGGCAGCGTCACGAGCGGGAGAGCGGCGTCCGTGAGGACGCGGAGCAGCCGGAAGACCTGGTGGCGGAGGCGGAGCTGCAGCGGCGGATCGTCGGCGCGGTGCTCGCCCTCGAGGAGCCGTACCGCCGCACGGTGCTGGAGCGCTACTTCCGCGGGCGGACGGCCGAGGAGATCGCGGAGCGGGAGGGCGTGGCGGCCGGGACGGTGCGCTCGCGGTTGAAGCGGGCGCTCGACCTGCTGCGCGCTCGGTTCTAGGGGGAGCAAAAGACGGAGCGAGGCGCCTGGCTCGCGCTGCTCCTGCCGGCCGCGCCGGTCGAGGCGGCGGCGGCCTGCGCGGCCGCGAGCGTGACCGTGGGAGGACTCGTCATGAGCGTGAAGGGCATGGTGCTGGCCCTGGCAGCGGTGGTTGCCGCCGCGGGGGCGGTGATCTGGACCACGGGCGGCGATGAGCCGTCCAGGTCGCCGGCCGGAGAAGCGAGCGCGGTCGCGGTCGCGACCGGCGGACCGGAGGACCTCGAGGCGAGCGCTCTCGCACCCGTCTCGCCGGCTAAGTCGGAGGAGGCAGCGCAAGAGCCAGTCATAGAGGCGCGCCGAGAGGCGGTTCCGCGGGCCGGGACGCAGTTGGCGGGCCGTGTGGTGGACAAGGCCACGGGATCGCCCGTGTCACGGTTCTACGTGACCGTGCGCCGCGAGGTGAGCAGAGGGAAAGGGAAGGTGTGGGACGCAGTTCGCTGGGAGACGCTCGAGGACGCGGGCGGGGCCTTCCGGATTCCGCTCGACCAGACGGGGCGCTACCGGCTCCGGGTGGAGACTTCACGCCATCGCGCGTGGACCCTCGACGACCTGGAGCTTGCCGGTCCAGAGGGGGTCTCGGACCTCCTGGTGCAGCTCGACGCCGGTCTGGCCGTGTCCGGCAGGGTCGTGGACGATCGGACGACCGAGCCGATCCGGGGAGCGGTGGTGGGCTCGGCGGGATTCTCCGCGTCCACGTTGGAGACGCTGGCCAAGAAGGGCGATACAGAGGAGTGCCTCCACGCCGTCACCGGCGCCGACGGCAGGTTCACCCTCTCGGGTCTCGACGCGGAGAGCCAGAAGATCGCCGCGGCGCACCCTGACTATGCCGAGGGCTGGCAGCAGGTCCTGCCCGCGGAAGGGGCGTTTCTCGAGGTCCGGCTGAAGCGGGGACCGATCATCTCCGGCACCGTCTTCGACGACGCGGGGCAGCCCAAGGAGGGAGTGAGGATCACCCTGTTCGGGGACGAGCTCCCCCTGCAGCGGCCGCTGGTGTCCGGCAAGGACGGCGCCTATCGCACTCCCCCGGTGCGGCCCGGCATCGTGGAGCTGTATGCCGAGGAGGCGCCGGGCTTCTCCAAAGAGTGGCAGGTTACCGAGATCGCCGGCGAGGACGTGCAGGTCGATTTCGGCACGCGCAAGGACTACGTGCAGTGGCGCGGCACGTTCTATGGCTATGACGGCGAGCCCCAGGCTTTCGGTAGGCTCCACGTCTTCTTCAATCCCGCTGCCGGCCTGCTAAAGCTGCGGAGCCAGAGCCGCACCGCGGAGTGCGACGATCAGGCGCGCTTCGAGCTGCCGAAGCTGCCCATGGGCAGTTACTGGGTGTCTCCGACGTTGGCGGACGGATCGCACGCCTCGCAGAAACTGACCCTGCACTTCGATGAGCCCGGCCTCGTGGAGCGGGACATTCGTCTCGATGTGGCGCCGGCCGGCGAGGAGCTGGGCGCGATACGTGGCGTGGTGATCGACGAGGCCACCGGCGCGCCGGTCGTGGTGGAGCGCTACGGTTTCGTGTCGGCGAGCAAGTTCACGCCTGTCTACGAGTCGTTCACCGCCGACCTGGACGACCAGGGATGTTTCCATCTGCGGGGTCTGCCGCCGGGCAGCTACCAGGTCCAGGCAAGCGCCGGAGACCGCGCGCCGGGGAGCCAGGAGGTCATCGTGGCCAGGGGTCAGGTGGTCGACGGTGTCCGCATCATGCTGCCTGCCTGCGGCACGCTCCGCCTCCGGCTCGCCGGCTTCCTCGAGACGGATCCGCGGGACTTCAAGGTTCATATCGCTCGGGAGGGCGGTGGTCGGAGCTGGACAGTGGAGGAGCAGCTTCCGGAGAACGGCGCCTGGGAGGTCACGTGGCCCGTGGCGGAGGGCGAATGGACGGCGACGGTGACTTTCGGCGGTCTGGGCGTGGCCAGGCGCTCGTTCCAGATCCTCCGGGGCAGCGTGACCGAGGTCAGGATCGGTCGTGAGGACGTGTCGCCGTTCGTTGGCGCCGTGACCGTGGCGGGCTCGTTGCGTCACCCGGACGGGACGCCGCTGGCGAACACCAAGCTGTGGTTCTGGGCCGATGAGGTCCTCGGCGTGGAGAAAGCCGCGAGGTCGAAGTCGGCGGAGACGGACCAGGACGGTCTGTTCTCGGCGTGCGACTTCCTGCCGGGCCTGTGGAGAGTGTACGCCACCCCGGGTTCGGGCGCCCACTGCAACCTCCCCAGCTTCGTCATTCCTCCCCAGGCGGTCAGCCCGTACACGCTGCACCTGGTCGTGCCGGCCGGGTCGGTGAGCGGGGTCCTGGTCAACCGCGTCACGGGCCAGCCTCTCGGCGAGGAGGGGCCGCGCTGGTGGATCTGGGTCATCGACCAAGATACCCATGACTGCGTCGCCGAGATCCAGGGCGGCCACACCGGGAGTCGCTTCGAGGTCCCGGGCGTTCCCGCCGGCAATCTCCGCGTCAACGTGAGAGCGGACGGGTTCGCCGTGTACGAGTCCGAGTCCGTCCAGTTCGCTGGCGCGGGCAACGTCGACCTCGGCAGCATCCGGCTCGATCCGTGCGGCGTGCTCGACTTCCAGGTCGTGGACGAGCTGGGTCAGCCGATCCTCACGTTCCAGCTTCTCGTCGACGGCGAGGCGCTTCCGGGCGGCCGCGTCAGGATGATCGGCGAGAACAGCTATCGCTGCTCCGACCTTCCGGCCGGGACCATGACCTTCGAGGTGACGGCCGAGGGCTTTCGCCTGGAGCGGAAGACCCTGACGCTCCAGGCCGGCGAGCCGGCCGCGGCCAAGTTCGTGCTGGAACGGCGCTGACCGGCGCTCACGCGTAGACGATGACCAGCACGGCCGCGAGCCAGAGCACTGCAGCGACCTGCAGCGGCCGGTCGCGCCAGAGGAGCAGCGTCGGATCCTCGCCGCCCGCTGGCCTGAGCACCAGGAACAGGTAGCGGCCCACGCCGTAGAAGGCGATGGGCGTGGTGTAGAACAGGTTCCGCGTGCCGAACATCTCGACCGTGTGCTCGGAGACCGTGTAGAGCACGTAGCTCAAGAGCAGCGCCGAGGTCGTGGCGCCGATGAGGATGTCGAGCGCCGCGCCGTCGTAGGCGCCGAGCACCGGCCGCGTGGGGCGCTGGTCCGCGTGCGCAGGCGCGTTCAGGAACTCGGCGCGGCGCTTGGAGAGGCCGAGGAAGACGGCGAGGAAGAAGGTGCAGATCAAGAGCCAGGAGGAGATCTCGACCTGGATGACCGCTCCGCCCGCGAGCACGCGCAGCATGAAGCCGGCGCTGATGGCGAGCACGTCGACCAGGACTATGCGCTTGAGCACCAGGCTGTACGCCAGGATGAGCGCCAGGTAGAGGGCCGGGAAGAGGACGAAGCGGTGTCGCGGGGGCGCCTCCGCCTCGCCCAGGAACCAGGCAAGCGCCAGGCTGGCGGCCGCGAGCAGGAGCGCAGCGACGAGCGCCTGCCCGGGCGAGAGATCGCCGCGCGCGACGGGACGCGACTTCTTGGCCGGATGCAGCCGGTCCTTCTCGCGGTCGAGCACGTCGTTCAGCAGGTAGCCGGCGCTCGAGGCCAGGCAGAACACCGTGAAGGCGAGGGCGACCGCGGCCACGTCCGCGGGCACGCCGGCCCGCTGGGCGAAGATGATGCCGGGCAGGACGGCGAGGTTCTTCACCCACTGCCACGGCCGGGCGGAGATGACGAGGGCGCGAACCGTACGCACGCGGGCTCCTGCGCCAGGAAGTGAGATGAGCGCCACTGTACCGGCCCGGGCGGCGAGAGGAAGCCCGGAGCGGCGCGAACGCGGCCGCGGGAAACGCCCGCGCGATTCCTGTAGCATCTGCCGCGCGGGGCCGACCCAGGACCGGTTCGTGGTGAAGCGGTGGCGGCCCGTTCCTCCTGCGTGCTGCCCGGCCGGAGTCCTCGTTGAGCGCCAGTGCGAAGCGCATCTGCATCCATGCGCGGTGCCTCGCCCTGGCGTTGCTGCTCGCGCCGCTCGGGTGCTCGGGCTTCTCGCAGGCGCCCGCTCATCGCGTTGACGAGCTGTGGTATCCGGAGCCGATCCCCGAGGCCTGGTGGCCGGAGCGCCGCACGGAGGACCTGGAGCAGATCGCGGCGGCCATGCCGCGGGTGCTGTACGAGGGAGGCGATGCCGCGGCGCCGGACGCACCCGCCGGCCCGGACAGGCGCCTCCCGCGGGCGCGCGTGGCGCTGGTCCTGCCGTGCGGCCGCGGCTTGATCCGCGGTCTCCGGCCCACGGACCGCGAGGGCGTCGTGCTGCGCCCGAGCGACCCGCCGGAGCTGCACTTCCTGTCGTATCTCCCCGATCCGCGTCCGGCCGCGGAGCTGGCGGCGGCCGATCCCCTGGAGCGCGCCGATCCGTCCGGCGCCGACTGCGCGCTCGTCCTGGACGTGCCGCGAGAGCGCGAGCCGCGCGGGCTGGTCGTGAGCCTGGAGGGCCCCTGCTTCCCCGAGGACGGCGAGGAGGTCCTCGACGAGCTGCTCGAGCGCGGCTTCCTGGTGCTGCGCGTGCAGGTGCCGGGCCTGGTGCGGCGGCCCGAGCGTCTCGAGATCCGCGGCGAAGAGGACCTGGGCGGCGCCGCGCTCGCCGCGGCCGCGGCCATCGACGATCAGCTCGCGGAGCGAGCGTACGCGGTGGAGGCCACGCTCGGCTTCCTGGCGGTGCGCCGGCCCGACCTGCCGCTCGCGCCGCTCGTGCTCATGGGCTGCGGCCTCGGCGCCGCGGCCGCGCCCGCGGTCGCGGCCCGTCTCGACGGTGCCGTGGACGCCGCGGTGCTGGTCGGTGGCGGCGCCAACCTGTTCGAGGTCTCGCAAGAGGGAGAAGGCGTGGACGGCATCGAGGTCGATGCCGGCTGGACGGGCTTGAGCGACACGCAGCGGAGCTGGCTCTCCGAGCTGTACCTCGCCGAGTCGCGTCTCGATCCCTACCACACCAGCCGCTTCCTGGGCCGCACGCCCGTGCTCGTGTTCCACGCGCGCCTCGACGAGGTGATGCCGGCCTGGTCGGGCGAGCTCTTGCACCGGCGCCTGCGCCAGCCGGACTGGGTGCGCGTCCTCGGCGATCACGAGGACGTGCTCGAGGAGTGGGTGGAGCGGGCCGAGTGGGTCGCCGACTGGGTCGAGGAGGCCGTGGCGCGCTGAGGGCCACGCCGGCGATCGCCGTTTGGGGCGGCAGGCGGCTATGATTGCAGACGCATGGTCCTGGCGCAGACGCTGATCCTCGCCGCCGTCGCGGCCGCGCTCGCCGGCGATCCGGCCGCGGTCGACCCGCGTGTGCGCTGGCTGGCCGAGAACGCGGCGCCCGTGCGGTCCATCGCGCCGACGGACGAGGACTTCTCCGATCTCGAGCCTGTCCTCCGCTGCATCGGCAGCGCCCGCGTCGTGGCTCTGGGAGAGGTCACGCACGGCGACGGCGCGGCGTTCCTCGCCAAGGCGCGGCTGGTGCGTTTCCTGCACCAGAAGATGGGCTTCGACGTCCTGGCCTGGGAGTCCGGGTTCTTCGACGTGCCGCTGATGGACGCGGCGCTTCGCTCTGGCCTGCCGCTCGAGGAGGCGGCCTCCCGCGGCCTCTACGCGGTCTGGGCGAGCAGCACCGAGGTGCAGCCGGCGCTCGCCTACTTGCGGGCGACGCAGAGCACGGACCGGCCGATCGGCAGCGTCGGCTTCGACTGCCGCGTTTCCACCGAGCGGTCGCGCTCCGAGCTGTTCCCCCGCTTCGTCTTCGAGTTCTTCGACCGGCTGGACCCCGGCCTGATCTCGACGCGGGAGCGCGCGGACCTGACGGCGATGTCCGTGGGACTGGTGCCGGCGGAGTACTTCAACCACCCCGGCGAGCGGCGCTACAACCGCGATCTGCCGCGCCGGCTCGTCGCCACGATCGACGCGCGCCGGGGCGATCTCCTGGTGCGCGTCAGCCCGCGAGAGATCGACCACGTGCGGCAGTCGCTGGTCAGCCTCATGAACATGGACCGGGCCCTCGGCGGCCTGAGCGGTGCCGGTCGCGGCGATGATGGTTACAACCGCGACACGGCCATGGCCGAGAACCTGCTGCACTTGCTCGACGGCGCCCTCGCCGGCCGCAAGGTGATCGTCTGGGCCCACAACTATCACGTCTACCGTGACCTGCCGGCCGCCGGCGCGGCGGAGGCCCTGAGGAGCGAGGGCTCGCTGGCCGGTCCAATGGGGATGAGTCTGGCACGCGCCCTCGGGCGCGATGTCTACGTCATCGGCTTCCTCGCCCACCACGGCCGGTGCGGGTTCGCCGGGGAGCCGCCGGAGGAGCTGCCGCCGGCGGCGCCGGACTCGCTCGAGGGCCTCCTGCACGCGACCGGCAAGCCGTGGCTCTTCCTCGGCCTGCGCGAGCTGCCGCCGGATCACTGGCTGCGCGCCCCGCTGGCCACGAGCCTCTACATGTACGAGACCATGACCACGGAGGTGCCGCGCCTCTGCGACGCGCTGTTCTTCCTCGACGAGATGACGCCGAGCACGGCGGTGCAGTCCCCGGCCATCCTCACGGAGAACTGAGCGCGTCTGACGAGAGGCAGGGAACCATGGCAAGGAACACCGCAGGCCGCCTCGTGGTCATCCTCACGAGCATTCTCGGCGTGCTGGGCGCCGCGCTCGCGAGATCGGGACCGCCCTCGCAACCGAGCGCACCGGCGTACGGCGCCGATCTGAACGCCCTGCTGGAGCATCTCGACGAGAAGTGCCAACTGCTGAGCCAGAAGGACATCAACTGGCGGGCCGTGTCCTCCGAGGCCAGGAAGCGCCTGAAGGCCGTGGACTCCGACGTCCAGTTCTACGGCCTGGTGTCCTGGGTGGTGGACCAACTGCAGGACAGCCACGCCTGCGTCATTCCAAGAGACGAGTCGCTTCCCGCCGCGTGGAGCAGCTCCCTGCCCAAGGAGCTGCAGGTGCCCGCGTCGTTCATGCCTGGCGCCTTTGACATGGTGCTCGTCAGTCAGGCGGACGAGCCAATGAAGACCAAGGGCATCGAGCCGGGCATGGTGCTCGACACGATCGACGACGAGCCGGCCCACGAGTGGTTCGAGCGACGTTCGAAGGAGCGCTTCGAGCAGGGCGGATTCTCGACGATTCACCGCGCGCGCACGACCACGTACAGCTTCGGCGTCGTCCTTCCCGAGGGCGGCCAGGCCAGGCTCGGCCTCAGGACCCTCGTCCTTCCGGACGAGGTCCGGCAGAAGTACCTCGGGCTGTCACCGAAGCAGCGCGCCGCGGCTCTCAAGGACCCTGCCGCCTGGCATGCGACGAGCGTCACCATCGAAGCCTCCGAGTGCGCTCCAGCACGGTTCCGCGGCCATGGCTTTCCGCAATGGGAGGTCCCGAATCTCGTCCAAGTGTCTGCCGACACCTCCTATGCGACCCTGCCGTCTGGGTTCGGCTATGTCTACCTGCGTCAGATCGACAGCACGACGCAGCCGGCCGAACTCAAACAGGCATTCGCGGCGCTGCTTCGCTGCCCGGGCCTGGTCGTTGACATGCGCTGGAACGGTGGTGGAGGCGGGGAAGGGGAGGTCGCGGCGTGCTTTCCTGGCAGAGGGAAGTGCGACGACTCCAGCAAGTGGACCAAGCCGGCGGCCGTGCTGATCGGCCCGCGCGTCATGAGCTCCGGAGACTCCGTGGCGTACTTCCTCAAGAACACGTACCGACACCAGCTCTTCGGCGACAACACGTCCGGCGCGTCCGGTCCGAAGGGGTCGTTCGAGCTTCCATCAGGCTTTGCCACGGTGCGCTACGTGTGCGCGCAGTGGCAGAGTCGCTCGCTGGAGGGCGTCGGCGTCGCGCCGAACACGCCGGTGCTGCAGGACGTCGTGGAGCTTTCGCTCGGCATGGACAGCGTGCTCGCGGCCGCGGAGCGACACCTGAAGAAGATCGCCAAGTAGCCAACTGGATCAGCCCGAAGCGGGAGGAGGCGGAACCTCCCGCCCCGCCGGCACCGCCAGGAAGCCGAGCGCGTAGACCAGCGCCGCGAGCAAGAGCACGTTGGTGAAGCCGAGAGCCATGCTCAGCACGATGCAGAAGATCGAGGAGAAGACCGAGAGCAGGCCGTTGATGGCCCAGGCCCACGGCAGGAGCGCGGGCGACAGCTCCTTCACCAGGCGGATGCCCGTGGGGAAGGGCAGGCCGAGGGCCATGCCGAGCGGCAGGAGCAGCAGCACGGCCGAGGCGACGCGCAGCCAGAACGGCAGACCGATGAGAAGCGGCAGCCCGTGGTTGACGCCGAGAATGGTGAGGAGCACCAGCGCCACGAGCGCGCCCATGAGGCAGAGCAGGTTCCGCCGCGTCAGGCGCTCGAGGCGCGCGCCGAGGAAGGAGCCGACGCCGGCGCAGCCGAGGAGCGCGGTGAGGACCACCGAGAGCGAGTAGGTCGGGTGGCCGAGGAAGACCACGAGCTTCTGCATGAGGCAGATCTCGATGAACATGAAGCCCATGCCGAGCGCCGCGAAGTAGAGGAAGAAGCGCAGGCGATAGGGGCTGGCCACTCCCGCGCGCGCCAGGCTCTTGAGCGGCAGGATGAGCAGCAGGAAGGCGATGAGCACGATCTGGCCGAGCGACGCCACCAGCACCATGTGGCCCACCGGATAGTCGGGGTGGTAGTGGCTCTGCTCGCTGAGCGCCTCGCCGCCCTGGCCCCCGCCGAGCAGGCCGCGGTAGCGGTAGTAGTTGAAGAAGAACGGTGAGTCGTCCGTGCAGGGCGACACGTCGTACTCGTAGGAGGCGACGAAGGCGGCGCGCTCTTCCGCGCTGCCGCAGAGGAGCGTCTCGAAGTCGCGGCGCACGGCGTGATGGCGCCGGCAGGGCTCGGCCGCGCCCTGGACGGCGGTCGCGAGGGCGTCCTGCAGCACGGGTGCAGAGCGCGCGCTCTCGGTGCCGAGGAGAGCGAGGGCGCGCTCGAGCGCGGCCGTGCTCGTGGCCGCGTCCCCGCTCAGGGCGGGAACGAAGGCCGCGGACAGCTCGCGCACCACTTGGTCGAGCGTGCCGGCCGGCAGGCTCACGGCCAGACCGGCGCGCGTCAGGCGCTCGCGCAGATAAAGCGGCGCCAGCCCGCGCTGGTCCGCGGGCGGCGGATACGGCGCGCCGCGCGCGTGCAGCGGATCGAAGGCGAAGCCGGCGAAGCCTTCGCGTTCGGCAAAGGCGTCGAGCGCCGCGATCTCGGCCGCGCTGAAGGGCCCCTTCTTGATCATGGTCGAGGCCCACTGCTGGCCGCGCAGCACGGCGATGTGGGCGGCCGGATCGGGCACGCCCAGCTCGGCGAGGGCGGTGCAGGCGATATTGGCCAGGCGCAGGGTCTCGCGCGGCTTCTTCGGGTAGGTGAGGATGAAGCGCGAGTAGTTGATGTACCCGCCCTCCTGGAGGTGGGCGTAGAACTCCTGCACCGCCTCGACCGTGTACAGGTAGCTCTCGGAGAGGGTGTAGGCGCCGGTGGAGAGCGCCGTGAAGGAGTCCACGCCGCTCATCTGGATGATGTCGTAGCGCTCGTCCCGGTGGCGCACGTAGGCGCGGCCCTCGGCGCGCGCCAGCGTCACGCGTTCGGAGTAGGGGTGCGCTCCCTTGCGGAACAGCCCGGCGAGGTAGCCGTCGTAGCGCTCGCTCACCATCTCGATCATGGCGGCGTTGATGTCCACGGCCGCCACGCTGTTCGCCTGGTGGAAGAGGGCCGTCATCACGTCCACGCCGCCGCCCACGCCGATGACCAGCACGTCCGGGTGCTGGCCGCCGCGCGCGGCGAAGGCGTGGTAGGCGCTGCCGGCCGAGCTGTCATCGAGGAAGGGGAAGCGCTCGATCTCGCCGGCGTTCTCCAGCATGATCGTCGGCGCCGTGCCGTCCTGGGCCACGACGCGCAGGCCGGTGCGCGTGCGGTCGAGGGCGCCGAAGTCGCCGCCCATGGACGGCGCCACGTCCGGCAGGTGCGTGCTTACCTCGACCTCGGCCGTGGGGCTGGGCAGGCGCGCGTCGAGCAGCGCCAGGTCGAGCGTCTTCACCTCCTTGTTCGGAGCGAAGGGCACGTTCCAGGTGGCGGGAGCGATGCCGAGCGCCTCGCAGCCGCCGCCGAAGGCGATGCCCACCCACGCGGCCAGCGCCAGGGCCGGCAGGTTGACGAGCAGCGTGCGGCGCGGTGAGGCCAGCCCGAAGAGGGAGCCGGCCAGCACGCCGAGCGCGCCCGCGATCATGATCACCTGCGGGGCGCCGAGCCGGCCGAGGAACAAGACGCTCAGGCCGCCGCCCGCGGCCGAGCCGAGCAGGTCGAAGAAGTACAGGCGGTTGACCTGGCGCGCGTAGTGGGTCAAGGCCAGGCCGACCGCCAGCCCGCCGAGCAGAAACGGCGCGGTGATGATCAGGTAGATGAGCAGCAGCGCGAAGAAGTTCTTCTTTTCCTGCCAGAGGCTCAGGCTGTCGATGGACACGCTGGTGACGAAGGTCAGGGCGAGCATGACCGCGAAGCCGTAGGCCACGGCGCAGCGGGACATGGTCGAAGCGGCGGCAAGGGGACGCCCGCGCGCGCCGCGCGCGGTGAGCAGGCTGCCGGCCGCGCCGAAGCCCAAGAGCGCGATCGACACCACCATGTAGGTCAGGTGGTGCCACATCATGATCGCGAACACGCGCGTCAGCGTGATCTCGAACAGGATGATGGAGAAGGCCAGAACGAGGAGGCCCGCGTAGACGGAGCGCGGCGCCGGAGCGGAGCCGTCGGTTTCTGCCATTCAGCCTGCCCTGCCGGGATGGAGTCGCGTCATGATACGCTCGCCGCGGCGGGCCGCCAGCGTAGCGGCCCTGCCTGAGAAAGCATGCCGGAGCTGCCGGAAGTCGAGACCACCCTGCGCGGCATCCTGCCGCACGTGCTGGGGCGGAAGGTCCTGCGCGTCGTGGTGAGGAACCGCGGCCTGCGCTGGCCCGTGCCCGCCGCGCTCGCCGTGGAGCTCGCGGGGCAGACCATCACCGCGGCGCGGCGGCGCGCCAAGTACCTGCTGCTGGAGACGCGCGCCGGCACGGTCCTCATCCATCTCGGCATGACGGGCGGCCTGCGCGTGCTGCCGGCCGGCACGCCGCCCGCGAAGCACGACCACGTCGACCTGGTGCTCGCGGGCGGCTCGTGTCTGCGCTTCCACGATCCGCGGCGCTTCGGCGCCGTCCTCTGGACCCGGGACGATCCCGGCCGCCACCCGCTCCTCTCGCGCCTCGGCCCCGAGCCGCTGGCGCGTTCCTTCACCGGCCAGGCGCTGCAGGAGCGCGCGCGCGGCCGGACCGCGGCCGTGAAGAACTTCATCATGGACGCGCGCGTGGTCGCGGGCGTGGGCAACATCTACGCCAGCGAGGCGCTGTTCCTCGCCGGCATCCGGCCGGAGCGCCGGGCGGGCGCGCTCTCGCCCGCGAGCTGCGAGCGGCTGGCGCGCGCCATCAAGAGCGTGCTGCGGGATGCCGTGCGGCGCGGCGGCACGACGCTCCGCGACTTCACTCACAGCGACGGCCGGCCCGGCCGCTTCCAGGTGCGCCTGAACGTCTACGGCCGTGCCGGCGAGCC
>DYIW01000455.1 GCA_020723465.1 Phycisphaera mikurensis
CGAAAGCCCGGCGGATGAATCATCCGGGGCCGATTCGCACGACCGCGCGTCGATCGGGAGGCGGGCTAGCGCTGCTGGGTCAGGCGCTGGAGGAAGGCCTGGAGCTGCGCGAGGTGCTCGGGCTTCGGCTCGAGGAAGCGGATCCCCGCCGCGAACCCGCCGGCCTCGGCGGTGCACCAGCAGATCTCGCCGCGCATGTTCGCCGGGGCGGAGCGCTCGTCCTCGATCCCGTCCTCGCAGAGGAAGAGGCTCAGCCCGACCTGCTGCCCCTTCGGCAGCGAGGTCCCGAGCGAGACCCCGAGGCCCCCTTGGCTCAGGTTCTTCGCGATCGCCGGGATCGCGTCCTCCGCGGTGTAGATCTCCACCGAGAGCGAGATCGCGAAGCGCGGGTGCTGGCGCCGATTGCTGGGGCTGGTCATGGCTCGTCCTCGTCGCCGGTGTCGAACGGGCTGTCGGAGACCGGGGCCTCCTTCTCACCGACGGTGATCTCCTGCTGCAGGAAGCGCAGGTACATCTCGAGGAAACCTCGCTTCTCCGCGTCGAGGTTGGTGAAGACGGCGCCGAGCTGGAAGCGCTCCGCGAGCGGTGTGCACCAGATCACGCGGGCCGTGAGCTCGAGGTTCTCCGAGAAGGCGTTCGCGCCCAGCGAGAGCGCGAGCGAGAGGCGGATCGTGCTGCCGGCGGCGGCCTGCCCCGGACAGACCAGGCAGATCCCGCTCCGGCTCATGTCCTTGGTCTGCGCCGCGACGGTGCGGTTGCCGAGCTGCACCTGCGCCGCGAGCGTGACCAGGAAGCGGGGGTGCTGGCGACCGTCGGGCCTCTGCCCAAGCCCCGTCATCGGCGCTTCTGCTCCTCCTCGAGCGAGCTCAGCAGCCCACCCGTGCACGCGTCGAGCAACGCGGTGACCCGCTGGAGCGCGATCTGGCGCTCCAGCGCCGCCTCCCCGGCGGTGCCTGGCGCCTCTGCCATGAGTAGCAGACGAACCCGCTCGAAGTAAAGCCGCACGACTCGCTCGACGAGCGCGGCGCGCTCGCGCTCGAGCTGGCTCGCGCGCGAGGAGATCCGGAGCTCGCGCCCATCGAAGAGCAGGCGGGAGAGGTCCCAGGTCGCGCGCACCTCCCAGCGCAGCGCGAGGTAGCCGCTGAGCCCGAGCCGGCTCGGCGTGTCCGCCCGCAGATCGAGGAGCTCGCCCTCGCTGCGGGTCTGGCTCACCTGCGCGGTGAGCTTCGGGAGGACCGCCGACCACGCGAGCCGCCGCCGCCAGGCGCGGCCAGGTGCGGAGGTGTGCCCGGCCACGTGGAGCGCCGCGGCGATCACCTCCTTGACGCTGGGCCGCACGACGGCCGCGGGCCGTTGCGGCTCCGCGGCGGCGAGCGGGCCGAGGGCGAGCAGAAGGACAAACGCCAGGCGGCTCATGATGACCTCCGCCGGATCGCAAAGCACCTGGCGTGCCACCACCAAGGCCTTGATCTCACGAGCCGCCGATGAGAGCGCGGGCGCGATCGTCCGGATACCGGTCCGGACCGTCCGGCCCACCGGACGACGGGGGAGGTCGCCGCGGACGGGCCGTACGATCCTTGGGACAAAAGCCAGCGCGAGCGGCATCGGGTATGATCAAGAGGAGAAGGAGCAAGTCGCAGGTGAGCCCGGTCGCCGCCATCGCCATCCACGCCGAGCCGCTCGCCGAGCTCCGTACCGAGGAGCTGCTCGAGCGGGCGAAGGAGGGCGAGCGGAGCGCGTTCGAGGAGCTCTACCGCCGCTATGCGGCGCAAGTCGCCCGCCGGATCGCGCACCTGCTCGGGCCGCGGCACGCGAGCCACGTCTCCGACCTCACGCAGGAGACCTTCGTCCAGGCCTATCGCTCCCTCGCGCAGGCGCGCGGCGGCGAGGCGGGCTGCTTCGCGGGCTGGCTGCTCCGCATCGCGCAGAACCTCGCGCGCGGCTACTACCGCAGCGTGCGGCGGCGGCCGTGGCGGCTCTGGGCGAGCGCGGAGCAGGAGCAGACGGTCCCGTCGCGGGAGGCCGCGGCGGACCAGAGCTACCCGACGCTCGAGGTCGTGCACCGCGCGCTCGACGCGCTCTCGCCGAAGCTGCGCGAGGCGGTCATCCTCTTCGAGCTGGAGGGGCTCAGCCTGGCGGAGATGGCCGCGGCGCTCGAGGTCCCTCTCCACACGGCCGCGTCGCGCGTGCGGCGAGGCCGCGACGAGCTCCGGCGCGAGCTCCAGCGGCTGGGCTGGCAGCCGCGCGAGGAGCTCGGCGACGAGGGCGCGGCCGCGCTGTGCAGGAGCGAGCTACCATGACCACCGTCGACCAGGCGCGAGCTCAGACGGGGACCGAGGCGCAGGCGGGCTGGCTCCCCGCCAGTCGCAGGCGCTGGCCGAGGCGGAGGCGCGACGCACGAGCGGCTTCCGCTGGCGGAGCGCGCCCACGCGGGGCGCCCGGGGCGGGCTCTTCGCGTTCCTGCTGCGGCCGGCCTGGGCCGCGGCGCTCGTGCTCGTGCTCGCCGGGTCGGCCACGCTCGCGGCGTATGTCGCGCGCCGGGCCGTGGCTCCGGCGAAGAAGCCGACGCCGCCGGCCGCGAAGCCAGCGCCGGCGGTCGCGCCCGCCGCGGTCGCACCGAGGCCGAAGGCAGCGGCGGAGACGATCGAGCCCGCCGAGAGCGTGGCGCTCGGCGAGGTGGCCGCGCAGGATCCCAAGCGGGCGACCGCGAAGGCGCCCGGAGAGAAGCCGCCCGAGGAGAAGATCATCCTCGGGCCCGACGACAGCGACGGAGCCGGCGAGGTGATCATCGTGCCGGCGCCGAGGACGAAGAAGCTGCCGCCGCTCTTCACGCCCGAGGACTACAAGAAGAACGGGCGGCGGAGCACGCGCTTCTAGCGGCTGACGAGATCGCAGGCAGGCAAAGCGGCGCTGTGCGCCGAGAAGGAGAGGTGTGCCTTGAGGACCACGATCGCAAGTGTTCGACGCTCTGCTCGCTCCGGAACAGCCGCCGTGCTCGCGCTGCTCCTCCTCGGCGCGC
>DYIW01000456.1 GCA_020723465.1 Phycisphaera mikurensis
TCGGCCGGCGCCCCCACCCGCGAGTGGCCGCTGACGCGCTCCTCCTCCTTGAGCTGCGCGAGCTCCTCCGGGTGCTGGAGCGCGAGGTCCTCGAGCGGCATCTTCCCGGTGAGCCAGGTCAGCGCCATCGGCGCCTCGTCGGGGTTCACGAAGACGTAGTAGAAGTGCCAGACCAGGATCGCGAGCGCGGCGAGGATCGCCTCGTAGCGGTGCACGGTCTGGAAGACCTCCCAGAGCCAGCGCGGCATGAGCTTCGCCGACTCGACCTCGAACCAGAGCACGAAGCCGGTCGCGACCATCACCACCGTGCCCCAGACCAGCGCCCAGTACTCCGCCTTCTCCATGTACGAGAAGCGGCCGAAGCGAGGGCGCGTGGGGCGGCGCCCGAGGTAGAAGAGCAGGTTGTGCCAGAGGTCGCGCACGTCGCGCAGCCGCGGCAGGAGCTCGCGGCGCTGCTCGCGCCCGCGCCGGGTGAGGAGCAGGAACCAGATGTGCTGGACCATGATCAGCGTCAGCATCACGCCGGCGGCGCGGTGGAGCTGGCCGCGGAAGCCCTCGCTGTCGGAGATCCAGCTGAGCGGGAGCGTCCACCACGCGTGCGGGAAGATGAGCGCGAAGCCCGTGTAGACGAGCGTCAGGAAGCTCGTGAGGAGCAGCACGTGCATGACCCGCTCCTGGCGGTTCATGCGGATCACGTAGGGCTCCGAGGCCTGCCGCCGCGCGCGCATGATCTGCTTGCGCACGAAGTCGAGCAGGTTGTGGAGCGCCATCCCGCCGATCACGAGCACGATCAGCCAGAGGTAGGCGTTCTTGGCGAACCAGGACCAGTAGTTCGCCTGCCGCTCGTCGACGACGTGGATCTTGCCGGCGACGAAGTTCGGGCCCGCGCCGGGGTGGCACTTGCCGCAGGCCGTCTGCAGGTTCTTCGGGTGCACCGACGAGCGCGGGTCGCTCGAGGGGAAGATCGCGTGGTGATCGTGGCAGCTCGAGCAGACCGCGATCCGCGTGGAGCCGACGCCGCCGGCCCGGCCGTGGTAGCTGAGCTGGTAGCTCCGCACCACGTCCGCGGGCAGGTGCTCGCGCTTGATCAGCCGCGCGTCGGCGTGGCAGCCCGCGCAGTCCTCCACAACCTTGGTCGCGTGGACCGCCGAGCCAGGGTCCTTCGGCGGGAGGATCTCGTGGCTCTTGTGGCAGTCGACGCAGGAGGCGGAGCTCGCGCTCCCGCGCTCGAGGAGCGCGACGCCGTGCGAGCTCTCCGCGTAGACCTTGAGCTCGGGCTTGTGGCAGTCGCCGCAGGTGCGGGTGATCTTCTGCTTGAAGGAGGGGTTCTGGCGGATGTCCGCCGCGACGATCGCGTGCGAGCCGTGACAGCTCGAGCAGGAGGGGCCGCCGCCCCTGCCGCTCAGCAGCCGCTCGCCGTGCACGCTGCGCAGGTAGTTCTCGTGCGAGGCGCCGCCGTGGCAGCGGCCGCAGGTCTTCGGCTGCTCCTTCGGCGCCGCGGGCGAGCTCGCGACCGGCTGGATCGCGTGGCCCGAGCCGTGGCAGTCGGCGCAGGTCGGGAGCTTGGCGCGCCCGTTGCCGCGATGTCGCCGCGCGCTGTGCACGCTCCGCTTCATCGCGAGGTCCGCCTCGTGGCAGCCCGAGCAGCTCGCGGGGCCGAGCTTGCCGTGGTCGCTCACGTCGGCGACGGTGGCGGCCTTGGTATGGCAGCCGACGCAGGAGACGCCGTTCTCCTCGGTGTGGGGCGGCGTGCTGAAGCGCTTGGGGTCGACGCGATACTTGGCGTCGACTCCGTCCACGTGACACTCGAGACAGGACTGGTTGTCCCGCTTCGCCGCGGGCTGGCTCGCGGGCTGGCTCGCGGGCTTCTCAGCCGCTGCCGCCGACGGGAGCGTGAGGACGAGGATCAGCCACGTCGTGCGTCTCATACCGTACCGCCTGGGTTGGAGGCTTCCTCGACACCACTGCGCAGATACCCGAGCCGTGAGTTAGCAATGACCGTTCCACGCGGCGAGCCGCGGAAATCAGGCGGTCGTCGGGGCGATCCAGGCCAACTTGACCTGAAGCCGAGGCTGTCTCGCCGAAGGCGGGGGTCAGGATGACCCTGCCTCGAGTCGGACGCTAAGGTCAGCGATCGTCGTCAGTCGAGGAGATCAGCCGAGGCGATCAGCGCGAGGAGCTCAGCGCGGGATGAAGGGGTGCGGGCTGACCACCGTCACCTTGCCGTCGGGCTTGCGGGTGATCGTGAAGTGGTTGTCCGCGAGGGGGGTGCGCACGCCGCGCCAGATCCCCACGATCTGCGCGCTCGCGGTGAACTGGTTCGGGTTGCCGGCCACGGGCTTGATCGAGGTCCGGATCGACGGGCGCCGGCCGTCGAAGAGCGTGAAGTGCCACTGCGCCTGGGCGCGGATCTCGCGCTTCACCTCGGCTCGCTGGCTCGCCGTGAGGCGGGGGCGGGCGAGCGCCGGGAACGCGAGGCAGAGCAGGGTCAGCAGGGCGAGGAGTGAGGAGAGTCGTCGCATCGTCAGGGCCTCGCGCCCTTCCAAAGCAACCCACGTGCCGATGCAAGGTGCTGAAAACTGGTGGGTGCGTACTCGGATCCCCGAGGGCAGGAAACCCGAGTCGCCAGTTGCCGCGCTTACTTTGCCGGGAGGATCCGGCGATAGACCTGCGAGACCGCGAGGCTCGAGCCGGCGGGCTGGCCGGCGAGGACGAGCGAGCGGTGGTTGAGCTCCCAGGCGGCGGCGGCGAGCTCCTGCTTCGTGGCCGGCACCGCCGCCAGGCTCGGCTCGGCGATGTTCGCCGCGATCGTCGAGTTGAGCTTGGCGATGTGGACCGTCGGGCAGGGCGCCTTGGCGCAGACGATCCCGCTCGGCGAGCCGCGGAAGAGGACGTCGGTCGCCGGCAGCGCCAGCGCGGTCGGAGCGAGCCAGGCCTCCTTCGCGAGCAGGCGCGAGGTGGCGTGCCCGGCGATCGTGGCCTTCGCGATCGTGCCGCGCAGGAGGCCGCGC
>DYIW01000057.1:0-5200 GCA_020723465.1 Phycisphaera mikurensis
CCGGGGCGAGCGCGCCCGCGCGCGCCGCGGGTTCGAGGCGATGCGGGCCGGCGGCGAGGCCGGCGATGCGGAAAGAGCCGTCCATGCCGGTCTCGGCCTCGCGCACGCGCGAGAAGCGGTCGTCGTTCAGCGGGTAGCAGCGCAGGCGCGCGCCCGCGATCGGCCCGCCGGCCAGGTCGAGCGCGCGGCCGGCGAGCGCGGCGCCGCGCTCGAGGACGATTTCGACGGTCCGTTCGGCGAGCACGCCGGCGAGCGTGGTGGTGGCCGTCCCCTGGCGGAAGTCCTGGTGCTGCGCCCAGACGTGGATGGGCGTGTCGCGCGTGGCGCTCCACAGGTCCAGGCGGCCGGCCAGGTCGTCGAGCAGGAAGGTCCCGTCCTCGCCGGATTCGATGCAGCAGAACCAGCGGTCGCGGGCGCGCACCTCGATGACCGCGCAGAGGCCGCGGCGCTCGGGGTCGAGCACGCGGCCGGTGAGCGACGGCGTACGCGCCACGCGGATGACCTGCCGCGCCAGGCCGCCCTCTGCCACGCGCACGCTCATGTAGGGAGCCGGGGAGCGCCAGCCCCGGGCGCGCGCCGAGAGCAGCACGTCGCCGCCCGGCCGGAACGGCCCGGGTAGCAGGAAAGTCCCGTCAGCGCCGGCCACGGTCTCGTGCGGCCCGGCGCCGCCGTCCGCCGCGAAGGCGGCGTCGAGCTCGTAGGCGCTGACCTGCGCGCCCGGGACCGGGGCGCCCCCTTCCGCGTCCACCACGATTCCCTCGATGCCGGGCCCGCCTTGCGCGGCCGGCGGCGCGGGCGCGGGCTTTGTGGTCGCGCTCGCCGCGGGCGCGGGAGCGGGCGGGCGCTCGGTCTCGCGCAGCACCGGCTCCGTGAAGGCGTCGCTTCCGGCGTCTGGCGGCACGTCTTCCGCAGGGGCCGCGCCCGCGCGCTCCGGCTGCACCGGTGCCGCGGCCGGCGGCTCGTCCCGCAGCAGGGCGAAGCCGGCCGCAACCGCCAGGAGCGCCGCCGCCCCCAAGAGGCCCAGCGCGCGCGCCCCCTTCACGCCTCGCCCTCGTAGGTTTCCTTGAGCTTGGCCAGGCATCCGTCCCAGATCTCCTCCAGCTCGGCGCGCGTGTCCTTGGTGGCGAAGTCCACGACCACCACGGCCACGCCGTTCTTCTGCTCCTTCAGGCTGATGGAGAAGTAGTCGTCGCGCGAGTGCGCGCGGCTGTCCTCCCAGCGGAGCATCACGCTCCGGCCCGGGTGCACGCGCAGCACCTGCGCGCGCAGGCGATGCGCGGTGCTGCCGGCGCCCCAGGTGAACTCCACGGCACTGCCGGCCTGCAGGTCGGCCGAGACGCGATCGGCGAACCAGCGCGCGAGCTCGGCCGCGCGCGAGATGGCGGCGAAGAGCCGCTCCCGCGGGCAGCGCAGCACGATCGACTTGTCGACTCTCAGGGCTCGCGCCACGTGTTCCTGCCTCCGCCTGCGCGCTCCATTGCCCGGGCGCCGGCGCTCAGCCGAGGGCGCCCCGCAGCGCGGCCGCCAGCGCCGCGAGCGAGTACGGCTTCTCCAGCGTGCCCTCGATCCGCTCCTCGACCAGCAGCGGCGCCGCGCTGCCGCCGCTGTAGCCGGTGGACACCACGACCTTGACGTCCGGCCGGATCTCGCGCATGCGGCGCAGGGTGGAGATCCCGTCCAGGTCGGACATGACCAGGTCGAGCAGCACGAGGTCGATGCTCTCCCGCTCGCGCGCGAGCACGTCCAGCGCCTCCAGGCCGCCGGCCGCGGTGAGCGTGCGGAAGCCGAGACGCTCCGCCATGGCCGCGGTGACGTCGCGCACTGTCTTGTCGTCGTCCACGATGAGCAGCAGGGCGCGCCACGGGCGGGCGAGGGCCTCCGCCGCGGGCGCCTCCCTTCGCGGCGCCGCGCGGGCGGCGCCGGCGAGCGGCAGGAAGAGGACGTGCGTCACGCCTCCGGCGCGCGCGCGCGTCTCGGCCGCGCCGCCGTGTTCGGCGGCGATGCGCCGGATGACCTCCGGCAGGGCCGCGGGCGCGGCGGCAAGAGCGCCTTCCACCTCGATCTCGAGGCAGGCGCAGGCGCCAGGCAGGAGGGCGCGGCCGTCCGCCGCGGAGCCGGCGGCGAGGATCGCGTTCCGCGCCCGGAGCCGCGCGCGCCCGCGCTCGCCGAGCGCGCCGGCCGTCAAGAGCGCGAGTGCAACCACGACCTGCTCGAGCTGGATGGGATCGCCGCGCACGCTGCCCAGGTCCTCCGCGATCTCCACCGCGAAGCGCTCCGCGGGCGGCAGCTCGTGGCGGATCAGCAGCAGGGCGCGCTCGATCACGCGCGCCAGCGGCTCGACCACGATCTCGGGCTCGCCGCGGCCGGCGAAGCGCAGCAGGCGGTGCGCCAGCGCCGCGGCCTCGCGGGCGGAGTCCTCGATGAGCTCGAGGGAGCGCTCGCAGGGCGAGTCCGGACCCAGCTCTTCCCTGAGGGCCGAGGCCGTGCTGAGCGTGGCGGTGAGCTGGTTGTTCACGTCGTGGGCGATTCCCGCCGCCGTGGCCCCGAGCCAGCAGAAGCGGTCGAGGAGGCGCGCCTCGACCTCGGCGCGCGAGTCCGCGCCCTGCGGAGCGATGAGGACGAGCGCGGCCCGGGCGCCGCCGCCGAGCGGCGCGGCCTCCACGTCGAAGCGCACGCCGCGCTCCTCGCCCGGCCGCCACACGGTGATGCCGCGAAGGTGCAGGCGGCCCGCGGCGCGGCTTGCCTGCTCGAGGAGGCGGCAGAGCGAAGGGTCGAGCGAGTCCTCGAGGTCGGCGAGGCGGCGGCCGGCCAGAGCTTCTCGTGCGGCGCCGGGCCGGGCGCAAGCCCGCAGGAAGGCGGGGTTGACCTCGAGCACCAGGCCGTCCTCGGCGATGACCGCGGCGGCCGCGGGCAGGGCGGCGAGCAGCTCCCGCACGTCGATCCGCTCTTCTGCCATGACCCGCTCCCAGGCACGGGGCCAGCGCCGGCCGCCCTGTGCCGCGCGAGAACAGTGTACCGCGCGCGCCGCGCGTTCTACCGGCCTGGCGTCCGGGCGAGGAGGCTGTGGCTCCGGCCGTAGCAGAAGTAGATGGCCATGCCGAGGGCAAGCCAGACCAGGAGGCGCAGCCAGGTGTCGAGCGGCAGGCCGAACATGAGGTACAGGCAGAAAACGATGCCGAGGAGCGGCGTGACGGGCACGAACGGCGTCTTGAAGGGCCGCGGCAGCTCCGGGCTGCGGAAGCGCAGGACCAGCACTCCGGCGCAGACGATGACGAACGCGGCGAGCGTGCCGATCGAGACCAGCTCGCCGAGCAGCCCGATGGGCGCCACGCCCGCGACCAGTGCGACGACGAGGCCGGTCAGCATGGTGGTGACGTGCGGCGTGCGGAAGCGCGGGTGGAGCTTGGAGAAGGCCGGGGGCAGCAGGCCGTCTTTCGACATGGAGAAGAAGATGCGCGGCTGGCCGAGGAGGAGCACAAGGATCACCGAGGTGAGCCCGGCGATCGCCCCGAGCTTGACCAGCTTGGCCAGCCAGCCGATGCCCATGGCGTCGATGGCCACCGCGATCGGGTCCGGCACGGAGAGGCGCGTGTACGAGACCACGCCGGTGAGCACCAGCGAAACCAGGATGTAGAGCACGGTGCAGACGGCAAGCGAGCCGAGGATGCCGATGGGCATGTCGCGCTGCGGGTTCTTGGCCTCCTGCGCCGCGGTCGAGACCGCGTCGAAGCCGATGTAGGCGAAGAAGATGACGCCCGCGCCGCGCGCGATGCCGGACCAGCCGAACTTGCCGTACTCGCCGGTGTTCTCCGGGATGAAGGGCTGCCAGTTGGCGGCCTGGATGAAGCTCCAGCCCACGGCGATCACCACGATGATGATGGCGACCTTGAGCACGACGATCGCGGCGTTCACGCTCGCCGACTCGCGGATGCCGAGCACGAGCAGCGCCGTGATGACGGCGATGATGGCCATGGCCGGCAGGTTGAACAGGGCCGTGGCGTGGCTGAAGCTCGCGACCTGCAGGCCGGCGTTCGTCAGGTCCGCGCCGATCTGCGAGAGCGCGTGCCAGCCGGCGGGCATGGCGAGTCCCGCCTGGGCGATCGCCTCGGGCGGCAGGAAGACGAACTCGGTGCCGGGCGACGCCAGGAGCTCGGGCGGGACGTGGATGCCGAAGCTGCGCAGGAAGCTGGCGAAGTAGCCCGACCAGCCGACTGCCACCGTGGCAGCGCCCATGGCGTACTCGAGCACCAGGTCCCAGCCGATGAACCAGGCGAACAGCTCGCCGAGCGTGGCGTAGGAGTAGGTGTAGGCGCTGCCGGCGATGGGGATCATCGAGGCGAACTCGGCGTAGCACAGGCCGGCGAAGGCGCAGGCCAGCCCGGCAAGCACGAACGAGAGGACGATGGCCGGGCCGGAGTAGTTGGCGGCCGCCTGGCCGGTGAGCACGAAGATGCCGGCGCCGATGATGCCGCCCACGCCGATGGCGGTCAGGTTCACCGGGCCAAGCGCGCGCCGCAGGCCGTGCTCGTCTTGCGCCTCCTGCTGCAGGTCGCTGATCGCCTTCTTGCGGAACAGGTCGTTCACGGGCGCCTCCTGGCAACTGCTAGCGCGGCGTTCTACAGGGGGCCGCGCGCGCGGTCAACGCGGCGCCGCCCCTTGCGCGGGCGCTCCGCCTCGACTAGAGGAATGGGTCATCCAGCGGATCATTCAAGGAGCCCTGAAATGAAGCACACCGTCTTCGCGCTGTTCGCGTTGCTCGTCGCAGCGCTGCTTTTCACCTCATGCTGCGGCATGCACGCCATGATGAACCACGAGCACGATTCGAGTGCGGCGTCCGGCGGCTCGGCCGCATGCGGGGAGGGGTGCGCCTGCCATGGTGCGGGCGGCGCCGTCGCGAGCGAGGGCTGCGACAAGTGCGGCCTGGGCAAGGACGGCAAGACCGGCTGGTGCGACGACTGCCAGAGGGGCTATGCCAACGGCAAGGAGTACCAGTGCAAGGCGTGCTTCCTGGCGGCCACCGGCGCCGGGCCTGCCTGCACCGAGTGCCAGAAGAAGTAGCGGTCTGACGGTCCGCGAGCCTCCGGCTCGCTCCCTTCGCTCTCCCACTGACCCGGCGGCGGCCACAGGGCCGCCTCCGGGTCCGTTCGTGCTGGCGGCCCTGCCCGTCGGCGCCGAGCGCCCCGGCTCCGGCTCAGGATCC
>DYIW01000057.1:5210-10903 GCA_020723465.1 Phycisphaera mikurensis
TCCGACGCTGCCGAACTGATTGCCGGCGTAGAAGTTCGACCCGGCCGGATTGGGGTCCCGGCAGTCCAGGTTCGCGCTCTTGCCTGCCTTGTTCCCGATCAGGGCGTTCCCCGTGCCCACCACCGCGAAGCCGTCCCAGCCTGCTTTCCTCACGTCGTTGCCTTGGAAGAGACAGCCGGAGGTCCCAGCCCAGATGAAGATGCCGCTGTTGATCGTGTTCCTGATCTTGTTGCCGTGGTACTGATTCTCGTCTCCGTCGGCGCTGATGCCGAAGTACCCGTCGGTGCCGTTCACCACGTTCCCCACCACCACGTGGTGCGACGAGCCGATCTCGATGTAAATGGCGGAGGAGCCCGAGTCCGTGATCCGGTTGTCGAGCAGCGAGCAGTCGGACCCGGGGGCGAAGCAGACGATGCCGTAGCCTCCGGGAGAGGCGATGCGGTTCTGTTGGATCAGGGAGTTCGGCGTTGCCTCGTTCGCGATGCCATCTCCCGCGGCCTGCTGGATGCGGTTGTCCTCGATGGTATTCAGGTCGCCGGCCAGCAGGTGGATGCCGTCCCCGCCGGCGTTCGTCACGCGGCAGCCGGCGACAAGGCACTGGTCGGCGTCGACCACCACGCCGTCGCCGGGCGAGTCCTCCACGCGGCATTCCTCGATCGCGATTCTGGCGCCGCCAACGAGGCGGATCCCGCCGAGGGTCGCACTTGCGGCGCGGCAGCCCGTGGCGACGCAGTCATAGCTGCTTGAGAAGAGCAGCCCGGTGCTGGCGTCCCGCACGCGCAGGTTCTTCAGCCTGATGCCGGTGCTGAGCGACACGCGCAGCGCGGAGCTGCCTCCTTCGCCGTCGATGATGACCTTGTCCTTGCCGCGCGCCCGCAGGGTGAGGTCGGCCAGGCTGTCGACCACCACGTTCTCGGAATAGGTTCCGGCCGAGATCTCGATGACGTCGCCCGCGGCAGAGGCGTCGACCGCTGCCTGGATCGTGGCGTGATCCGCGGGCACCCTGAGCTTGGCTCCCTGCGCCAGGCCGGCGAGCAGGAGCAGGGCGAGAGGGGCGAAGGGGAGCGGCTTCATGCTGATTCCTCCGGTGGCTTCGCGTCCGCAGGGCGGCAGAGCGGGCGGCCCACGAGCCTAACGGTATCTCACGCCCCAGGCCCGCCCGGAATGGCGGCGGCTGGCGCGAGAAACCGCGTAACGCCCGCGGCGCGTTGCCCATTCCCTCTTCTGGAACGTGAAGCGCGGCGTCGCGGGCAGCGAACCCGCTGATCCGGACGCGGCGCGAACCAGACGTGGAGAGGCGAACATGACCTCGCGCCAGCGCATCCTGCCGGTCGTCCTGCTCCTGTCCGGGGGCGTCGCCCTCCTGGCTATCCAGACCGCCCTGGGGCCCGGGTGGGGCGGCGAGGTCGAGCAGGCGGCCGCGCGCTCTGCGGCCGCGGCCCGTTGCCAGGCGCAGCCGGAGCCCTGCGCGCGTCCACCGCTCCCGTCGCCTCTCGAGCCCGAGGCGCGGGTCGCGGTGATCTCGCTCGTGCACGGGCCGGCCGAGCGCGCACGTCTCCTCGGCGAGGAGATCCGCGAACCGGACGCCTGCGGCCCGCGCGACCCGGACCTCCTCTGCCGCAACCGGGAGCGGCTGCCCCTGCTGGACGTGATCGAGGCGTGTTCGTCCGCGGACGCGCGCGTGGCGCTGGCCGCGCGCGAGGTCCTCGAGCAGGACTCGTCGGCGGCAGCGCGACTCAAGCACCTCCTCGCCTCCGCCAGCCAGCGCGACGCGCAAGACGTCTGCCTGGCCATCGAAGGGATCCGGCACTTCCCGGGCGAGGACTTCCAGGAGGAACTGAGGCGTCTCGCCGTCCAGGGTCAGGAGGCGCCGATCAGGCGGTTGGCCGTGGAGGCCCTGGCCGGCGGCGCGCGTGACGTGCTGCTCGCGGCGCTCGCGGATCCCGACTGGTCGGTGAGGCACGCCGCGCTTTGCACCGCGCCGGGCGGCAAAGCCCTCGACGCGGAGTTGGCGGAGGCATTGAGCGATCTGTTGGCCGACGCGAATCCCATCGTACGAGCGGGGGCGCGCCGGCTGTTGTCGTCATTCTGAAGGTCGTCACGGAGAAGCAAGGAGCAATCCAATGAACGCCTCGATGAAGCACTCGTTGGTCGCGGCAGGGGCCCTCGCGGTCCTGCTCGCAACCTGGGCCGGCGCCGCGGCGCAGGGCGTGCCGGCAGAGCCGCCCGGCGCGCACGGCGCCGAGGTGACGCTCGTCTTCCAGCCGGGGGACGAGAGTCCCTATTCCGCGAACTACGACTGGCGGCTGATCCAGAAGTACCCGCTGATGAACGGGACGTTCTGGACCGAATACGTCCACGTCGGGCGGGACCTGTCCGACGCCACCGAGCACCGACTCGTGGTCAACGTGCCGGACATCATCGGCAACGAGCCGGGGCAGGTGCCGATCGGCGCGACGATCACGAAGGCGACGATCCAGGTGCTGGCGACCCAGGCGCAGAACGTGCCCATCGCCGTGCGCACCATCCTCGAGCAGAACCTGGGCGAGGCAGGGCGGACGCTCGGCAAGGCCGAGTGCACCGCGCCGGGCTGGCAGTACCGCACGTATGACACCGCCTGGAGCCAGCCGGGAGCGGGCTGGCCGCTGAGCTCGGCCGCGACGCCGCTGGACACCAAGGCGGTGACCCAGTCCTACTCCTGGGTCGAGTTCGATATCACTGCCGCGGTGCAGAGCTGGGCTCTCGACCCGTCCTCGAACCACGGCTTGCTGTTCGCGGCCGCGGACCTGTCCGTGCCCGGGCAGTCGTTCAAGGGCGGCTGCGCCGAAGACGCGCACCGCCCGATCGTGACCGTGACCTACCTGGACGTGGCCGATCTCGTCGGCCCGGCGCTCGCGATCACGACTCCCGCTTCATCCCACTGCCTGTCCGCCTTCGTGGAGGGTACCTGCGGCCCGGACGCGGTGGACGTCGAGATGACCGTGAATGGCGAGCCGTACACGGTCGAGCGCGCGAACCGCGCGCGCTGGCACTGCGAGGTTCCGCTGCAGGCCGAGGCGCCCACGGTGGTGCGGGTGGTCGCCCGCGACGCCCTGGGGAACGAGACGTGGGCGGGCCAGCACCTGCGCTGCGCGCCGGCCGATCCCTTCGCCGCGGATTCCCTGCTTCTGGCGGTGGGGGACATGATCCACATGAGGGTCAACACCCCTGGCCCGCTGGTCAAGTGGGTCGAGTACGACGCGGGTCAGGGCTTGTCCCCGGACCTCCAGCCCGCGGGCAAGCCGTCCCTGGCTATCTGGTACTGCGAGCCGGGCGTCTACCAGGCCACGGCGACCCTGTACGACGCGAACTTCGTTCCGCTCGGACAGGACGGAATGACCGTCACGGTGGTCGAGGTGGCGAGCGCCGGGTCGATCGTGGCCCAGGCGGGGTTCCTGCGAGAGATCGCGTTCGACGTGCTGCCGGAGTCGGCCGCGGCCGAGGTCTCCCTGGGCGCCAGCGATCCTTCCCTGCTCCACCTGGGCGCGCAGAGCATTGCCAACGGCACCATCGCCGCCACGCTGGCGCACGTCGGCAACCACGCCCAGGATGCGGCTCTGGAGCTGCGTCTCGGCGGCCCCGACAAGAGGATCATCGCCACGAGGCCGGTGCTCCCGTTCTACATCGAGCACCAGCCGCTTGCCGCGGATGGCGCGAGCTCGTTCGACTTCACGGTGCGCGTCGTTCCGCACGACGTCCTCGATGTCGCGCCCCAGCTCCAGTTCGAGGTGTGCCTACTCAGCAACGGCGCGGCCTTCCCGGCGGAGCTGGACCCGGACGGCGACAAGGCCATCATGGTCGGAACGGACAAGTTCGACGAGGGCTGCCTGACGCTGCCTGCCTCGCAGGACTGGAGCCTGAGCACGCAGTTCAGCCGCGGCATCACGGGCTACGATTTCCCCGGCAGCGGCGGCACCTTCGGCGCGGCGCCACCCGCCGCGGGCAAGCCGGTCACGGCCAAGACGAAGAAGAACGGCAGCAACAAGGCGGGGTCCACGCTTGAGATCATCGGGCCGGACTCCCTCCTCGTCCTCAAGGAAGGCGAGTGGACGGGCAAGGTGACCCTTGCGCCCGGGGACTCGCTGAAATCCACGCCTGGCTGGAACTGGACTTGGTTGGACCCGGGCCCCACCCTGACGCAAGGCGGCACTGGCAACGCCAAGGAAACCTACAAGAAGGGGATCAAGTCGACCGGCACGTACACGCTGCAAGTCAGCGTGCAGGCCAAGTCCGGGGCGCTGACCGCCACGACGCCGGTTGTGGTGTATTTCGGCATCAACATCATCACCTACAACAAGGCGCCTGATGGTCCAGACCAGAAGGAACAGGTGTCCGCGCCAGTGCGCGTCGAGGGAATGACCTCAGAGGTGATCCTCAAAATCAACAAGGACTACCCTCTCGTGCCCCAGTGGATCGAAGGCCCCGCTGTCGTCAAGGACGAGCTGATAAAGACGAAGAACCTGAAGCATGACTTCACGGAGCGTCACCTCCAGCTCGGCATGGAAATCAAACGCCGGGGGACGCAGGCAGGGGAACACCAGATCGCCTTGTACGCGCGGCGGGTGTTCTACATCCACAGTGGGAAGTACAAGCTGGTGGACCAGAATGGAAAGACGCTGGACGAAGGTGATTACAAGGCGAAGACGGGACCCGAGCAGGTTGAAAACCCCTACGTGATCTGGCACGAGAAGTGCCCGGCCGACGTACCGTGACTCGGGGCAGCCACCCACGGAGCCGGCGCCGCGCCTCAACGCGGCCCGGCTCCTTCTCATTGCACGGTGGCACTCACCGGCGGCGCGGAGAGCCGGCGAGCCTACGGCTGCCAGCCGAGCGTGAAGAACAGCGCGAAGAAGCCAAGCACGTAGCCGACCGTCACGTGCCAGCCGCCGCGCACCCAGGCCCAGACGTTCCTGCACTCGGGAAGGTGTTGCAGATGGCCACGCCCGCCGAGGAGCCGAACCAGGTCATCGAGCCGCCATATCCGACGGTGTACGCCAGCATGCCCCAGTCGTAGCCGCCTTGCTCGAGACAGAGCTTGGTGAGCGGGATGTTGTCGAACACGGCCGAGAGAAAGCCGAGGCTGAGGGTCGTGACCCATGACGCCGGGGGCAGCTCATCCACGGGCATGAGCGAGGCGCAGGTCACCAGGCTGAGCAGGAACACCGTGCCCATGAGGGCGCCGCGCAGCACATGGAGCGGCGGCCTGCGGATCAGCGCGCCGAGCAGGATGCCCGCCCATACACCCGCGCCCGGCAGGTCGAGCAGCACGTTGCCGGCGATGGCGCAGACCAGGATCAGGACCACGACCGCGATCCTCCCCCAGTCCACGCGCGCGTCGCCCATGGGGTCCTTCTGGATGGGCTGCCATCTATCCTGCTGGCGGGACGCGAACCAGGCGAGGAAGAGCAGCGCCACGACCGCGGCCACGTAGGCGGGGAGGACCCTGAGCGGGCTCACGCCCTCGATCCAGATCATCGTCGTGGTCGTGTCGCCGAGAACCGAGCCGGCGCCGCCGGCATTGCTCGCCGCCACGAGGGCCGCGATGTAGCCGATATGCACCTTCCTGCGGAACACGACCAGGGCGATGGTGCCGCCGATCAGGGCCGCAGCAATGTTGTCCAGGAAGGACGACAAGATGAAGACCAGCACGAGCA
>DYIW01000057.1:10913-23298 GCA_020723465.1 Phycisphaera mikurensis
CGCGGCAGGACGTTCGGGACCTCTGACTCTTCGAACGTCCTCGAGAGCACGGCGAAGCCGAGGAGCAGGCCGAGCAGGTTCAAGAGCACCGGCCACTCGCCTTCTCGCAGCTCCTTGCCGGCAAGCTGCTCGATGAGCGGCCGCGCGCCGAGGAAGTGCTCCGCGCAGTGGAAGCCGGGGTCGAACAGCAGCTTGCAGGCGAGGATCGCCGCCAGCCCGGAGATCGCCACCCAGAAGGTCTTGTTGTGGAAGACGGCCACGCCGAGGAGCGTGAGGCCGAAAAGGATGAACTCGAGGCGGATGCCGCCGACGGCGATCATCTCCGCGTTCAGCAGGACCGGGGTCACGGCGTTCTCCGGGAAAGGGAGCCGAGATCAGGGCAGGAGGGGAATCTCACCGTACGCGCGCGCCGCGCCGGAGCCGGCAGCGTCAGGCGGCGGCACGGTGTCCCACCCACGGGGTCGATCGTGCTTGCACGTCAGGAATCTCTCGCGCGACAGGAGACCCTGATCGAGTCGTCGAGCGCCGGCGCTCGACGCAGGCCGAGGAGCCTACCGGGCCGCTCCTCGGGGTCAAGGCTCGCCCCCTGTGGAGGCGCGGGGGCGAAGGCGCCCCGGGCCAGTCGGTTCAGGACAGAGCCTCAGGCCGCCAGCCCAGGGCGAAGAGCAGGGCGAAGAAGCCGAGGACATAGGCGGCGGCCACGTGCCAGCCGCCGCGCAGCCAGGCCCAGACGTTCCGGCACTCGGGGAAGGTGTTGCAGATGGCCACGCCCGCCGACGATCCGCACCAGATCATCGAGCCGCCGAAGCCCACCGTGTAGGCGAGCATGCCCCAGTCATAGCCGCCCTGCTCGAGGCAGAGCTTGGTGAGCGGGATGTTGTCGAACACGGCCGAAAGGACGCCCAGGCCGAGGGCCGTGACCCACGATGCCGCCGGCAGCTCGTCCACGGGCATGAGCGAGGCGCACGTGACCAGACTCAGCAAGAAGGTGGTTCCCAGGATGGAGCTGCGCAGCACGTGGAGCGGCGGCCGGCGGAGCAGCGCGCCAACCACGATGCCTCCCCACACGCCCGCGCCCGGCATGTCGAGCAGCACGTTGCCGGCGATGGCGCCGACGAGGATGAGGACGACTACCAGGATCCTGCCCCAGTCCACGCGCGCGTCGCCGATGGGGTCCTTCTGGATGGGCTGCCACCGGTCCTGCTGGCGGGACGCGAACCAGGCGAAGAACAGCAGCGCCACGGTGGCGGCCACGTAGGCGTGCAGCACGTTCCACGGGCTCACGCCCTCGATCCACATCATCGTGGTCGTGGTATCGCCCACGACCGAGCCCGAGCCGCCGGCGTTGCTCGCCGCGACGATGGCCGCGATGTAGCCGATGTGCACCTTTCTCTGGAACACGACCAGGGCGATGGTGCCGCCGATGAGGGCCGCGGCGATGTTGTCCAGGAAGGAGGACAGCACGAAGACGAACACCAGGAGCACGAACGGCCCACGCCAGTCGTCCGGCAGCCACTTCGGCAGCACGTTCGGGACGCCGGACTCCTCGAACGTCTTCGACAGCACGGCGAAGCCGAGCAGCAGGCCGAGCAGGTTCAAGAGCACCGGCCACTCGCCCTCGCGCAGCTCCTTGTCGGCAAGCTGCTCGATGAGCGGGCGCGCACCGAGAAAGTGCTCGGCCAGGTGGAAGCCGGGATCGAAGAGCAGCTTGCTGGCGAGGATCACGGCCAGCCCGGAGAGCGCCACCCAGAAGGTCTTGTTGTGGAAGACGGCCACGCCGAGGAGCGTGAGGCCGAAGAGGATGAACTCGAGGCGGATGCCGCCGATGGCGATCATCTGCGCGTCCAGCAGGGCCGGGATCACAGCGTTCTCCGGGGGATCCAGTCGAGGGCACAACCGGCGGCGACACGGGCAGCGGCAGAGCGCTTTGTCCGCGAGGTCGCACTGAGGTGCAAGTCACAAGGCCCTCGCCTGGGCGTGCGCCGCTGCTCTCAGGGTGACAGCACGCGACACGGGAGGGCCCGCTGCGGTCGTCGAGTCGTGACGCTCGACGCTCGCGCCGGAGCCTACCGCGGGCGCCGCGCGCGGATCAAGGACGGAGCGCGGCCAGCTCTCCAACTTCGGCACGGGAATCCCGGCGCCCGGAGCGGCCGGCCGCCGCTACGCTGGGGAATCGATGGAAGGACAGGCGCGCATCCAGGGCGAGGAGGCGGCGCGGGCGCGGGCCTGGCTCGAGGAGCAGCGCTACGCCCTGGCTCTCCGCCGCGGCGAGATCGTCGAGTGCCTGCTCGCGCGCGAGCTGGGCATCGCGCCCGGAGCGGCCGCGGAGCGCGCCGGGACGCAGGGCGCCGCCGCCGGCACGGGAGGCGCATGGAACGGCCCAAGCTGAGGAACGTGGCGGTCAGCCCGATCGAGCACGAGGGGCGCCAGCACTTCGTCATCAGCGATCCCACGGGCGCGGCCCCGGAGGCGCTCGTGGTGGCGCCGCTGGCCATGCTCATCCTGCAGCACCTCGACGGCCAGCACGACCTGCGCGAGGTGCAGTGGACGGCGAGCCGCGCGCTCGGCCGGCTCCTGCCCCTGGAGCAGCTCGAGGAGCTGGTGCGCTCGCTGGACCGGGCCGGCTACCTGGAGGGCCCGGCCTTCCAGGCGCGCCTGTGCGCGCTGATCGAGGGCTACCGCTCGGCGCCGTGCCGGCCGCCGGTCTTCGCCGGCGAGGGCTATCCCGCGGACGAGGCCGGCCTGCGGTCCTGGCTCGAGACGCTCGGCGGCGAGCCCGCGGCGCCGGCAGCCGCCCGCGGCCGGCTCGTCGGCCTCGTCGCCCCGCACATCGACCTGCGCTTCGGCGGCGCCTCCTGCAAGCTGGTGCACGCCGAGAGGGCGCGGCGGGCCGGCGACGCGGAGACCGTGGTCGTGCTCGGCACCGGCCACGGCGCGGGAGAAGAGCTGTTCGTGCTCACGCGCCAGAGCTACGGCACGCCGCTCGGCGTGCTGCCCACGGATCTCGAGCTGGTCGAGGCGCTGGTGGCGCGCCTGGGCGAACAGGAGCTGCTCGGCGCCGAGATCCTGCACGCGCGCGAGCACTCGGTCGAGTTCCAGGCGCTCTTCCTGCACCTCTTCACGGCGCCGCCGGCAGCTCCGCCCCGGCTCCTGCCGGTGCTGGTCGGGTCGTTCGAGCCGTTCATCCGCTCCGGGACCGAGCCGTACGCCGACCCGCGCGTGTGCGGCTTCGTCGAGGGCCTGCGCGCGGAGCTCGTGCGCCTCGGCCGCCGCGCCTGCTTCGCCGCCTCCATCGACCTGTCGCACCTCGGCCCGCGCTATGGCGACGCGCGCGGCCTGTCACCGCAGGAGGCGGCCCAGATCGAAGCGGAGGACCGCCAGCTCCTCGCCTTTGCCGAGCAAGGCGACGCCGAGGGCTTCTTCCGCCATCATCAGGCGAGCGGCGACCGCCGTCGCGTGTGCGGCTTCGCGCCGCTCTACGTGCTCCTGCGGCTCCTGCCCGGCGCCCGCGGCCGCCTGCTGCGCTACGACCAGTCCACCTTCCCGGGCACGGCCGACACCGTCGCCCACTGCGCCATGCTCTTCGAGGAGTAGCGGCGCGCGCCGCCTCGCGCCCGCGGGCCGCTTCGAGTATGGTGCACGGCGCCATGCCGACGCGACCCTCGAAGACGCTCGATACCTTCCTCAATCCCAGCCCCGGGCGCGAGTACGAGATCTCCTTCGAGATCCCGGAGTTCACCTGCCTCTGCCCCCTGACCGGCCAGCCGGACTTCGCGACCCTGCGCGTCCGCTATGTCCCGGCCGAGCGCTGCGTGGAGCTGAAAGCGCTCAAGCTCTACATCTGGTCGTTCCGCGACGAGGGCCACTTCCACGAGGCGGTCACCAACCGCATCCTCGACGATCTGGTCGCGGCGGTGGCGCCGCGCTGGATGGAGGTCGAGGGGGACTTCCTGGTGCGGGGCGGCATCCACACCGTGGTGCGGTCCGCACACGGGCAGAGGCCGCGCGCGTCCTGACGCCTTGCTACACTCCCGGCGCTGGAACCGGAGGTGGCGATGCACCCAGGCTGGACCTGGCGCGAGGGCACGGCCGTGCTCTTCCTGGCCGCGGCCGGCGCGGCCCTGCTGCTCTGCGAACCGCTCTTCCTCGGGCGCTCGACCCTCGCTTTCAACATCGACGACCCGCGCGTCGACATCCGGCCCTGGGCGCGGTCGCAGCCCGGCCCGCCGCCCCGCGTCAACCTGATCACGCCGGACATCGACGGGTTCGTGCTGCCCGGTTTGCTGCGCGCGCGCCAGCTCGAGGAGCGGGGCGAGGGCCCGTGGTGGGACCCGGGCCAGCTCCTTGGCTATCCCCTGGCCGCGAACCTGCCGTTTCCGCTGTTCTCGCCCGTGCGCTGGCTCGTCGAGCCATTCGACGCGGTCACGGCCCTCGACCTCGCCCTCTGGCTGCATCTCGTGGTCGCGGCCGTGCTCGCGTACCGCCTGTGCCGCATGCTGGGCACGCGGCCGGCGGCCGCCGCGCTCGGGGCCGTGGGCTTCGCGCTGTCCGGCTGGATGTACAGTCACTGGCACCTGCCGCAGATCCTCTACACCGGCTGCTTCTGGCCCGGGCAGCTCGCGGCTCTCGAGTGGCTGCGGCGCGGCCGCCCGCGCCGCGCCTTCGTGGAAGGCGCCCTGTTCACGGCGCTCAGTTGGCTCGCCGGCTTCCCCCAGGTCGGAGTCATCCTCACCGGCGGCGTGGCGCTCTTGGCGCTGCTCGATCGCGAGCTGAGAAGCGTGCGCCGGCTCGCCCTGCTCGCGGCCGCGCTGCTCTGCGGCGTGCTGCTCTCGGCTCCGCAGACGGCCATCACGCTCGACGCCTACCGCGGGTCGCTGCGCACGCGCGCGGAGACGCAGGCCGCCACGGCGCGGCGTGGCCTGCCGCCCGCCGCTCTCTGCGGCGCGCTCCTGCCCGAGTTCTTCGGCCGCCCTTCGGACTTCTCTCAGCCCGAGCGGCCGGCGGAGACCATGGAGGACTGGCTGCCGCAGCGCCGCTTCCTGGGGGAGCCGCTGCAGAACAACGTGGTCGAGAACGCCCTCTACCCGGGAACGGTCATCCTCCTGCTCGTGCCTCTGATCCTGCGCCGCGCGGTCGACCGCCGGGCGCGCCTGCTGCTCCTGCTCGCCGCGCTTTGCCTCGCGGCGGCGCTCGCCGCTCCGTACCTGGCGCCGCTTTGGTCGGGCTTCGAGCGGCTGGCTGCTGGGAACGTCAAGCGTGTCCTCGCCCTGGTCGCGGGTGCTCTACCCATCGCGGCCGCGCTCGCGTACGAGGCCCTCGCCGAGCGCCGGGTCGCCGCTCCCAAGGTGTTCGCGGTCGTGCTGGTGGCGCTGCTCGCCTTGCTGCCGTGGCTGGCCGTGCTGCAAGCCGACTCGCAGGCCGACCTGTTCGCCCGCTCGCTCGCCGGCCAGGCCGTGCGCCAGGCGCTGTTTCTGCTGGCGGCGCTCGCAGCCCTTTCGCTCGCCGCGCGCTGGGCGCGTTTTCTGCCCGCGGTCGTGCTCGCCGCCGACCTGACCTTGCTCGCCTGGGCTTTCAACCCGTTCCCGGAACAGCGCGAACCCTTTCCGCCCACGCGCACCACCACGGCGCTGGCCGCGCGCACCGGGCGCGTCGTGGTCTTCGGCACGGGGCCGAACCTGCTGCCCGCCACGGCCGCGACGCTCTTCGACATCCGCTCGCTGCAGGGCATGGTGCCGATGATCTCGGAGCGCGTCGCCGAGCTTCTCGCCTGCGTCGAGGACGCGCTGTTCGACTGGCGCGACCCGCGCGTCGCCAACCCGCTGTCTCGCCGCGAGAGCCTGCAGCATCCGCTGCTCGATCTGCTCGGAGTGGACACCGTGGTCCACGCCGATCCCGGCTTGCCGGCCGCCACCGGCCTGGAGGAGATCTTCCAGCATCCCGAGGAATCGGTCGGCGCGCTGGCGCGGCCAGCGGCCTTGCCGCGCGCCTTCTTCTGCGGCGGCGCGCGCGTGGTGCAGGACCGCTCCGAGCGGCTGGCGCTCCTCGCCGCGGGAGCGGTCGACCCGCGGCGCTCCGTCCTCGTCGAGCGACCTCTGCATGCGGCGCTGCCTGCCGAGGGCGAGATGATCCCGCTCAGCGCGAGGCAAAGCGCCGCCACGCGCCATGCGTTCGCGGTCGAAGCGCCCGCCCCGGGCCTCGTCGTTCTGACCGAGGGCTACGATCCGGGCTGGAGGGTCCGGGTCGACGGCGAGCCGGCGGAGCTGCTCATCGCCGACCACGCCCTGCTGGCGGTCGAGGTCAGCCCGGGCCACCACGATGTCGAGTTCCGCTACCGGCCGCGGCTGCTCAGCGCCGGCCTGGCCGCGGCCGCGGCCGCGCTGCTGGCGCTCCTTCTGGCCGCGTACCTGCTGCGCGGCAGGTGATCCCGCGGCGCGGGGCGCGTCCCCGCGACGGAAGGGGTTCCCCTCGCGGCGGCCGATCTGGCACACTGGCACCCCCAGGCGCATTCCAGGAGAGGGCGAGTCGCCCGCATGTCCGCGTTGTCGCCACCAGCGGTCAGCCAGCAGGAAATCCCGGGCCCGTTCGCCGGCCAGGGCGCGAGCGTCATCATTCCCGCGTACGAGGACACGCCGCGCCTGAGGCGCGCGATCTGGTCGGTCCAACAGACGGCGGACCTGCCCTTCGAGCTCATCGTGGCGCAAAGCAAGCAGTGCGTGGCGAAGAACCGCAACGCCGGCCTGGCGCGGGCCACCCAGGACTTGACCTTCTTCCTGGACGACGACGTGCTGCTGCCGGCCGGCTGGATGTCGCGGCTGGCCGCCGTGCTCGGGCGGGCCGCGGATCGCGGCGCCGTGGGCGGGCACCTGACGTTCCCGAACGGCGCGCCGCAGACGCGCCGGCCGGACCTGCGGCCGGGCGAGCTGTGGGAGGTCACCATCCCCGGCACCTGCTTCGTCTACTCGCGGGCGCGCGTCGCGGATCAGCGCTTCGACGAGGAGTACCTGGGCTCGCAGTGGGAGGACACGGACTGGATGTGGGCCATCCAGGCGCGCGGCCTGAAGACGTTCATCACCGGCGACGTGCACGCGGTGCACGACCATCAGCTCGCCGAGAACCGCTGGCTGCGGGAGAACATGCAGCGCTTCCTGGAGAAGTGGGGGAGGCTGCCCGCGCCCGAGGAGGTCGCGGCGATCTCGCCGGAGCAGTTCGCGCAGTGGGCGCCCGCGCCGCTGGCCGATCTCGTGCGCGCGCCGCGGCCGGGCGGGGGAGGTGCAGCATGCTGACCCGCGCGCGCGGGCGGCGCGCCGGCATTGGTCTTCTTCTCTTGTTCCTGCCCGTCCTGCTGGCCTGCCCGCGCCGGCCCGCGGCGCGCACCAGCGGGCCGCCCAACTTCCTGGTGATCGTGCTCGACGACCTGGGCGTGGACGTGCCCGGCTGCTATGGCGGCACCACGTATCAGACGCCGCGCCTCGACGCCCTGGCCGCGGCGGGCCTGCGCTTCGACGCCGCCTTCTCCACGCCTCTCTGCACCCCCTCGCGCGTGCAGCTCCTGACCGGGCGCTACCCCTTTCGCACGGGCTGGACGGACAACATGCTGGAGCGGCTGGAAGAGGGCGGGGACGGGCCGCGCTTCCTCGATCCGGCCGAGCGCACCTTCGCCGCGCTGCTGAAGGAGGCGGGCTACGCCACGGCCGTGGCCGGCAAGTGGCAGCTTTGCCACTTCGCCGAGCGGCCCGAGCACGTGAAGGAGTGCGGGTTCGACGAGTACTGCTGCTGGCTGTGGATGGACCAGGACCCGCAGAGCGGCGAGCTGGTCTACACCTCGCGCTACTGGCTGCCCTCCGTCATCCAGGACGGCGTCATCCGCAGGTCCATCACCGGCACCTACGGCCCCGACCTGTACACCGACTACCTCATCGACTTCATGCAGCGCAACCGCGACCGGCCCTTCCTCGCGCTGCACAACATGGTCCTGCCGCATCCACCTTTCGAGCCCACGGCCGCGCAGCTCGACCCGGCGCAGGTCACCGAGGAGCCGCACCCCGCCGACAGCTACTTCCGCGGCATGGTGAAGTACGCGGACGAGATCATCGGCAGGATGGTCGACGCGCTCGATGAGCTCGGGCTGGCGGAGAACACGGTGGTGCTCGTGACCAGCGACAACGGCACGCCCGAGGAGATCCGCCTGCGGCGCAGCGGGGAGATGCGGCCAGGCGGCAAGGGCGAGCTGACCGCCGCCGGCACGCACGTGCCGCTCATCGCCTCCTGGCCGGGCCGGATCGCGCCCGGCCGCGCGAGCGGCGCGCTGATCGACCTCAGCGACTTCCTGCCCACGCTGCTCGAACTCGCGGGCGCGCCGCTGCCTCCCGGCCTGACGCTCGACGGGAAGAGCTTCGCGCCCGTGCTGCTCGGCTCGGGTGCCGGCGCCAGGCGCTGGGTCTTCTCGCAGGTGCAGGAGCGCTGCTTCGTGCGCGGCGGGCGCTACAAGCTCTACGACGACGGCCGCTTCTACGACGTGGCCGCGGACCCGGAGGAGGAGCGCGATCTTGCCGGCGACGCCTCGGTCGCCGGGCCGCGCGATGGACTGCGGGCCGTGCTCGACTCGCTGCCGCGCTGAGGCGCGCGGCCGCGCCCCTACTTCCGCGTGAACGCGTACGAGCCGTTGGTGACGGTCTGCGTCGGACCGCTCGGCGGCACCTTGGAGCCCGAGTAGGCCCCCTGGATCACGACCTTGCCGCTCTGCACCTTGACCGAAGCCACGCCAAAGGCGAGCCAGTAGAGGTCGCCGGTCGAGACCACCTTCAGCTTGTTGAGCCCGGTCCCGAAGTCGATCTGCGCCTGCGCCTGGGAGTAGGCCCCGACCAGCGGGAAGAAGGTGGGCAGGTTGATGGCGAACGCGCCGCCGCCGACCTGCGGCGCGATGAGGTCGCCGAGAGGCGGCATGACCTCGGCGTTGCCGTCGGCTTGATGGGACATCGCGGCCGTGTAGGTGCCCGAAAGGTCGGCCGGAGGCGGCGGCACGACCACGTGGTAGCCGCGCAGGCCGAACACCGCGACCTCGGCGAACGACGCGCCCGGGGGCTGCAAGTTCGCCACGGTGAAGAGCGGCGCGCTGATCTCTCCGCCCGCGTCGGCCGGGAAGCGCACGATCTCCAGCCGCTGTCCGGTCAGCGGGTGCAGGCGGCGCAGCGCGAGTTCGTCCTGGCCGTCGCCTTCTACGTCGATGCGCCCAATGCCGACGTTCTGGCCGCCGTCTCCGGGCGTGATGTCGAGATCCGACCGGATCGGGTCGCCGGTCTCGCCCAGAAGCTCCTCGGGCGCCCGGAACACCAGCAGCCGGTCCACGCCGCCCGGGGCCGCGCGGATCACCACGATCTCGTCCCGGCCGTCGCCGTCCACGTCCGCCCCGCAGGCGAGCCGGTTGCCGTCGCTCGTTGCGTCGCCGAAGGTCGCGTCCGAGGCGACGGCGGCCTTCATCGGCTTATCGACCTTCTTGGGGAAGCCCAGCAGCTCGAGCGACTGCGCGCCGCCCGACCACTCGCGGATGGTAAACGGCCGGTCATGGTCGTTTCCGGCCACGTCGGCCGCGCCCAGGAGCACGATGCGTCCCTCGCCGAACGGCGAGCCCAGGCTGAGCTTGCTGGACGAGGCCAGCGGCTTGCCGGTGTTCCCGTCGAGCGTGAGCGGCGGGCGGTACACGCGCAGCCGCAGATCCAGGACATCCTTGACCTGCTGCGTGCGCACCGTGACCAGCTCGTCGGTGCCGTCGCTGTCCCAGTCGGCCGGGAAGACCATGATCGTGGGCTTGCTGCCCGCCGCCTTCTCGAACTTCAGGTCGCTCGCGACCGGGTCGCCGAGCGAACCGGCGTGGGTCAGCGCCGGTTCGTAGGCGCGCACCTGCTGGGGCCAGCCGTTCTGCGTGAGGTCGGCGCGCACCTCGACCACCGGATCGCCGCTGGCCGGCGCGAGCGCGAGGAGGAGCGCGAGCGGAAGAAGCATGCCAATCATGCTACGTGTCCCGCCCTCTGCGCGCCAGGCCCACGGGGCGGCGCCGGGCGGCGGTTCGCACCTGTCGCGCCGGCGCCGCGCGGCCTCTAGGATTGGAACGCGACGCGCGCGCCGCACGCCAGCGGCCGGCGCTCCGAGGTTCCGCATGCACGCCTGCATCCACGAGGAGATCGCCCGCATCCTGCGCGACGGCGGCTGTGCGGCGCTTGCCACGGTGATCGGCACCAAGGGCTCGACCCCGGGCAAGTGCTCCATGAAGATGCTGGTGCGCGCGGATGGCACGTCCCTGGGCACGGTGGGCGGCGGCGGCCTGGAGGCGCACGTCATCGACCGCTGCCGCGAGGTGCTGCGGAGCGAGCGTCCCCAGCGTCTCGAACTCGATCTCAACGACGTGGAGAGCGCGGAGGCCGGCTCGCTGTGCGGCGGCCGCATCGAACTCTTCATCGAGCCCATCACCATGCCGAACGTCATCGTCTTCGGCGCGGGTCACGTGGCGCGCGCCGTGTGTGCCGTGGCCGCGCCCGCGGGCTTCCGCTGCGTCATCGTGGACGACCGCCCCGAGCTGCTCACCGAAGAGAGGTTCCCGCTGGCCGCGCGCCGCCTGATCGCGCCCTGGCCCGAGGCGGTGGCGCAGCTCGGCGCGGGCGCCGACGCCTTCGTGCTGGTGATGACGCGCAGCCATCAGGAGGACCTGGCGGTGCTGCGCGCGCTGGCCGCGCGCTCCCCGGCGCCGCGCTACGTCGGCATGATCGGCAGCCGCGCCAAGGCCCTGCGCGTGCGCGAGCTGCTCGCCGCCGCCGGGGTGGCGGAGGAGTTCCTGGCCCGGATGAAGACGCCCGTCGGTCTGGACATCGGCGCCCTCGACGCCGGGGAGATCGCCGTCTCGGTCGTGGCCGAGCTGATCAGCCTGCGCCGCCAGACGCCGCGCGCGCCGTCTTGACCGCCCGCGCGCCCGGCACTAGATTCGGGCGTTTTCCCCGCCGGGGTCCGGGCGCAGGCGGCGAACCGCGCCGGCGCTCCCCCGTTTGCAGGCTGGGGAGACCGCTCGCCCGGCTGGCAAGAGGACGTGATGACGATGTTCAAACCGAGAAGCGCGCTCGTTCCGGGGATCCTGTTCGCCGCCGCGGCCGTGGCCACGGCGGACGACATCAAGTTCGTCGACGGGCGCATCGAGGGCAAGGTCGAGGTGGTCGACGAGACCGTGGAGAAGGTCGAGTACCGGCGTCAGGGCCTGCGCCAGAATCAGACCTATCCCGCCGACAAGGTGGCGGAGGTGACCTACTCGGATCCTCCCGAGGACTACGCGATCGCCATGGAGAACATGGAGAACCTGGTGTTCGAGGAGGCCGCCAAGTTCTTCCGCACCGCTGCCGAGAACAGCGAGGGCCGCAAGGGTCTCCAGGCCAAGTGCCTTTTCCAGGCGGGCGAGGCGCTGCGCCGCGCCGGGCAGGTCGAGGAGGCGCTGACGGCGTACGCCGATCTGGTCGAACGGCAGCCGGACTCGCGCTATGCGCCGCTCGCGCGGCTGCAGCGCGGCATCACGCTGATGCGCGCGGGTGACGCCAACCGCGCGCAGCAGGCGCTGGACAAGTTGAAGAGCGAGGCCACGGCCAAGGGCTACGGCCAGCGCTGGGTCTTCGAGGCGGACCTGCAGCTCCTGATCCTGGGCGAGGCCGGAAACCCCGCGGCCGCGCGCGAGGCCTACGAGCGCCTGGTCACGCAGACCGAGGTGTCCTTCCCTACCGTCGCCAACCAGGCCAAGCTGCGCATCGGCCGCGTGCTGATCGCCTCCAAGGAGTTCGACAAGGCGCGGCAGTACTTCCAGGCTCTCCTCGACAACCGCTCGGCCTCGAGCCGGGAGGTCGTGGCCGGCGCGTTCAACGGACTCGGCGCGGCGCTGTGCAACAAGCCGGGGGCGACGGAGCAGGACCTCAAGAAGGGCCTCTACAGCTACCTGCGCGTGATCGTGATGTACCAGGACGTCATCGAGGAGCTGCCCGAGGCCCTCTATTCGGCAGGGAAGTGCTTCCAGAAGGTCCCCGGTCCGGACTCGGCGGACCGCTCGGCCCTGCTGCTGCGGCGCTGCGTCGTCGATCATCCCGACTCGCCCTGGGCGAAGCTGGCGGCGAAGGGGTAGCCACGCACGGTGACTTCGGACTCCTGAACCGGATCGGCTACCGGTTGCTGCGCCTGTTCGTCGCGGTGACCGTGCGCCCCTACTTCCGCATCCGCGTCGAGGGAACCGAGCACCTGCCGCCGGGCGCGTGCATCATCGCGCCCAACCACGCTTCCTATCTCGATCCGGTGGTGCTGCAGGTCGCGATGCCGCGCCGGCTCGTCTTCCTGATGACCCTGACCTGGTACGACCAGCCCCTGC
>DYIW01000058.1:0-17527 GCA_020723465.1 Phycisphaera mikurensis
GTCGTCGGCGCGGCTCGCCAGGCTTGTCCTCGCTCGGTCTCGGTCCGACGCATGGCTTCCTGCTCACGCTCTCACCCGCAAGCAGAGTAGCAGACGCGGCGCGGGCCATCAATTCCGGCTGACGCCGCGCTCCCGCGCCAGCCGCCAGAGCTGGATGCCGTTGATCAGCGCGTGCGCCAGGATCGGCGCCAGGAGCCCGCCCGTCCACAGGAACAGGCCGCCGAGCAGCAGGCCGGCCGCGGTAGCGAACAGCGCCCAGCCGAGGAGCCGCCGGTCACCCGCGAAGTGCAAGAGCCCGAAGAGCAAGGCGGAGGGCGCGAGACCGATGCACGGGAGGAGCGCGCCGCGGAAGAAGACCTCCTCCGCCACGCCGGAAAGGAGCGCCACGGCCACGGCGCGCCGCCGCGTCAGCGGAGCGAGCATCTCGACCACCTCGCGCCGCAAGAGGTCGGTCCAGGCGTAGCGGTCCAAGAAAACGTCGGACACGAGGGTCACGGCAAGCGCGGCAGCCAGGCCGGCCGCGGCCGCGAGGTGCACGCGCTCCGCGAGCAGGACGCGCGGGTCGTCGCCGCGCAGACCCATCCAGAGGAGCCCTGCGCCGCCGAGCAGGCCGTACACCGCCCACACGAACAGGAGGACGCGCCGCGCGCTCACCTGAGGACGCGCCGGGTCGTCTTGAAGTGCATCTTGGCCACCCGCGAGAGGAGCGCCTGGCCGCCGACCGCCACGACCTTGCGCGCCGCCTTCTCCACCACCGGCGCGGCGCCGGGCGGCAGGTCCACGCCAACCTCGTCCGAAAGGCGGTCGAGCGAGCGCAGAAAGCGCGCGCGCGCCAGGAAGGACGCGGCCGCCACGGCCGGGTTGGCCTCGGCGCGCGGGACCTGCCGCAGGCGCAGGCCCCTGGCCCGTTCGCCGAGTGCATCGCGCACGTAGTGCTCGCCGCCGAAGCGGTCGACGATCGCGCGCCGGCAGCCGCCCCGGTCGAGCAGCTCGGCGATGACCCGGGCGTGCGCGCGCCCCAGGATGGCGTTGACGTTCTTTGTCTCGGCGTGCAGGCGCCCGTATTCCTCGGGTTCGTGCTCGACCACGGCCGTGGGCAGGCGCGCCAGGATGATGCCTTCGGCCGTCATGATCGTGTGGCGCGTGGCTTCCTTGGAATCGCGCACGCCCAGGCGGCGCAGCCAGGCCACGTCCGCCGGCTTGATCAGGCAGGCCGCGACCACGAGCGAGCCGAAGTAGTCGCCCTTGCCGGACTCGTCGCTGCCGATGGTCGGCTCGTTGACCGCCGCGTCCGCGTTCTTGCCCGCGGCCGCGAGCACGCGCTCGCCCGCGCCCGCCGCCGCGTCCGGCGCCGCGGGCAGCAGGTCGGAAAGGCGCAGGAGCAGGCCCTCCGTGCCCGTGCCCTGGATGAGCAGCTTGCCGCGCTTGCCGTAGTAGGTCACGCGCACGTCGCTGCCGATCGCCTCGAAGGCCGCGTAGGGCGCGCCGCCCAGGCGAAAGCCGTCGGCCTCGAGCTGGCGGCGAATCGCCTCCGCCACCTCCGGCGCCACGACCTGCACGTGGTGGTTCTTCACGGCCCCTCCTCCCCCGCCACGGCAGAGAGGCGCGGATAGGCCTGCAGCAGCGCGGGCGGCACTTCCACGGGCCCGCCGCTCAGCAGGTGCTTCAGCTCCAGCGCGTTCGCCGGCGCCTTGCCGAGGAAGTGGTTGTTCGCCACCACGTACGTCTGCGGCGTCTTCTCGAGCAGCGCGCGCACCAGCGGCACGAAGCGCGCGAGCTCCTCTGCCGAATAGAGGTAGTCGTACTTCTCGTCGCGCGTGGCGCCCTTGCTGAACCAGGCCTCACGGTTCTGGCCATGCAGGCGGAAGTAGCCCACCGGCCCGGTCACGCGCGCGCCCGGCTCGATCGAGGTGCGCGCCAGCGGCTGATCGACGTTGCAGAAGGACAGGCCGAGCGCGGCGAAGGCGTCGAGCGCCGCGCGGCAGGTGAAGGAGCGGTGGCGCACCTCCACCACGAGCGGCGCCAGGTCGAAGGTGGCGGCGATGCGCTGGAGATGCGCCAGGTTCCCCGGCGTGTTGGCGAAGAAGAATGGGAACTGGGCCAGCACCGCGCCGAGCAGGCCGGCCTCGGCGAGCGGGCGGAGCCCGTCCCGGAACTGGCGCACCTCGGTTTCGCTCCACTCCGCGGGCGGCGCGTGCGTGAAGCCCTGGAAGAGCTTGGCGGTGAAGCGGAAGCCCGGCAGGCCGGACACGGTCTCGGCCCAGCGCTCGGCCACGCGCGCCTCGGGCGGGCGGTAGAAGGTGCTGTTGATCTCGATGACGTCGAAGTAGGCGGCGAGGTAGCGCAGGGCGTCGAAGCTCTCGGGCACGCTCTTCGGGTAGACCACGCCGCGCCAGTCCGGGTAGGACCAGCCCGCGGTGCCGATGCGCAGGGCGCCGCTCATGCCTTCACCACCTCTCGGCGAGGAGAGCGCGCGCGACGCCCTCGGCGCAGAGCATCTCCTCCTCGTAGGCGCGCAGGTGCTCGGGCATCCTCTCCTCGAGCGCCGCGCGCGGCACGGCAAGCGGCGCGCCGGCCACGACCGCGACGCGCGCCCCTGGCTTGGGGATCTGGAAGCGATCCCACGAGGAGAAGCGCCACGCCCGATCCGCGACCAGCGCGAGCGGCAGGATGGGGAAGCCGGTGAGCGCGGACAGGTAGACCACACCCGGCTGCGCGCGCCGCGCCGGCCCCTTGGGGCCGTCCGGCGTGATCGCCAGGTCGCACTGCTGGCCGCGCGCCACGCGCACCAGGTCGCGCAATCCGGCCGCGCCGCCGCGCGTGGTCGAGCCGCGCGCCACCTGGAAGCCGAGCTTGAGCAGGATGCGGGCGATCAGCTCGCCGTCGCCGTGCTGCGACACGAGCACGGTGGCGCCCTCGTTCCGGTGCACGAAGGCCAGCGGGAAGAGCGTGTCATGCCAGAGCGTGACGATGCACCGCAGCGTGCTGCCCTGCTTCCTCTCCTGGAAGGGATCGAAGCCGCGGCGCCGCACCTGCCACGTCTTGCCGAGGCCGAGCACCAGAGCCGGGCCGAGGAAGGACGCCACCGGCGGGAGAAACCGGTCGCGAAGCCGCCGGCCGCCGCGGTCGCTCACGTGCGGTTCCCGGTGCTCCTCTCGTAGTCGCGCATGGCCAGGAAGATGAACACCATCCCCACCGCGCCGCAGATGAGCGGCTGCCAGAGGTTGACCAGCAGGTAGTAGAGGCTGCCGAGGACGATCGCGAGGCCGAGGATGACGATGACCTTCTGGTTGAGGGTGCCGCCCAGCACGACGGCGAGCGTGCGCGCGAGCACGCCCGAGCGGACCGAGTGACGCAGGCTGGCGAGCTTGCTGAAGACCGACATGGAACCGCTCCTGTTGTGGCCGCGGGCGCGCCCCGGCCGGACCCATTCTACGCGCCCGTCGCCTGGGCGCGGCGGAGCAACCGGCCGCGCGCGGCGAGTTGCAACGCACCGGGGGCGCGGGCCGCGCGGCCCTCGCCCCCGGGTCCGGCGCAGCGCGGCGCCGCGCTACTTCTTCTCCTGCTTGATGTCGTCGCCCTCGCCGCCTTCGTCGGCGCCGTTCGGCCCGAACGACCAGAGCACGTAGCCGCTGTCCGTGCGCTTGTACTGGTAGGCGTTGCCCCACGGATCGCTGGGGATGCCGCCGGGCCCGAGGCAGCCGTTCGGGTAGGCCTCGGTCGGCTGCAGCAGGTCCTCGAGCGCGTCCGGCAGGCGGCTGTTCTGCAGCTTGAAGATCGTGACGCCGGCCTTGAGGTTGCTGAGGTCGATGCGCACGCGGTCCTCGGGAGTCTGCTGCGCGGGCTCGGTCGGCGTGGGCGCGACCGTGACGCGGCTCTTCTCCTCCTCGAAGCGCTGCCAGCCGACGATGAGCGCTCCGCCCACAACGCCCTTCATCAGGGCGCCCACGATCTCTCCGCCCACGGGTCCGTAGCTGGCCATGAGCGCGCCGTCCTGCTCGGACACCGAGTAGGAGAGCGACCCGAAGAGGTGCTTGGTGATGACCTCGGTCTGCGGCAGCAGGGCCATGTCCACCGGCAGCTCGAAGCCGGTCATCATGTTCAGGCCCTGCAGGCCGGTCACGAGCTGGCCGTAGAGGCTCTCGACCGTGAAGCGGACGTCCGTGTACGAGAGCGAGCCGAGCGGCTTGCCCTCGGGCAGCCGGCTGAAGAAGCGCTGGAACTCCGGGTTCTCCCGGATGCTCGGCCCGGGCTTCTCGCCGCGGCGCAGGTGCCGCTTCAGGTCGCCCAGGTTGAGGGAGATGCACAGGCGGTTCCCCGCCACAGCGAAGCAGGGGCTCAGGAACATGGCTGCCTGACCCTCGAGCTCGATCTGGTGAACCTCAGTCTCCTTGTAGGTTGACGAGCGCAGCTTGACCGCGCCGTTCGACATGGCGCTGGCGAACTCGAAGATGCTCTTCAGGCTCTGAATCACCTTCTCCGGCTCTCTCACCTCGGCCATGAGGAACACGGACGGCACCATGGCGCTGGCTGACTTCGGCGCCAGGTAGACGAAGGAGGGGCCGATGTTGGCGAGCACGTCGTTGCGCAGGTCGAGCGGCGGGTTGCCCTCTCCCGCGATCTGGGCGCCGATGCCCTGCAGTGTCTGGTCGGCCTGCTGGTACACGCCCTCGTCCACGGTCCGCACCACGTCCATGACCAGGTCGTACAGCGCGCCCACGTCCAGGGAGAAGAGCGAGAAGCTGGCCGTGTCCTGGGGAATGTCGTCCAGCATGCTCAGGTCGATCGGCTTGCCCGGATCGAGCTTCAGCAGGCCCTTCGGCTCGCCCTCCGTGGCGATCCACGCCCTGCTGACGGCGACCCCGTCCTCGAAGACTCCCGCGGACACGGCTTCCTTCAGCGCGAGAATCCCCAGCGTGTCGATCACCTGGTCGACGCGCGGAACGTACTGGGTCTGGTCGAACTCCTGCAGCGCCAGCTTGGCAATGTCCGCGGCCAGCAGGATCGCCTTCTCGATGTTCACGTAGAAGCGCGACGCGCTCGGCGCATCCAAGCCGATCATCTTCTGCGCCTTCTGGTAGCGCGCGCCGTCGCCGAGACAGGGCTCCTGCGCTTGCCCGGCAGCGCGCTCCATGACCGCCTTCATCGACTGGTGACTCAGAGAGAAGAGCTGGAGGCGGCCGGCCTTGCCGATCAGCATCGGCGGACGCTCCTCTTCGTCTCCGACCAGCTCCTCGTAGCCGAGGCTCTCGCCCGCCACGGGCCGGAAGCTGATCTGCTCGCCGGAGCTGCTGGCCGCGCGGTTGACCAGCTCCTTGAGCAGCGCTTGCCAGTCCGGGGCGCCCTCCTTGCACTCGATGCCCACGATCAGGCCAATGTCCGGGATCTTCTCTCCGGCCTGGGTGTCGGGCAGGCCGACGTGCGTCAGCGCCAGGAAGAAGCGGCCGTAGGAGCCGCTCAAGAGCTGGTCGAGAGAGATGTTGAAGTCCTCGAAGCCCTTCTCCTTGCGCGCTTCCTCGAGCAGCTTGGCCAGGGCCTCGTTGGCCATCTCCTTCGGCTTCTCCAGGAACGTCTGCACATCCGGTTCGGCCAGGATCTTGGCCAGAGGCATGCCTGCTTCGGCTTGAGAAGACGCGGCCAAGTCGTCCGAGGAAAACACCAGGATCGTCCCCTCGGGCAGCAGGCGATCCGCACCCAGCACTTCCTGAGCATGCGCCGCTGCGGCGATGCCTCCCAGCGCGATCGCTGCCGCCAGGAAGAGACCGGCTGGCGTCCGGTGTGCGCACACGCGCTTGGCTCGGATCATTCTTCGTACCTCCGCTTTTCAGTCATGGGGATGGAGCCGGCGGTGCGCCGGCGGATCGAGCACGGCCACGAGACGGCGGCGCCGGGGAAACACGGGAAGGTTGCAATGTTGGTGCCAATCCCGGTGAATCGGCCGGCGACCGCGAGGCTTCGAATCCGGCGACGGGGATAGCACGAAAACCCCTGCTGGCGCGAGAGTTGTGGCCTTGTCTCCCAGCGACGAGCAGGTTCTGGATGAGGCACCGTGGAAGGGTCTTCAGAGGGTCGTCCGCCCGCCCCGGGCGAATGCGCCAGATCGGCACAGCAACCGCCACAAGATGTGGCTCGCAGGCCGCGCGGATGCCAGGGGACATCGAGAGGTGACATGTTGGCAATGAAGAGATGTCATCTTCGCCTCTTTTTGCCCACTTCGTCGCCTGCACCACCTGTTCGAATCCCGGCGTTCCGTGCCGCGACGGTGGTCGCGAAAAAGTGTCTTTTGTTAGCCTTTTCTCGCCCAAATCGCGCTCAGAGGTTCCCGAATTCGCGGAGCGCATCTTCATGTTTGGTGAAGGCCTTTTCGAGGCTGCGGAAGGCCTTCTGGACCCCCTCGCCGGCAATCACGGCCGCCACCGAGTCGTTCCACTCCTTGAGCAGCTCCTCCGGGCACTTGTCGCTCTTCACGAAGGCCGTGAGCAAGCCGCCGCTCAGGATGCACTGCTCGCTCGGCTGGTAGCTCCCGAAGTAGGTCTTCATCTTGAGCAAGCCGCCCACAGCGATCAGCCGGTCCCGGGTCCAACTGAACAGCTTCGGGCCCTGCCAGCGCTCGATGTAGGAGGACACCCCGTCGATGAACCAGCGCGGCGCCGGGTCGGCGGCGGTCGGGCCCATGATGCGGCGGACGTACTGCTCGACCACGGCGTGGTGGACGTACACCTCGGTCAGGGACACGTCCTTGTAGTACTGCGTGACCGAGACCATGTCGAAGCCGGCCTGGTCCTCGGGAAGCCAGGGAGTCACGAAGGCCGGGTAGTTCGAGGACTTCTCGTCCGCACCCATTCTGTTGCCGAGCAGGTTGTAGTCTTCGAGGCTCGCCACGACGAACACGGGCAGCTTGCGGCCGTCCAGCTTCGGCTCGGCGCCCAGGAGGTCCTTGGCCTTCCGGTAGGCCGCCTCGGCCGTGACGAGCATGCGGTCCCCGAACTCGATGCCGTTGTTGGTGCAAAGAAGGATGTGGTCGCCCTCGGTGCGGTACGGGTTCTGCACGTCCGCGAAGAACGCCTCCGCTTCCTTCCGCGGTATCCACTTGCCGTTGACGAAGAACTCGCCCTTGGCGCGGTGCTCCTCGGCCTCCTGGCGGCGCTTGGCCTCCTCCTCCTTGCGCGCCTTGTCCTTCATATCCACCCACTGGCCTTCCACCTTGACCATGCCCTTGGCGAGGTTCACCGCTTCCTCCTTCTCCTCGGGCGTCATCCACTTGCCTTCATGCAAGACCAGCCCCTTGGCCTCGTTGTCCTTGCGCTCCTTGTCAGCGGCGAGACGCTCGCGCTCCTTCTCCGTGACCCAGCGGTCCTCGAAGCGCACGTAGCCGAGCAGCCGGCGTGCCTCCTCGTGGTTCGGGTCGACCTTGATGACGTCGCGCAGCGCGATCTTGGCTTGATTCTTCAGGCCGCTCGAGGTGGCCCAGACATAGAGATCGAACAGGGCCTTGGCGTCGCCCGCGGCCGCTTCGCGGCGCTGTTTGAACTCCTCCTCGGGAGTGGACTTGATCTCCACGCTGGCCACGTCCGCGGCCTTCAGCTCGTTCACGCCGAACTTGGTCTTGATGACGACCTTCTCCGCGGTCTGCTCGAGGACCGTGCCCTCGAACTTGCGGCCGTCCTTCATGGTCACGACGTCAGCAGCCGCCGCCGCGGCCAGCAGCAGGCAGCAGGTCAGAGTGGCGCACATACGCTTCATGACAGGCGTCCTCGTCAGTTGACACTTGCGCATCGGTTCGGCGTTCGCGTCGTCAATCCGTCAATTCCACTTCCCAATAGCGGTCGGAAACGAACTGCGGCCAGGACTTCTTGACCAGCCCCTCGGGCAGCGTCACCTGCGGCACCCAGCGCGGGCGCGCGGGCTTGCGCAGCAGCGTCATGCCCGCGTCCACGGGCATGCGGTTGGCCTTGCGCACGTTGCAGGAGAGGCAGGCGAGCACGCAGTTCGACCAGCCGGTCGGCCCGCCGGACGAGCGCGGAATGACGTGATCGATGGAGAGGTTCTCGGAGCCCGGCTTGCCGCCGCAGTACTGGCAGGTGTAGCGGTCACGGCGATAGAGGTTGCGGCGCGTGAAGGGGACCTCGCGCCGCGGCAAGCGGTCGTACCTGGTGAGCACGATCACCTCGGGCACGCGGATCACCCGCGACACGAGGTGGATCGTCGTTTCGTCCGCTCCCACGGCCTGCGCCGCCCAGGAGGACATGTCGTGCGTCTCGAAGGTCTCGGGCGAGATGAAGCGCGCCGCGTCCCGGCACACGAGCACCAGCGCGTGCCGCACGGGCACGACGCAGATGACCGTCCAGTTGCGATTCAGGACGAGCGTCGGATGCTCGAGAGCCGTGGCCAGCATGAGACCGGCTTCCGCGGAGGAAGACCCTGGGTGACGACAAACACGAACGTCCGCGTATGCTAACCATTTGAGGCGAGAACGAGAACCTCCTAGAGCCACGAGCGGCCAAGAGCTTCGCAGGGCGCGAAGACCCCGTGCTGCGACGACGGGCACGGCGCTCCTTGGGCGGCCCGGCAAGGAGGCGGGCAGCAGCTCGCCGAAGAGCTCGACTGACTTCCGACTTCGAACTTCCGACTCGCGGCGGCGCGAGCTTCGCCAAGGGAGGGGGCGCGCGGAGTGCCTCAGCTTGATTCGAGCGGCCGGGTTCGGTTGCGGCGCCTCCGCGCTGTGGTGCTCAAGGTTCCTGCCAGTGGTCGAGCACGTGGCGGTAGGCCAGGGCGATGCGCACGAAGCGCTGCTCCGCTTGCAGGCGCTCGCCCTCCGTCGCGCGCAGGAACAGGTCGGGGTGGAACTGCTTGGCGAGCTGGCGAAATCGGCGCTTCACGCCGTCCAGCGACACGTCCTCGGGAAGCCCGAGGATCTCGAGCTGCGCGTGGAAGCGCGCGCCGCGCGGCCTTTCCTGCACTCCGGGCGCGCGCGCTGCGCGCGCCTCCTCGCGCGCGCTCTCTTCTGCGGGCGCGGCGCGGCCCAGCGTTGCGCGCGGCCTGCGCGCCTTGCCGAGGAAGAAGCAGAGAGCCCGGTGCGCGCGGGATCCGCGCTGCAGGTCGCGTGCGCGCTGAAAGCGGTAGACGCGGCCGACTCCGCCTTCCGCGACCAGCGGTTCCTGGCATGACGGACAGGAAATGGTGAAGAAGGGCCCCCCCATCGCCTGCGTCCGGCCGTGCAGGATGCCTTCGTGCGCCAGCGCGTCCCAGTCGATGATCGCGCCGCATTCCGGGCAGGCGCCGCTCTCTCCTTTTCTCGTCACGGTGGCGATCGGTCCTTTGCTGACACCCGCGCGTCCGCCGCCTAGAATAGGCGCCCCTTGTCTCGAAGCGATTCATGTCTTGGTTCTCATCCCAGGAGTGATGCATGGCCAGCCCGAACCCGCCTCCCAAGGCCAGCTACGACAGCGTCTTGAGCGCGGGCTTCTGGCTGCGGAACCGCGCCCGTGTGCTGGGAGCGCTGCTGCTCTGCGCCATCGTTCTCGTGGCCGTGCTGTTCTTCTGGCATCGCAGCGGTTCGCGCGAGGAGGCTGCGTGGAACGAGGTCTATGAGTTCCTCGGGCCGCGCGGCGAGACCAGCGAGATCCAGTTCGAAGGGGTGATTCAGGGCTCTTCCGCGGAGCCGTGGGCTCTGTTCTTGAGCGCGCAGCGCGCGTTCGCGGAGGAAGCCCTGGACAAGGCCGAGGGGTACGTCCTTCGACTAAAGGAGGAGTTCCCTGAGCATGTCCTGAACATGTCCTCTCAAGGGAACGAGCCGCGCGCCACCAGGCTGCTCGCGGATATCCGTGCGGAGAAGTCCTGGCGCTCCGCGAACGAGATTCCCGAGGCCAACCCGCGACCGCCCGAGGACAACTGGGTCACCCTGTCCACGGCGCTGGGAGACATTCGCATTGGCCTGTACTTGAAGGAAGCGCCGGTCGCATGCGGAGAGTTCGTGAAGCTCCTGCGTGAGATCCGGGCAACGGGCGGGGCGATCGACGAGGTCACGCCCGGCGCGTACGTCGTGCTGCGCGCCCAGGCCGCCGCGTCGTCCGAAGGCGAAGAGCCAAAGGAGGCCCCGGAGGCTGTGGAAGGCCAACCAGCAGCCGAGCCTGAGAAGCCCGCGCCGGCGACCACGGAACCGTCGAAGGTCGCTCAGGGGATCGTCCCGGACCGCAATCTCCTGAGCCACTACGCGGGCGCGCTTAGTTTCATGAGAAATGACGACGATCTTCAGGACAAAAGCACGAAACCTCGGGTAGCGCTGTACGTGGCCGACTCTCCGTGGCAAGACAGCAGCGAAGTGGTGTTCGCCTGCGTGCTCGAAGGACTGGAACAGCTCCAGCAGGTTTCACAACGGGAACAGGATGAGGCTTCGGGCCGCCTCAAAGAACCGCTGCCCATCACGGGCGTCACGGAATCGGATGTTGTGAAGGCGCTGCCCTAACCTTCGGCAGAATAATTAGATCCGCATTTCGCTCTCGTGTGCCGAATCACCAAGAGGGGCATCTGCCGCCGGTACTCCCCACTGCCAGGTCGCTGAATTCAAGCGCTCGATCACAGAGTCCAGCTCTTCGCGTGAGGCACAGAGGAAAGTGACTTCACCGCCCTTCCGCTTGGTGGTGATCCGAACCCGCGTCCCCCACTTGGACCGGAGTCGGTCTTCGAGATCCACGACCGCCGCGTGACGCGTCTCTCCTGCACCGTGCCCGTGCGGCCGCGCGGTTCGGGCACTCTCGTCCGGCTCGCTCGGCCCCTCGACGAGTTCCCGGACCACGCGCTCCGTCTGGCGCACGCTCCATCCTTCTTCGATGGTCTTGTGCAGGACATCAACGAACTGCGGGCTTTTTGCCAGAGGAATGAGCGCCCGAGCATGTCCCGCTGTCAAGGTTCCACGTGAAACAGCATCGAGCCCCGCAGGCGGCAGGTCCAGCAAGCGAAGCGTGTTGGAGACCGTGGATCTCTCCTTGCCCACGCGCTTGGCGACCTCCTCGTGCGTCAAGCCAAACTCCTCCAGCAGTTGGTGGAAGGCCATCGCCTCATCGATAGCGTTCAGATCGGTTCTCTGGAGGTTCTCGACCAGCGCAAGGATGAGCTGCTGGTCCTGCTCGACCGAGCGGACCATCGCCGGGATGCGAGGAAGGCCGAGGTTCCGACACGCGCGCCAGCGCCGTTCACCCGCGATGATCTCGTAACCGTCCTCGGTCCTGCGCACGAGGATGGGCTGAAGCAGGCCGTCCCGCGCAATGGAGCCCTGCAGCTCAGCCAAGGACGCCGTGTCGAGGTTCTTCCTCGGCTGGCGCGGATTGGGCCGAATCGCCTCCACAGGAATCGTCTGGATCGATTGTGTCGCCGCCGCCTGCACACCTCCCTTGCCCAAGAGTGCTTCCAGACCTCTCGCCAACCGTCGCTCCATGGTGTCTCCTCCGAAAGGGCTCTCTCCACGCAGTGTATTCTCGACCTCAAGCAGATACTAGTTCTTGTGTGTGCGGAATCTTTCCCATGTCCGGTGGGGGATCGCTGACCACATCGCGGCGGCGCCGCACCAAACGTGTCCGTGCTACTGGTTGGGTCCGGCACGCGCCGCCGCGAGCTTGAAGTTCGAAGTCGGAAATGGAAGCCGGAGGACCCATCGGCCGACTGCCAGCCTCCGCGCATTCAGGTGCCTCGGGTTCTCGTCGAGGAGGCTGCGGATCTTTGTGCCGTGCGAAGATCCTGGCGGTTCGTGGCACAGAGACGGGATCAGACGCGCGGAGTTACATCCCGAATCGAAGGCGTTCGCCGAGCAGCTTGGGCAGGCCCCGTGAGACGATGTCCGCTGCCACGGCGTCGATGTCGTAGGGCACGCGCCGGATCTGGATGGTCTGACGCGCGTCGTCGTACAGCACGAACGCGGCGTGCGGGTTCTCGTCCCGCGGTTGTCCGACGCTCCCCACGTTGACCAGCGCACGATCCACGCCAGAGAGGTTCAGCTTCTCATCGAAGGTCAGGACGGTCTTTCCCTGGCACCGAAGGAACGCCAGAGGCACGTGCGTGTGACCGAAGAGCCCGAGGAACCGCGGCTGCACTTCCAGCAGGGCCTGCGCGTGCTCGACGGTTTGCAGGTAGAGGAACTCCTTCGGTTCGTCCCAAGTCCCGTGAACCGCCGCGATCGTTCCTTCTTCCCAGGTGAGCGGCAGATCCCCGAGGTCGCCGCGGTCCTCCTCGTTCAGCACCTCGGCGGTCCAGTTCACCGCCTGTCGAGCGAATACGTTGAAGCACGACGCGTCCAACGCGCCGATGGCCGCGAGGTCGTGGTTTCCTCCGATCACTGGGCAGCCCAGCGAGCGGACCCGGGAGAGAACCTCTCGCGGGTGGGGGCCGTAGCCCACCAGATCGCCCAGGCAGAGCAGGCGGTCGGGCCTCTCCCTTTCGATCGCGCGAAGGACCGCCTCGAGAGCAGGCATGTTCGCGTGGATGTCGCTGAAGACTGCCCAGAGCATGGACCGAATTCCGCCCTTCGACTCCTACTTGGTGAGGTAGCTCAACTCTCGCGGGAGCTTGTCGAGGCCTCGTTCGCCGAGACCAGAGTCAAACAGGAGACCGATGTGCTCGAGTACCCGGGCATCGCCTCGAAACCGGATGGTGCGGGCCTCGGGGTTGTCGCCCGCGACCATGATGATCTCCATGATCGACGCGGCGCTGCACGTCCCGCTTCCCATCTGCATCTCGACGTGCGTGCCGTGGTGCTTCACGATCTTCACGATCAACGAGATGGGTCGCGCATGGAGGGTCTCGCCCTGCGGCAGCGCCACCTCCAGATCCTGAACGCGCACGAACGCCGCCAGTGCTTCGTCAGCGAAGCCCCGGCCCGCTGAAAGGATCCGGCTCGCGAAAAAGAACGCGAAATTCGCGGCCCGATCCAGCACGCCACCCTTGTTCACGACCCGCGCGATGTCCGCCTTCACGCTCTCGGCCCGCACGTCGTTCTCATGACGGACGTAGAAGTGCACCAGCTCGGTGCCGACCTCCAGAAGGTGCAGTGCGGTCGATGCGTGCCCGCGCAGCCGCCGAAGGCCCGGCGTCCTGGCTTCGATGGCGGTCGCCGCCACGTAGGTGTCGTACTTCGACTCGATGCTGTGAACCAGAGACTCGAAGTAGCGCGAGCGCTCCTCATCCAGGTCTCGCAAGACGTACGCCCTGAGCTGATCCACGCCTTCGATCATGCGCTTGCCCGCCCAGGCGAACCGATCGCACGCTGCCAGGTACTGCGTCGCGACCTCGGCAATCCGCTGCTCCTCGTTGAAGACATCTTCTTCGTCGATGCTGTGCGGCAAGACCCGGCGGACCTCTTCATCCGGCAGGGATCCGTTGGTCCACACATCGGCGGAAACCGGGACGCCGGCTCTTTCGAGCGCATCGAGAATCGCTCTCATCAGCGCCAGGATCGCCTGGTCCAGGAACTGCTGCGTCCGCTGCGTCTCCGCCAGGAAGCGCTCCTTCACCTCCGGCGCCAGAACCACTTCGTAGCGAGGGAAGCGTGCCACGAGGTGGCGCAGAGCCACCGCCGCCCGGCCGAAACCCCGCGCCGACGCGATCAGCTCCACGAGGTAGGCGAATCGCTTGTTGTTCCGGGCACTGTAGTCGTCCAGGAAGGACTCCGTCTCGTGCGTCCGGACCACCAGCTCGGCAAGATGGCGTTTGGCCCAGGAGTTCGCCTCCCGACTCATCAGCAGGCGCAGGTAGCTGACCAGGCCCTTGATCTGCTGAGCGAGGAGACCCCGAAACTCCTCTTCCTGGATGATGGCCTCTCGTGAGCCGTCCAACGCGATCACCTCCTGGGAACGAACTAGCGACGGCACGCCGCAGATGCATCACTACAGGGTTTGTTCGGCAGAAGGAAGCGGTCTGCTTCAGCCGCGTGGAGATGCGCTTTCTTCCATTCCTTTCGAACGCCCGCGACACCCAAGCCAGGGCAAGAGCATTCCCAGGGTGCCCCATGAACCGGGTGGCGGCGAACGCTATCCTATGCACCTGCGTGCCTCGTACCTGGTTTCCTTCGCTCATGTCTCAAGATCCGGTTCGACCTGGTCCGATCTCTCCTGTCTGAAGTCCCCGGTCTGATCTCCAGCGGGAGGAGTGTCCCATCGCCTCCGAAAACGTGCTCGAGACCTACCTGAAGGAAATCAACAGGGTTCCCCTGCTCACGGCCCTGGACGAGAAGGCCCTCGCCCGGGAGATCCGGCGCGGCAACCCCGAGGCACGCGAGCGCATGATCCGGGCGAACCTCCGCCTGGTCGTGAGCATCGCCAAGAACTACTCCAACCGCGGCCTGGCGCTCCTCGACCTCATCGAGGAGGGAAACGTGGGGCTCCTGAAGGCCGTGGAGCGCTTCGACCCTGCCCAGGACTGCCGCTTCTCCACCTACGCCACGTGGTGGATCCGCCAGGCGATCCGGCGCGCGCTGATCAACACCGGCAAGACGGTCCGCATCCCTTCCTACATGGTCGAGCTCATCGGCAAGTGGAAGAAGGCCCGCCAGGATCTCGCCAACCGCAACGGCCGCTTGCCCAGCGAGCACGAGCTGTGCAAGGCTCTGGGCATGCGCCCCGAGGGCGTGCGCGCGGTAGAGCGGGCGGACCATTCCGCGTCCGCCACCAAGCAGTCGATCAACTCGGACGACGCGCAAGACCTCACCGAGACGATCGAGGACCGCCGGACCGCCCCGCCGGACCAGGTCGTGCTGAACCAGGCGGAGCTGAACAAGATCCGCGAGCTGCTCACCGCCCTGGATCAGCGCGAACGTGAGATCCTGCGCATGCGCTTTGGCCTGGACAACGGCGAGTCCATGACGTTGAAGGAGATCGGCGGCCGCCTCAGCCTGACGCGCGAGCGCGTGCGGCAGGTGCAGAACGAAGCGCTGCGGAAGCTGAATGCCATCCTCTCTCACGGAGGCGGTGCCTGAGCCGCGCGCCGCGGACCTTCCCCGCGTTCGCTCGGTCTACATCCACTCGCCGTACTGCGTCCGCCGCTGTCCCTACTGCGACTTCGCGATCGCCCTGTTTCGCGAGCGCGTCCCGCCCGCGCGCTTTCTCCGCTGCCTGGAACTGGAAATCCAACGTCGCGCGCCCGGCCTCAGCCCGCGGACCCTGTTCGTGGGGGGCGGCACACCGACCGCGCTGAAGCCCGCGGATCTCGAGAGCTTCTTCCAGATCCTCGACGACAACTTCGATCTCAGGCGAGTCATCGAGCTCTCGGTCGAGGCGAACCCGGAGAACCTCCGGCCGGACCGCGTGGAGGTCCTGGCTCGACGTGGCGTCACACGCGTAAGCATCGGCGCGCAATCCTTCGATGAGACGACCCTGCGCCGGCTCGGGCGGCGCCACGACGCATCGCAGATCGAGCACTCCGTCGCGCATCTTCGCGCAGCGGGCATCCGCCAGGTCAACATCGACCTCATCTACGCGGTGCCCGGTCAGACCCTTGCCGTCTTCGACTCGGACATCTCCCGCACCCTCGATCTCGGACCAGATCACATTTCGGCGTATTGCCTTACGTACGAACAAGATACGGAGATCACACGCGCGCGTGACGAGGGTCGAGTGACGCCCCTTTCCGCCTCGCGCGAGGCTCACTTCTACCGGCACGTCCGCTCTCGGCTCACGGAAGCCGGCTACGAGCACTACGAGATCTCCAACTTCGCCCTGCCCGGAGCGCGCTGCCGGCACAACGTGTCCTGCTGGCGCCATCAGCCCTACCTCGGCTTCGGGCCGTCCGCGGCGAGTTTCGTCGCTGGAGGTCGCCGCCGAAATGATCCGCGACTCGCCGACTGGTGCGCGCGCCTCGAAGCGGGCGAGGATCCGGCGATCGAGCGCGAGACGCTTTCGCCCGAGCGCGCGCTGCGCGAAGCCATGATGCTTGGCCTCCGGCGCTCCGCGGGTGTCCGGGAGTCCGCGCTCCGGCGCGCTTTCGGCCGCGGCTTCGCGGCGCTCGACCCCACGGCCCTCGCGCGCCTCTCCGACCTCGGCCTGATCGAGCACACGCCCGAGCGTGTCCGCCTCACCGCCCGCGGACAGGAATTCGCGGACGGAGTCGCAGAAGCCCTGCTTTGAGCGCGCCGTCCGACCCTCTACGCTCCCCGCGGTGATCCTGTTCATCGACAACTACGACTCCTTCACCTACAACCTCGTGCAGCTCGTCGGTGCTCTCGGCCACGCGCCACGGGTTGTGCGCAACGATACGCTGACCGTGGAGGACTGTGCGCGGCTCAGGCCGCGCGCGCTCATCATCTCGCCCGGGCCCGGCGGCCCCGCGGACGCGGGCGTGTCCGTGGCGCTCATCCGCCATTTCCTCGGGGAGGTGCCCATCCTCGGCGTGTGCCTCGGACACCAGTGCCTGGCCTTCGCCTGCGGCGGCCGCATCGTGCGCGCCACGAGTCCGATGCACGGCAAGACGTCTCCACTCGAACACGACGGCCTGGATCTCTTCGCCGGCGTGCCGCAAGGCTGCGCGGTCGCCCGCTACCATTCCCTCATGGTCGACGAGCCGTCGCTCCCCGCTCGCTTCGAGGTCACGGCGCGCGCCGCCGACGGCACGATCATGGGATTGGCCGATCGCGCCGGCGCCGCCTACGGAATCCAGTTCCACCCCGAGTCCTTCATGACGCCCTGGGGGCAGAGAATGGTCCAGAACTTCCTCTGTCGCGTGAAATGATGGCCAGTCACAACTTCGCCGACCGCGTGATTGCACGCACGCTCGAACTCGCCAGCCCCATTGCGGCCGGCATCGACCCGCGGCCGGACCTGCTCTCCTCGCGCGCGGCCGCGGCCGCGGGCGGTTCGCTGCCGCGCCTCGCGCGCGCCTACGAGCGCTTCGCGCTGGACGTGCTCGACGGTCTCGTTGGCGTGGTGCCCGCCGTGAAGGTGCAGATCGCCTTCTACGAGGCGCTCGGCCTGGCCGGCGTGGCCGCCTATGCGCGCACACTGCGCGCGGCGAAGGAACGCGGCTTCCTCGTCATTGGCGACATCAAGCGCGGCGACATCGGTCCTTCCTCGCAGGCGTACGCGGATGCGCACTTCGGCGCAGGCGCGCCCGCCGGCGCGGATGCGGACGCCGTGACGCTCAGCCCCTACCTCGGAGGGGACACGATCGAGCCCTTCCTCGCGCGCTGCCGCGCCGAGGGACGCGGCCTCTTCATCCTGGTGCGCACCTCGAACCCGAGCGCGCCGCAGGTGCAGGATCTCGTGTCTGGCGGTCAGCGCGTCTATGAGCACGTCGCCGGCCTGGTCGAGCAGTGGGGGAGGGAACTATGCGGCGCGGAAGGATACTCGTCGCTCGGCGCAGTGGTCGGCGCGACCTATCCGGAGGAGCTGGCCGCGCTCCGCCGCCGCCACCCGCGCCTGCTGCTGCTCGTGCCCGGCTATGGCGCCCAGGGCGGCACGGCAGAAGACGTGGTCGCCGCGCTCGACCAACGCGGGGCCGGCATCCTGGTCGCGTCCTCGCGCGGCCTCCTGCGCGCCTATCGCGCGGC
>DYIW01000058.1:17537-23108 GCA_020723465.1 Phycisphaera mikurensis
CTCAGTACGCAGTCGTCGCGTCCAGGAGCCCTTTCCAGCGCGCTTTCCGCTCTCCCGCGAACCACGCGGCGCGGCCGAGGACCGCGGCGCGTCCGGCCGCGACGCGGTGCGCGCCGCCGCGCTCGAGATGCGCGGGCAGCTCCGCCTGGCCTGGGAGGCGCGGCGCGGCACGCCTGGCGCCCCGCGGGAAGCGTGACGCATGAGGATCGCGGTCACGCCTCACGCGCCCGCCGATGCTCTCCTCGCGCGCTACGCCGCGGGCGACGCGTTCCTCGCCAGCCGCCTGGGCGGCGATCCGCGTGCACCCGCTTCCTTTCACGCGGCGCTCGCGCGCTGTCGCCGTCGCGCCTTCCCGCGCGCCGAGCTCGCGGAGCGCCTGCACGCCGCCAACCGCGCGCTGGGGGCCGCGCCGCTCTCGCTCGACAACGCGCGCGCGCTCGCGGCGCCGGACGTGTTCGCCGTGGCCTGCGGCCAGCAGCCCGGCTTCGCGACCGGACCGCTCTACACGCTCCTCAAGGCGGCCACCACGATTGCGCTCGCGCGGCGCCTCACGCAGCAGCTCGGCGTGCGCTGCGTGCCGCTCTTCTGGATCGCGTCCGATGACCACGACCTGCCCGAGATCGAGGGCTGTGCACTCCTCGACGCGCACGCCGAGCTCAGGCGCTTCCGTGTGGACCTCGGGCCCGCCGGTCCGCCTGCCGCACGCCTGTGCGTGCCGGAAGCGGCGCCCGCCGTGTTCGAGCAGCTCGCTGCGGCGCTGCCGGACGGCCCGCACCTCGAGCGCGTGCGTGCGGAGCTCGCGCCGCGCGCGGGTGAGCGCTGGCCGGACTGGTTCGGCCGCACGCTCCTGCGTCTCTTCGCCTCCTCCGGCCTGGTCGTGTTCGAACCCCGCCACGTGGCGGATCTCCTGCTGCCCCTGCTGCTCCGCGAGCTCGAGGCGCCCGCGCGCGTGCCCGCGGCCCTGCAGGCGGGCGCGCGCGCCCTCGCGCAGCGCGGCCTTTCCGCTCCCCTGAGGACGGACCTGCCCTCGGCCGTGTTCCACGTCGAGCAGAACCGCCGGCGGCGCGTCGCTCCCGGCCGGGATGACGCGCGCGCTCTCTGCGAGCGCGCTCGCGGCGAGCCGGACGCGTTGAGCGGCGACGCCGGCCTGCGCGCGATCCTGCAGGCCCTGATCCTGCCCGCGCCCGTGGTCACCGGCGGTCCCGGCGAGCTGGCCTACTGGCTCCAGCTCAGCGAGGCCTTCGACCTGCTCGAGGCGCCGCGCCCGGTCTTCGTCCCGCGCACGCACGCGACGCTCGTCGAGCCGCGCGTGCGCCGCGCCAGCGAGAACCTGGCGCTCGGCCAGGCGGAGCTGTTCCTCGGCGAGGAGGCGCTGGCGCGGCGCGTGCCTCCTCCCGATCCCGAGCGGGACGCGGCTCTGCGAGGACGGGCGCAGGACGCGCTCTCGGCGCTCGACCGCTTCGCGCGCGAGCTCGCGGACGCGGGCGCTCCGGTGAGGGGTTCCCTGGAGAAGCTCCAGGCCGCCTTCCAGGCATCCCTGGACAAGCTGCGGCGCCAGGCGCTCGAGGAAGAGCAGGAACGGGCGGGAGTCTCGCTGCGCCGCGCGCTCCTGGTCGCGCGCGCCTTCCTTCCCGCGGGCAAGCCGCAGGACCGCGTGCTTTCCGGGCTCCAGTTCCTCCCGCGCCACGGTCTCGATCTCTACGATCGCCTGGCTGCAACCATCGACCCTTTCGAGTTCGGCCACCTGCTCGTGGATCTCGGAGACACGGAGCCCGCTCATGGCTGACGTGCTGGCCATCGGGGCGCACCCCGACGACATCGAGCTCTCGATCGGGGCGCTCCTCGCCTCTGTCCGCCGCCAGGGGCTCGCCTTCAGCCTGGTCCATCTCACCCGCGGCGAGGCCGCCACCCGCGGCACCCCCGAGAAGCGGGCGCTCGAAGCCGCTGCCGCGGCCCAGGTTCTCGGTGCGCGAGACGTCACGATCCTCGACCTCGGCGACGGTCGCCTGCGGGACAGCGACGCGGCCCGCCAGGAGCTCATCCCCATCATTCGCAGGGAACAGCCGGTGCTGCTTCTCGCGCCGTGGATCGAGGACGACCATCCAGATCATGCGGCGGCCGGCATCCTGGTCCGTTCCGCCTGGTATTTGGCCGGCATTTACAAGTCCTCGCCTACGGCCCCGTCACCCCATCGCCCCCGCCTCCTCTTCCACTACCCATCTCACCACGTGCCACCGCACCTTTCTTGCGTCACCGTCCTCAAGGAGGACGTTGACAGCCAAATGGAGGCGATCCGCTGCTACAAGAGCCAGTTTCACGATCCTGATTCCGTTGAACCCCCAACGCGCATCTCGAGTGCGTCGTTTCTGGAGAGCATCGTGGCTCGGCTCCGGCATTTCGGTTCGCTCATCCAGTCGGACTACGCCGTGCCCCTGATCGTTCCCGGTCCCCTCCCCATTCCCAACCTGGCTTCCCTCCTCCGCTGATGGAACGACACCTTCGCATCGCGATCGCTTGCTACCCGACCCTCGGAGGATCGGGCGTGGTGGCCACGGAGCTGGGCATCGCCCTGGCGGAAAAGGGCCACGATATCCACTTCCTCGCCTACGCAGAGCCCTTGCGAATCAGCCGCACCTCCCGCGTGCAGGTCCATCTCGTGGAAGTGTCGGCCTATCCTCTCTTCAAGTATCCGCCATACGACCTGGCCCTCGCATCGAAGATGCGCGAGCTCCTCGTCCACGAGGAGATCGACATCCTCCACGTTCACTACGCGATCCCGCACGCCATTTGTGCCTATCTTGCGCGGCAAATGGCGCCAGAGTCCAAGGCGCGCATCGTCACGACGCTCCACGGAACCGACATCACGGTCGTGGGCAGCGATGCGGCCTACCTCGATGTGACGCGCTTCGGCATCGAGAACAGCGACCGCGTGCTCGCCGTCTCCGCCTACCTCGCGGCCGAGACATGCAGGCTGTTCCGCACGCACAAGGAGATCCTGATCGCGCCGAACTTCGTGGACACCGCGCGCTTCCTGCCCGGGCCCAAGGCTGCGCCGGGCGAGACGCTGAAGGTCGTGCACGTCTCGAACTTCCGGCCCGTCAAGCGGCCGCTCGACGTGGTCCAGGCCTTTGCCCTGGCGTGCAAGGATCTCGACGCCACGCTCACCCTCGTCGGCGATGGACCGCAGCTCGAGTCCTGCATGGAGTTCGCGCGCAAGCTCGGGGTGACGGATCGCGTTCATGCTCTCGGCACGGTGCAGGACGTCGAGACCGTACTCGCCACCGCGGACCTCTTGCTGCAGCCGAGCGGCACCGAGTCCTTCGGCCTCGCCGCTCTCGAGGCGATCTCCTGCGGCACGCCGGTCATCGGCTACCAGATCGGCGGGCTACCGGAGGTCATCGTCGAGGGAAAGACGGGCTTTCTGGTGGCGTTCCGCGATGTCAAGGCGCTCGCCGCGCGCGCGCGCGAGGTCCTGACGTCGCCGCAGCTCCGCGCTTCTCTCGCGCAAGAAGGCCGGCGCGACGCGGTCGAGCGCTTCAACGTGCACCGCAGCGTCGAACGCCACGAAGCCATTTACTTCGAGGTGCTCGCGCACTGACGCGCGCGCGCGCAGCCAGGCGCGCGCGGAAACGCGGAGAAACCGCGTCCCTGCGGCCGTTTGCGTCGTTTCCTGCGCGGCGCCGCGTGCGCGCCGCAACCTCGTCACGCGTCCTTTTGTGTGCGCGCCGCGCGCCTTTGGCGAGCGCGCGCGTTTTTTTGGTTGTTCTCAAAATCTCCACAACCTCTTTCGACGCCGTTCCTACGCAGTGCCGCTCGCTCACCCCTCGCCCGCGCTTCGCCCCCAGCCGTTGACAAGGTTTTTTGGGCTCGGGTAAAACGCCGCCCGCTTTCATCCGGAAGCCGGTTGGCACCTTCTTCGGGCAGGTTTCTCTTTCTCGAGTTCAACAGTCGCGGTCCCGTGTTCGGCACCGTCGGGGGGGTGTTCGATGTCGTCTGGCGAGCCAGAGACACTTCAGGGCAACGGTCTGCTGCTGCAGTTGCGCGAGCTCCTCTCGCCGCCTCAGTACGGCATGTGGTTCCGCGGCGTGCGGCTGCACGAGGCCGCGGATGGCACCATCCGCCTGCTCGTGCGCAACGCCTTCGTGCTGGAGTGGATCTCCAACTACTTCTCCGACATCCTCGCCCAGGCCGTACGGCGCTGCTACGGCGACGACCGCACGATCTCTCTGGCCGTCGATCCCGACGCGCCTCCGCCGGCGAAGATCGAGCGCGAGCCGCCGCCCCTGCCGCCCGCCGCGCCGCCTTTGGCCGGTGACTCGAGCCTGGCGCGCAACTCGGACACGAGCCTGCACGAGGAGTACACCTTCGAGAACTTCGTGGTGGGAACCTCCAACCGCTTCGCGCACGCGGCGGCCACCGCCGTGGCCGAGGCTCCGGGCAAGAGCTACAACCCCTTCTTCCTGCACGGCTCCGTGGGCCTGGGCAAGACCCACCTGCTGCAGGCGATCTGCCACCAGATCCTGGCCAAGGACCGCCGCGCGAACATCCTCTACCTGTCGTGCGAGTCCTTCACCAACCACTTCATCGCCTCGCTGGAGAACAACGACCTCCCAGCGTTTCGCCAGAAGTACCGCAACGTCGATGTTCTCTTGGTCGACGACATCCACCTGCTGGCGAACAAGGAGCGCACCCAGGAGGAGTTCTTCCACACCTTCAACACGGTCTACAACCTCGGCCGCCAGATCGCCATCTCCAGCGACGCGCCGCCCAAGGACATCCCCACGCTGCAGGAGCGTCTGGTGTCGCGCTTCAAGATGGGCCTGGTCGTCGAGCTTGCGCCGCCCGACTTCGAGACGCGCGTGAACATCCTCAAGCGCAAGGCGCGGCTGCGCGGCCACACTCTGCCCGACGATGTCTCTCACTTCCTCGCCGAGCACATCTCGACCAACATCCGCGAGCTGGAAGGCTCGGTCGTGCGCCTCATCGGCTACGCCGCCCTGGAGAACCAGCCCATCTCCCTCGAGCTGGCGCGCGTGGCGCTTTCCGACGCCATGCCGGCGCGCTCCACGGCCGTGACCATCCACGACATCGTCTCGGCCGTGACCCGCTACTTCAACGTCAAGCTGTCCGACCTGCAGTCCAAGCGACGCACGCAGTCCATCGCCTTCCCGCGCCAGGTGTGCATGTACGTCGCGCGCCACAACACCAACCTCTCCCTCGAGGAGATCGGCGGCTACTTCGGCGGCCGCGACCACACGACCGTCATCTACGCCACCGAGAAGATCAAGCGCCTCATGGACGAGGACCCGCACCAGGGCGACATCATCCGCCGCCTCGAGAAGGAAGTCCGCGGTTAACGCCGCGTTTCGCCCCTGCGCTGGCGCGCGGCGCGACCACAAGCGGTCGTGGTCGGGTTGTTCGGATTCTCGTGGGGAAGGTAGGGAGCGTCCTTGGACAAGCCCACCGCGTCTTCAGAATTCTTCCCGGCAGCGCCGCCGCTGCCTCGGTGCCAGCCGGGCGCGCGGTGGAGAAGGGAGCGGATCGTGGAATCTTCTGCACTTTACCGCGGCG
>DYIW01000059.1:0-9169 GCA_020723465.1 Phycisphaera mikurensis
GGCGTCGCTGAAGTCTCTCGTCAGCATGGTCGCGTGACGCTTCGCCTGCGGGACCTATGTCCCGCTGTCGCGCATCCACCGCGCGCCCATAGCGCGCGGCCGCGGCCCGTGGCCGCGGGATCTACTACTCCTGAGAATCGTCGCGCGGCGCGACGATTCTCAGGAGTAGTAGATCAGCGCTTCAGCGCGTCCCGGAGCGCGCGCGCCGAGCGGTGGCTGGGATCGGCCTGGAGCGCGCGCTCCGCGGCCTGGGCGGCGCGCTCCACGAGACCTGCCTCGCTCAGGACCGCGGCCAGGGCGTACCAGATCGCTGCCGAATCCGGCTCGAGCGCGGTCGCGGTCTCGAGCGCGGCGATGCCGCCCGCGGCGTCGCCGAGCAGGTTCTTCCGTGCGAGGCCGAGGTTGTACCAGACGCGCGCCACCCCCGGGTCGAGCCGGCAGGAGGTCTCGAGCGCGTCGACGGCGCCACGCGCGTTCCCGGTCTCGGCGCGCGCCAGGCCGAGCGAGTACCAGAGCCCCGCGTCCCCGGGCTCCAGCTCGCAGGCCCGCTCGCAGTGCGTCAGCGCCTCGTGCGTCTTCCCGGCGCGGCTCAGCGCGATCGCGAGGTTCTGATGCGTGACCTCCGAGTTCGGCTCCCAGGCCACGGCCAAGCGCTGCAGCTCGATCGCCCGCTCGACCTCGCCCCGGTCGAGCCGGAGCGTTGCCTCCATCATGACTCCCGCGGGCTGGTCCGCGTTCAGCCGCAAGTAGTTCAGCAGGTCCTGCCCGGCCTGCGCCGCCAGATCGACCTCGGCGCGGAGCGTCCAGGCCGCCTGCACGCGCACGGCCCGGCACGGGTCCTGGAGCAGGCCGATGAGCGCCGGCCGCGAGCGCGCGCAGGGCAGCTCCAGCGCGCGCGCGGCCATGGCCCGCACCAGCGGCGCCGTGTCCGCCAGCAGGCGCGCGAGCGCGGCGCGCGTCTCGTCCTCCCCGGCGAAGCGCGCCAGCAGAAGAGCGTAGGTCGCCCGCCAGGCCGGGTTCTTCTCGCCAGGCAAGGCCGCGAGGAGCGGCGCGGCCGCGTCCGGCGCCGGGCTGCGCGCGCGCGCCACGAGGCGCGCCCGCGCGCGCGTGGGCCGCTCCATGCGCGCCCCGTACCACTGCTCCACGACATCGAGCGCCCAGTCCACGCCTTCTTCCGCGTGGCAACGGCCGCAGGCGTTGGGGATGCCGAGCTCCTTGGTGAGCAGCGGATCCGGGATGGTGAGGCCGTGGTCGCGGCGCGGATGGCGCTGCATGTACGTGGTGAGCGGCATGTGGCAGCCCACGCACGAGCCGCCCTCCTGCGCCACGTCGTGATGGGAGTGCGGGGCCGGGTCGATCGGCGGGATGCTCCCTCGCTGATCGCGGTGGCAGGCCATGCACAGCTTGTTCCCGGCGGCGCGCGGCTTGCCGCCGTGCGGCTCGTGGCAGCTCAGGCAGGTCACCTCGCCGCTGCCCCCCATCCGAGACATGAGGAACGACACGTACTCGTAGTCCTCGTCGTGCACCTGGGAATCGGCGTAGTACACCTCGGAGAGGTCGAGCAGCTCGGGGAGGAACGCGTCGAGGAAGGGCGCGGTCGGATCGACGGTCTCGACCAGCTCCATGCGGCGGGCGTGGCAGGCGCCGCACGTGTCCACCCAGGCGTTCACGTCCTCGGGCACGTGCAGCCAGAAGAGCGTGGGATCGCCCTTCTCGTCGCGGTTCGCGCGCTGCCAGACGACGTGCTCCCCGCTCGGACCGTGGCATGCCTCGCAACCCACGCCCACCTCGGAAAGCTCGGTGTGGTACGCGTCCGTTGCCGCGTCATAGTTCTTCCTCAGGTTCGTGTTGTGGCAGTCCGCGCACATCGAGTTCCAGTTCATGCCGCGGTTCAGCCAGAAGCCCCACTCGTGCGGCCGGCGGTCTTCATCGCCGAAGACGTCGAACCACTCGTCCCGGGCCGGGTCGTAGGAGAGGGCCGCGACCTGGAAGCGGCCGCCGTCTCCTTGCACCAAAAACTGGCGCAGCGGGAACTCGCCGATCACGCGCGCCACCGGGAACGGCCGGACCGCGCCGTCGAGCCCCGCGGTGTTGATGCGCGACTCGCTTCCTTCGAGGACCACACTGCTCTCGAACGAGCCGTGACGGATCGGGTCCTTGCCGAGGAACGCGGCCGCGTCCACGTCGAGGCGGAACGGCCGCTCGGCCAGGGCGTGGTGGCTCGCGCGCCAGAGGTCGTGGGCCTCCTCGTGGCACTCGCGGCAGGACTCGGAGCCGGCGTACTCCTGCGGCTTGGGAGCGCGCTCCGGCGCGCAGGCCGCGGCCACGAGGCACGCGAGCGCGATACCCGCGAGGCGCGCCTGCGCAGCCCATGTCCATCGCTGGACATCCGCTGCCCAGACCGGGCGAGGACGGCGGCGGGGCAGACAGGTTCTCACCGCTTGGCGGGCCATCACTTGCGGCTTCCCGCCGAGGCGGCACGGCATTCGCGGCAACGCACGGCGATGCCGGTCCTCGGGGCGGGGCGCGGCCGCAGGATAGCACGCGCCGCCCGCTGCGGATTCGCGGTCCGCGGCAAAGCGTGCCCGCGGCGGACGGCGGCACGGTGCTATGTTCCCCGGCGCTGGCGTTGCTCCGGGGCCGAACCAACAGAAGAAAGGCATTACCCATGCTGATTTCCCGCACGCGGCCGCGCGCCGCGCTCCTCGGTCTGGCCCTCGCGGCCGCAACCCTTCTCGCGGCGCCGTCGCGGGCCGGAGAGGTCTTCTTCAGCGCGCCTCTGTCCGAGCTGGAGATCACCGAGGGCGAACCGAACCTGGACCTGTCGCCCTGGAATCTCGACTGGGCCGCGCGCCGGAACGCGGCGCTCCTGCCCGCGGTCCAGCTCGATGGACCAGGAGAGGCCTGCGTGTTCGTCGAGAGGGGCAGCCCGAACCCGCGCCTCTGCCTCGCCGCGAGAGTCGAACATGCGGAAGACGTCACCGGCCGGATCCTCCTGCCGGATGACGGGCTTCAGAGCATGACCGCGGGCCGCTTCCGCATCGCGGCGGACCGCGGCAGCGCGGACGGGACCACGTTCCAGTCGGCGCGCAAAGCGCACTACCAGCGCCTGAGCGAGGCAGGAATCCCGGGCGCGGCATGGTTCCGGCTCATGGCCCTCGATGCGGCCGAAATGAAGGACGGCGCCGCGAGTCGGGCGCTCGCCGAAGCCGCCGGCCCGGCCGCGTCGAACCAATGGGAGAGCGACCTCGACGAGTCGTTCGAGCTGTTCACCGGCGCACGCGCCCTCGCCGAGAACCTGCAGCTCGACCGCGTGCTGCGGCCGAGCGAGACGGGCGCGGAGACCGTCGACGTCGACTCGCTGGGCGGCATCACCGTGCGCGAGTACGACTGGAGCGCGCGTGTGCAGGGCCTCGCGCCGGAGCTCGATCCCCTGGCGCGCGTCCTCCCCGCCGATCAGCACGCGCTCTTCTTCCCCACGTTCGACGCGCTCGCCGCCCTGGTGGACGAGGCGGCGAGCACGGGCACGCCGCTCCTGCGGCTGCTCGACGACCAGGCCGTGGACGCGTCCACGCGCGAGCGGTATGAGCGCCAGCTCTGCCTGCGACTCACCGAGCTGACCAGGAAGCTCGGGCCCATGCTCATCGCGAGCGTCGCGGTCACCGGCTCCGATCCGTACCTGCGCACGGGTTCGGACGTGGCCGTGCTGTACGAGTGCAAGGCGCCGGAAGCGCTCGTCGCCCTGCTCGCCGCCGCCCACCAGGCCGCGGCGGCCGCGGACGAAAGCGTGGAGCTCCTCTCCGGCCAGTGCGGGAACGTGCGCTGGAACGGGGCCCGCTCGGCCGACCGCTCCATCTGCTCGTACGTCGCGCGCGACGGAGACGTGGTGCTGGTGACCAACTCTCTGGCGCAGGTCGAGGCCCTGGCCGGCGTGCTCGCGGGCGAGCGCGCGGCGCTCGCCAGCCTGCCCGAGTACGTGTTCTTCCGCGCGCGCTACCGCCGCTCCGCCGAGCCCGAGACCGCCCTGCTGGTCTTGAGCGACGCGACCATCCGCCGCTGGCTCGGGCCGCGCTGGCGGATCGGCGCCTCGCGCCGCATCCGCGCGGCCGCGGCCTTCGCCCACGAGCGCGCGCTCGAGGTCGCGGCCCATTCCCGGAACGAGCCGCCGCTGGCCGGGGACGCGGCGCTCGCGGCGACCTACGGCAGCCTCGCCTTCCAGACGCCGATCGCCGAGCTTCTGATCGACCGCGCGACGGAAGCGGAAGCGGAGGCCTACCTGCGCTTTCGCGACGCCTACCAGCGCCACTGGCGGCAGTTCTTCGACCCGATCGCCGTGCGGGTCACGCTCTCCGGCCAGGAGTTCGCGAGCGACGTGTCGGTGATGCCCTTGATCGAGGCCACGGACTTCCGCGAGTTCATGGAGGTCACGCGCGGAGTGAGCATCCACGCGGGCGACGGCGATCCCCACGCCGAGGCGATCTTCCACTTCGTGCTCGCCTTGAACTTCGACTCGCCGCCTCTTCGCGAGGCGTCCGACTTCCTCGAGGGCATGATGCTCGGCCTGCGCGCCAAGCCCTTCGGGTGGGCCGGCGACAGCATCGCGGTGTACATCGACGACGATCCGATCTGGGACGAGTTCCAGCAGATCGAAGACCTGGAGGAATATGCCGAGGACAACTTCAGCCGCTTCCCGATCGCGCTCACGGCCGAGGTCAAGGACCCCCTGGGCCTGGCCGCGTTTCTCGCGGCCACGCGCGGCTTCGTCGAGCAGTCCGCGCCGGACACGCTCGACTGGCAGACGGTCGAGCGGGGCGAGAGGTCCTACGTCAAGGTGACGGCGCGGAGCGACATGTTCGGCCGCGACGCCGAGGACGCGGCCGCCGAGGGGGAGGCCTACTCCGTGTGCTACGCCGTGCTGCCCGGGCGCTTCGTGATCTCGCCCAACGAGGGATTGGTGCAGCGCGCCCTGGACCGCGCCCAGGGCGCTCCGCAGGCCGAGGCTCTGCCCTGGCCCGGAGAGAGCATGGCCGTGCGGCTCGACCAGAGGGCGCTCTCCGCGCTCCAGGTCCTCTGGGGAGACTCGCAGGCGCGCACCCTCCGCGACGCCTCGTGGCGCAACCTGCCGATCTTGAACGAGTGGAAGCGCCTGTTCCCGGACGAGGATCCGGTCCACGTCCACGAGCGCTTCTTCCACCAGCGGCTGGTCTGCCCGGGCGGCGGCGCGTACGCGTGGAGCGACTCCGTCCGCACCATGGAATCGACCGTCTTCGGCTGTCCGGCCGCGCCCCGGGCCGAGGCAAAGCTGCCGCCGCTCCTCGACGCGATCGAGAGCGCGGAAGCCGGCCTGACCTTCGAGGAGGAAGGCGTGCGCGCGGCCGTCCGCGTGCGGCGGCGCTGAGCCGCGCGGGGGCCACGGAGAGCACCTGCACCCCGCCGTCTTAGGCGCAGCGAGACGTGGCCCTTTCCCCGGCTGCGCGGTACAATCCCCGGCCATGGCCGGAATCAGGGGTCGCCGCGCATGGATGTCTTCGCCCTCCGCGACCGTCTGATCAACGGCTACGCGGATTACGTCTCGTCGTTCATCAGGATCCGCGAGCAGCGGCTGCGGGATTTCGTGGCGGCCTCGCTGGCCGCGGGCCGCCTCTGGCCCGATCCCCTCATCCAGCTCAACCCAGCCTTCGAGCCCGGGGGCAGCGTGGACGACCTCGCCGATCAGGGCCTGCTTCACGAGCAGTGCCGCCGGATCTTCCGCCTGGGAAAAGACGCGGGCGCTGCTGGCCGCCCCCTGCGCCTGCATCGCCACCAGGCGGACGCGGTGGCTGCCGCGCGCGCCGGCGCGAACTACGTCCTCACCACGGGAACAGGGTCGGGCAAGAGCCTGGCCTACATGCTCCCGATCGTGGATCTCGTGTGCCGCGAGGGAAGCGGCCGGGGCATCCGCGCCATCGTCGTCTACCCGATGAACGCGCTCGCCAACAGCCAGGAGCGCGAGCTGGAGAAGTTCCTGAAGCTCGGCTTCCCGGACGGCAAGGGCCCGGTCACCTTCGCGCGCTACACCGGCCAGGAGTCGAGGGACGAGCGGCAGCGCATCATCGGCGCGCCTCCCGACATCCTGCTCACCAACTTCGTGATGCTCGAGCTGATCCTCACGCGACGCGGCGACGGTTCCGGCCTGGACGAAGCGAAGCTGGTCGAGGCGGCGTCGAACCTGCGCTTCCTGGTCCTCGACGAGCTGCACACCTACCGCGGCCGCCAGGGCGCGGACGTGGCCCTCCTGGTGCGGCGCGTGCGCGAGGCGGTCGGCGCTGCGCATCTGCAGTGCGTCGGCACCTCGGCCACCCTCGCCGGCCCGGGCACGCTCGACGAGCAGCGCCGGGAAGTGGCCGCCGTGGCCGCGCGCCTGTTCGGCGACGCGGTCAAGCCGGAGCACGTCATCAGCGAGACGCTCTGCCGCACCACCGCCGCGCGGGATCCCGGCGCTCCCGCCTTCCGGGAAGGCCTGCGCCGGCGCATCGCGGAGGAGCCGCGGCGCTTCTCGGCGCGGCGCGACGAGTTCGCGGCCGATCCCCTCGCCGTTTGGGTCGAGTCGGCGTTTGGCGTGCAGCAGGAAGCCGGCACGGGCCGCCTGGTGCGCGCCGAGCCGCTCTGCGTCGCCGCGGCCGCGCGGCGCCTGGCCGCGGAATCCGGTTTCGCCCTCGAGCCCTGCGCGCGTGCCCTGCAGGACACGCTCCTCGCGGGAGCCCGCTGCGACCCGCAGCCGGAGGCCGCCCTGCCGGTCTTCGCCTTCCGCTTGCATCAGTTCATCAGCCGCGGAGACGCGGTCTTCGCCACCATCGAGCCCGAGGAGAGCCGCCACCTCACCCTCGAACCGCAGAAGTCCGCCCCGCACGACCCGGGCAAGGCGCTCTTCCCTCTCGCCTTCTGCCGAGCGTGCGGCCAGGAGTACTACACCGTGCGCCGCTTCGCGGGACGAAACCAGGCGGAGCGCCGCTTCCTGCCGCGCGACTTGAGCGACCGCTTCGCGGACGAGGAGAGCGAGGCCGGCTACCTCTACGTGTGCGCCTCGGAACCCTGGGATCCGGAGCGGGCGATCGACCGGGTGCCGGACGAGTGGCTCGAGCTCAAGGATGGCTCGCCCCGCATTCCTCCCGAGCGGCGCAGGAACCTGCCGGCCAGGGTGCACGTGCTCACCGACGGCGGCGAGGACCCGGCCGGGATCGAGGCCGCCTGGATCCCCGCGCCCTTCCGCTTCTGCCTGCGCTGCCGCGTCTCCTATGGCGCCCACCAGCAGTCCGACTTCGGCAAGCTCGCGGCGCTCAGTTCGGAGGGAAGAAGCACGGCCACCACCATCCTCTGCCTCACCCTGGTGAGCGCGCTGCGCCGCGAGGAATCGCTCGACCCCGAGGCGCGAAAGCTCCTGAGCTTCACCGACAACCGCCAGGACGCGTCCCTGCAGGCCGGGCACTTCAACGACTTCGTCCAGGTCGGGCTCTTGCGCGGCGCGCTCTTTCGCGCCGCGCTTCAGGCTGGGGAGCGCGGCCTCGATCACGACGAGCTGACGCAGAAGACCTTCGACGCCCTGGCGCTCGACTTCGCCGACTACTCCATCGACGGGGAGGCGCGCTTCGCGCGCCGCGAGCAGATCGAGCGCGCATTGCGCGAGGTGCTCGGCTATCGGCTCTACCTCGACCTGCGCCGCGGCTGGCGCGTGACCGCGCCCAACCTCGAGCAGTGCGGCCTGCTGGAGATCCGCTACCGCTCGCTCGACGAGCTGTGCGCGTCCGAGGCCGACTGGAAGGACGCCCAGCCCGCCCTGGCGAGCGCGCCGCCCGCGCAGCGCGCCGAGGTGTGCCGCACGCTCCTCGACTACATGCGGCGCGAGCTGGCCATCAAGGTCGACTACCTGAGCCCGAGGTACCAGGAGCGCATCCAGCAGCAGAGCTCCCAGCAGTTGAAGGAGCCCTGGGCGATCGACGAGAACGAGCGGATGGAAAGCAGTCCGCTCCTCTTCCCGCGCCCGCGGCGGCGGGGCGACCGCAAGGAGCACGTCTTCCTCTCGGCGCGCGGCGCCTTCGGCCGCTATCTCTCGCGGCCCCAGACCTTCGGCCGCGCGGACCCGCCCGGCCCCGCCGACCGCCAGCGGCTCATCGACGACCTGCTGGCGCGGCTCAGGCTTGCCGGCCTGGTGGAGGAGGTCCTCGAGGCCCGGGACGACGACCCGCCCGGCTACCAGGTCCCGGCCGCCGCCTTGGTCTGGGCGGCGGGCGACGGCACGCGCCCCTTCCACGACCCGATCCGCGTCCCGACTCCCTCGCAGGAAGCCGGCGCGCCGAACCGCTTCTTCGTCGAGTTCTACCGCACGGTCGCCGCGGCGCTCGCCGGCCTGGAGGCGCGCGAGCACACCGCCCAGGTGCCCTATCCGCTGCGCGAGGAGCGCGAGCAGCGCTTCCGCGCCGGCCAGCTGCCGGTCCTCTTCTGCTCCCCGACCATGGAACTCGGGATCGACATCGCCACGCTGAACGCGGTGAACCTCCGCAACGTGCCGCCCACCCCGGCCAACTACGCCCAGCGCAGCGGCCGCGCCGGGCGCTCCGGCCAGCCCGCCCTGGTGTTCGCCTACTGCGCCACGGGCAGCTCCCACGACCAGTACTTCTTCCGCCGCCCGGAGCTCATGGTCGGAGGTTCGGTCGCGCCGCCCAACCTGGACCTCGCCAACGAGGAGCTGGTCCGGGCGCACGTGCACGCCATCTGGCTGGCGGAGACCGGGCAGTCCCTGCATCGCTCGCTCAAGGACGTGCTCGACCTGGGCGAGGACCAGCCCGCGCTGCCCCTGCGCGACGACCTGCGCCAGAGCCTCGACAACCCGCGCGCCCGGGAGAGGGCGGCCCGGCGCGCGCGCCGCGTGCTCGCCACGCTCGCGGAGGAGCTCCGCGACGCGGACTGGTACACGGACGCGTGGGTGGACGGCGTGCTGCAGCGCGTGCTGCTCGACTTCGATTCCGCCTGCGAACGCTGGCGCGCGCTCTACCGCGGCGCGCGCGGCCAGTTCCACGCGCAGAACCGCATCATCGCCGATCCGTCCCGCTCGCCCGACGACAAGCAGCGCGCCCGGGCGCTGCGCTTCGAGGCCGAGGCCCAGCTCAAGCTCCTCACCGAGGCCGAGGAACTT
>DYIW01000059.1:9179-23017 GCA_020723465.1 Phycisphaera mikurensis
CCCGCGGCTGCCGCTCTCCGCCTTCATCCCCAAGCGGCGCGGCGCGGCGCGCGACGACTTCCTCTCCCGGCCGCGCTTCCTCGCCATCTCCGAGTTCGGCCCGCGCAGCTTCATCTACCACGAGGGCTCGCGCTACGTGGTCAACCGCGTCATCCTGCCCGCGGAAGGCGAAGGCCTCACGCTCGCCGCCAAGCAGTGCCGGGCGTGCGGCTACCTCCACCACCGCCAGCCGGACGGCGGCCCGGACTGCTGCGAGCGCTGCGGCGCGGAGCTGCCGGCGGCCCTCGCCAACCTGCTCCGCATGGCGAACGTCTCCACCCGCCGGCGGGATCGGATCAACTCGGACGAGGAGGAGCGCTTCCGGATGGGCTACGAGCTGCAGACCGCGCTGCGCTTCGCGGAGCGCGCCGGACGCCCGTCCTTCCGTCAGGCCAGGGTAAGCGCCGCGGGGGAGGAGCTGGCCGAGCTGGTCTACGGCCAGGCCGCGACGCTGTGGCGCATCAACCTCGGTTGGAAGCGGCGCAAGCGCAAGCTCGAGCTGGGCTACTGGCTCGACGTGGACAGAGGCTTCTGGGCGCGGCACGAGGAGACCGAGGAGGAGCAGGACGACGAGCGCCTCGGCCCCAGGCTCAGGCAGGTCGTCCCGTTCGTGGAAGATCGCAAGAACTGCCTGCTCGTGCGTCCGGCGCGGGAGCTGTCGCTCGACGTGATGGCCTCGCTGCAGGCCGCGCTCAAGGCCGCGCTGCAGGTGACCTTCCAGCTCGAGGACACGGAGCTGGCGGCCGAGCCGCTCCCGTCGGCCGCCGAGCGCCGGATCCTCCTGTTCTACGAGTCCGCGGAGGGAGGCGCGGGCGTGCTGCGCCGCCTGGTCAAGGAGCCGGCCGCGTTCCACGAGGTGGTGCGCCGGGCGCTCGAGGTGGCCCACTTCCACCCGGACACGGGGGAGGACCAGCGGCGCGCGCCCGGCGCCTCCGACGAGTGCGCGACCGCCTGCTACGACTGCCTGATGAGCTACACCAATCAGCCGGATCACGCGCTCCTCGACCGGCGGCTGGTGCGCGACGTGCTGCTCGCCTGGCGCGATGCGCACGTGGCCTCGTCCGGCGACCTCCCGCCGGAAGATCATCTCGCGCGCCTGCTGCGCCTCGCCGGATCCGAGCTGGAACGGCGTTTCCTGCGCTTTCTCGCCGGTCGCGGCCTCAACCTGCCGGACGAGGCGCAGAGGCGCATCGAAGCGTGCGGCACCACCGCAGACTTCTTCTACGCCGAGGGACAGACCGCGGTCTACATCGACGGCCCGCACCACGACCATCCCGAGCGCCAGCGTCTCGATCGCCGGCAGCAGGAATGCCTGGAGGATCTCGGCGTCTCGGTCCTGCGCTTCGGCCACGAGGACGACTGGGCAGCGCTCGTGGCCCGGCACGCGCACCTGTTCGGGCGGGCGCGGGCGGCGCCCGCGCCCGCCCCGCCGCGCTTCGAGCCCGACCTCTTTCCCGCGGCCTGGCAGGCGCTCCTGGCGCGGCTGGCGCAACGCGCGGGCGTGGCCATCGAGCCGGGCGAGGACGTCGCGGCCCGCGGCCGCGTCGCGGGCACGACGGCCGCCGAGATCCGCTTTGGCGGCCGCAGCGTCCACCTCGTGGCCGCGGGCAGCCCGGAGTGCAGCGCGGTTCTCGCGGCGTTGCAGGAGAGCGGCCGCGCGGGGCTCGCCGTCGATCCAGACGACGCCGCGGCGGAGGCGTCGATCTGCGCGCGCCTGGGGATTCCCGCGTGATCACCGTGGCGCTGTCCGCGTCGTTCGAACGCGCCGCGCAGCGCCTCTCCCGGGAGGACAGGACACGGATTGGCGATTTCTTCCTGAAGCTGATGACCGGCGCCGCCACGGCGGGATTGCATCTCGAGGCGGTGCGCGGCGCCTCGGCCGGTGTCCTCTCGGGCCGGGTCAGCGACGACCTGCGCGCCATCCTCTATCGCGAGGGCGCCGCGTTCGTCCTCCTGCACGTCGACCGCCACGACGCCGCCTACCGCTGGGCCGCGGGCCGCAGGATCGAGCGGCACGCCGTGACCAACGTCCTGCAGGTGATCGAGGCGCCCGGGGCGCCAGCTCCGGTCCCGTCCGTGGCGCACCCGGCGCCGCGCCCACCCGGTCTGCTTGCCGGCCGCTCGGACGAGTACCTCATGAGCCTCGGGGTCCCGCGGGATTGGCTGCCCGTGCTGCGCGAGGCCGCCAGCGACGACGAGCTGCTGCGAGTTGCCAGCAAGCTGCCGGATGAGGTCCAGGACGCACTTCTTGCCCTCGCGTCCGGAGAGCCCGTGACCCCGCCGCCGCCAGCGAAGACGGACGCCCCTCTCGCCCCGCACGCGGGGCTCGGCCACCGCTTCCACATGGTGAAGGACGCGGCCGAGCTGGAGGAGATCCTGGCGCAGCCGCTGGCCGCGTGGGTGCGCTACGTGCACCCCACTCAGCGCCGCCTGATCGACGGCTGTTTCAGCGGCCCGATCAAGGTCACGGGCTCGGCCGGCACGGGCAAGACCGTTGTGGCGATGCACCGGGCGGCGCGCCTCGCCCGCGAGGGCAAGCGCGTGCTGCTCACGAGCTTCGTCACCACGTTGTGCCACAACACCGCGCACAACCTGAAGCTCTTGTGCGGCGCGCAGGAGCTGGCGCGCATCGCGGTGCGGACCGTGCACCAGACCGCGCTGGAAACCTGCGCTCGCGCGGGTCACGCGTTCGAGCCGGCGGGCGAGAAAAGGACGCGCGAGTGCTTGGCGGCGGCGAGGAGCGCGGCAGCCTCGAGCATGGACGAGGCGTTCCTCGCCGCAGAGCTGGAGCACGTGGTGCTCCTGCGGGGCCTCCGCTCTTGGGAGGAGTACCGGGATGTCTCGCGCGCCGGCCGCGGCCGCCCCCTGAGCATCCGGCAGAGGAAGGAGGTGTGGCAGGTGCTGGGACGCGTGCTCCAAGAACTCCTGGCCGCGGGCACGCCGCCCTGGGCCCTGCTGGCGCGCGCCGCACGGGAGGCGCTTGAAACAGGCAAGGCTGAATCGCCCTTCGACGCGGTGGTGGTGGACGAGCTGCAGGATCTCGGCCCCGAGGAGATCCGCTTCCTGACGGCGCTCTGCCGGGATTGCCGCGACCTGATCCTGATCGGCGACGCGGGCCAGCGCATCTACCGGACCGCTCTCAACCTGAAGGCCCTCGGCGTGGACGTGCGCGGCCGCTCGCACGTGCTGCGCATCAACTACCGCACCACCGAGCAGATCCGCTGCGCCGCCGACCGCCTGCTCGGGGACGAAACCGACGACCTGGCCGGCGGCAGGGAGAGCCGCCGCGCGCGCAGCCTGCTCTCTGGCCCCGAGCCCGCCTTCGCCGGCTTCGGCTCAGAGGACGCGCAATGCCGCTTCGTGGCCGGCCGTATCCGCGAGCTGGAAGCGCAAGGGATCGCCCTGTCCGAGATCGGCGTCTTCACGCCGTTCAACGAGCAGCGCGACGTCCTCGCCGGCGGCCTGCGCGCCGCGGGCATCGCGGTTCACGTGCTCGGTCCCAGCGACGATCTCGCCGGCAGCGCCGGCGTGCGCGCCGGCACCATGCATCGCGCCAAGGGCCTCGAGTTCAAGGCCGTGTTCGCCGCGCACTGCTCGGCCAACTTCATGCCGGCACCGTTCGTCAAGCACATCGACGACGCGGCCGACCGGGAGGCCGCCGAGCTGCAGCAGCGCCAGCTCCTGTACGTGGTGATGACCCGTGCCCGGGACCTGCTGGCGGTGTCGTGGGTGGGCAGCCCGTCGCCGTTCTTGCAGGACTTGGGAGTCGCCGGATGAACAAGGTGTACCGAGTCGTCGATGACGCCGGACGGACCGAAGCCCTCGGCGCCGTGCGCTGCGCGAATGAGGCGAACGAGCTGCGGAACCTGCTCGAGGCCAATCTGGACTTCGTTCCGGGCGACCAGATCAATCCCGAGGACCCGTGCCGCTGGCTCACCTTCGGCCCGAGCCCCTTGAACCCGCACGCGCAGGGGATCGAGGCGTTCCTCCGCCGCCTCGGCGCGGAATGCACGGATTCGTCGAAGTAGGGGCAGGCAACGCGCGCGAATCCCGGCTGGCTCGCGGGCGCTTCCGGGCCCCTGTCACTTCATTGCCTCGGCCGCCGACCGTGCCGTGAGCGCGCGGTCGACCCACGTCCGGAGCGTCTCGATGTCGGCTGCTCGGATGCGCGCGCGCGCCGACTCGTCAGGCTCGCCGAACCGGGCGCGAAGCACGCTCACCAGGGCGTCGCTCGCCAGGGCTTTCTGCCCTTCCCGCAGGCCTTCCTCCCGCAGCTTGGCCCCCAGGGTGTGGCTGAAATCCTCCTCGTCCGCGGTCTCATCCGGCATCCCCCAGCTCGTGACCGCGTCGCGGGCCGACTTCGCCCTCGCCAGACCCGCGACCCAGCCGCGGAGCGTCTCGACATCCGCATGGTAGACCCGGTCCAGGACCCAATCCTCCAACTGGCCAAAGCGCAGGGAGAGCACGCGCATCAGCGTCGCCCGTGCCTCGGTCTTTACGCCTTCGATCAGGCCTTCCCGGCGGATGTCCTGCGCTACCCTGTCGATCGCGCCAAGCATGTCCTTCCTGTCGATCACACCCTTCACATGCAGCGTGTCGATCAGTCTCTCCAGACTCCTCAGGCTCATCAGCGCCTCCGCTCTCGACGCAGCCAGCCGCGGGCCGGCCGCAGGCGCCGGACCGGCTCGCCTCGTGCTACACCTCCACCACCTCGGCCGCCGATCCGGCCGTGACCACGCGGTCGAGCCAACGTCGCAGGGTCCGTATATCCGCCTGTCGGATCCGGGCCAGGAGCGCGTTCTCCGGCGTGCCGAACCGCACGCCGAGCAGACGGATCAGGGTCTCCCGCGCCTCGGTTACCGAGCACTCCCTCCGCAACTTGTCGGCCAGGTTCATGACAATGTCCTCCGCTTCCGCGGGCGCATCCGCTCTCGCCTCCCGCACTAAACATGTAGCTTACCAGATGTTCCAGCGCCCGCAGGCCGGTCGGCTCCGTGAACAGCCGCCGGATCAGGTCCACTGACTCGGACAGGCACTCCAGCAGGTTCGTCCCCCGGCGCGGCTTCACCATGAGCATTGCCAACGACAGGTACACGGCCTCGCCGACCACCCGGGGCTTCCAGCTCGGCGTCGCTGAAGCGGGAGAGGTCGACGAGCAGGACCTCGAGGCCGAGGACGTGCGGCGCGAGCGCGGCCCTGGTCTCCTCGTCCGCCAGCAGCAAGTCGAGCTCGCGCAGCAGCCCGGGCCAGCGCCTCTTCCCGTGGTAGAAGACGACCGGCAGCACGGGCGGGAAGCGCACCGAGCGCTCGTGGTTCTCGAGCCAGATGTCCTGGATGCGGATCGTGGCGCGCGCCAACCGGTGGGGGATGGACCGGTCGGGCCGGCAGCGCGGTTCGCCAGCGCGCAGTCCCGGCGCGATGTCGTGGGACAGACCCTCGAGTACGCCGCGAACGGCCACCGTTACTGGACCGCCGATGAGCTGCGCGACAACGCCGTAGCTGCGGCCGCTCGCGCTGGGCGTCGCGGGCGACCTCAGGACGGCGGGGGAGTTCCCTTGACCCTCGCGGCCTGCTGCGCTCCCGCCCTCTCGTAGAGGAACTCGGGAGCAAGGTCGGCGCCCGTCGGCCACGTCACGGTGTTGAGTTCCCTGTCGAACCGAAGCCTGCGGAACACCCTGAGGTCTCTGAGCGGCTCGAACACGGCGCCCCAGAGTTCAGCCGCGAGGTCCAGGGTCGCCTCCGTCCCGTCAGCGAATCTGACGTGGATCGTGTACTCGCCGGCGTAGTCGACGGCCTCGAGCTTGGGGATCATCACCCCTGCTCCACGACCTCGGCCGCCGATCGCGCCGTGATCACGCGGTCGAGCCACGCTCGAAGGTTCTCCAGGCCCGCCTCCCGAATCCGCGCCAGGACCGCGTCGTCCGCTGCGCCAAAGCGCGCGCCGAGCAGGCGGATCAAAGTCGCACGCGCCTCCGCCTCGGACCCTTCCTGGCGGCCCTCCTGGCGACCTTCCTGCCGGCCTTCTCTTCGCAGCTTCTCGGCCAGACTCATGACTAACTCCTCGGCCTCCTCGGACCCGCCAGCGCTCGCCACGAGCGCCCGCATCTCGCTCGGGGAGGCCTTGTCAGCACCGGCATGAGACACATAGCTTATCAGGGTCTCCAGCGCCCGCAAAGCGGTCGGCTGCCTGAGCAGCGCGCTCAGCACGTCCACCGACGCGCGCAGTTGATCGAACGGGTCCGTCTTTCCGGTCCCCTTCAGCACGAGCAGCGCCAGCGTCAGGTACGTCGCTTCCACGACCACGCGCGCCTTCAGCTCCGCGTCGCTCAATCCGGACAGGTCGACGAGCAGCACCTCGAGGTCGAGAACGTGCGGCAAGAGCGCCGCCAGGCTCTCCTCGTCCCCCTCGAGCAGGTCGCGTTCCCTGAGCGGTCCCGGCCAGCTTCTCGCGCCGTGATAGAACACCACCGGCAGGACCGGCGGCATGCGGCGCGCGCGTGTGTGGTTCTTCCGCCAGTCGTCCTGGATGCGGATCGTGGCCCACGCCAGGCGGTGCGGCATCCACCGGTCGGGCCGGCTCTGGTGCTCGAACACCAGGTAGAGCAGCATGGGCCGTTTCCCCATGCGCACGCTGAACACGCGGTCGCTGCGCCGCTCCGCCAGGCCTTCTTCCACGTACGTGCCGCTCTCCGCCGCGAGCGTGGAGAAGTCGATGCTGCGCGCCACGCGCTCCGGCAGGAACGAGCGGAAGAACGCCCCGGCCTGCTGCAAGTCCGAGAACACCGCCTTCACCAGGGCGTCGTGCGGAGTCCTGGTCATCGTGTGCCTCCGCCTGGCAACGACGGGGCGCCGGGCTGGAGGTTACGGCCCAAGAGAGGATTCTCGCCGGGCGCGCTGGACCGTGCCGTGCTCGCACAAGAACATCGCGCCGCCGGCCCCGGCCCCTTACGATCACGCCCCGTGGAAGACCGTCCCGTGCACATCCGCGCCCGCTCGCGAGGGCCCGCTCCGGCCCTCGTGCCTGAGGGAGCCCGCGCATGAGCTTCGCCGCCGGCAGCCTGGTGCGCGCGCGCGGCCGCGAGTGGGTCGTGCTGCCGGAATCGACCGGCGACCTGCTCGTGCTGCGCCCTCTCGGCGGCGCCGACGACGAGACCTGCGGCATCTACGCTCCCCTCGAGCGCGTGGAGTCCGCCGCCTTCCCGCTGCCCGACCCCGGGGACTGCGGCGACCATCGCTCCTGCCGGCTGCTGCGCGACGCGGTGCGCCTGGGCTTCCGCTGCAGCGCCGGGCCGTTCCGCTCCTTCGGCCGCATCTCGGTCGAGCCGCGTCCCTACCAGCTCGTGCCGCTCCTCCTCGCCCTCAAGCTCGATCCCGTGCGCCTGCTCATCGCCGACGACGTGGGCATCGGCAAGACCATCGAGGCCGCGCTCGTCGCCCGCGAGCTGCTCGACCGCGGCGAGGCCTCCCGCCTCGCCGTGCTCTGCCCGCCGCATCTCGCCGAGCAGTGGCAGCTCGAGCTCTCGGCCAAGTTCCACCTGGACGCCGCCCTGGTGCTCCCCAGCACGGCGCGACGCCTGGAAAGAGGGCTCCTCCTCGGCGAGTCGATCTTCGACCGCTTCCCGGCGACCGTGGTCTCCATGGACTACGTCAAGTCGGACCGGCGCCGGGACGACTTCTTGCGCCACTGCCCGGACCTGGTCATCATCGACGAGGCCCACTCCTGCGCCTTGCCCGAGGCGGCGCACCGCGGCAAGAAGCAGCGCCACGAGCTGGCGCGCGCGCTCGCCGCCCAGCCCGAGCGCCACCTCATCCTGGTCACGGCCACCCCGCACTCCGGCAAGGACGAGGAGTTCCGCTCCCTCCTCGCCCTGCTCGATCCGGCCTTCGCCGCCCTGCCGCAGGACCTCTCCGGCAAGGAGAACGAGCCCCACCGCCGCCGCCTCGCCGCGCACTTCGTGCAGCGCCGCCGCGGCGACATCCGCCACTTCATGAAGGAGGACACGCCCTTCCCCGAGCGCGAGGAGAAGGAGGCGACCTACTCCCTAACGCCCGACTACCGGCGGCTCCTCGACCGCGTCATCGACCTGGCGCGCGAGGTGGTGGAAGAAAGCGGCGCCGACCGCCGCCGCCAGCGCGTGCGCTGGTGGTCCATGCTGGCGCTCTTGCGATCGCTCGCCTCCAGCCCGGCGGCCGCGGCCGCGACGCTGCGCGCGCGCGCCCGCACCCTCGAGGCCGAGACGCCCGACGAGGTGGACCGCATCGGCGAGGAGGATGTCTTCGATCAAGCGCCGGAGGACGCGCCCGAGGACGGCGACGTGGTGCCCGGCTCGGACCTGGGCGAATCCGAGGACGACCAGGCCTTTCGCCGGCGGCTGCGCGACCTGGCGCGCGAGGCCGAGCGCCTGGCCGGAGCAGGCGACGCGAAGCTCCAGGAAGCCATGCGCCACGTGCACGATCTGGTGCGGGACGGCTTCCGGCCCATCGTCTTCTGCCGCTTCATCCCCACGGCCGAGTACGTGGCCGAGGCCCTGCGCGCTGCCCTGCCCAAGGACGTCGAGATCGCGGCGGTCACCGGCGTCCTGCCGCCGGCCGAGCGCGAGGAGCGCGTGGCCGTTCTCGGCAAGTCCGAGCGCCGCGTGCTCGTCTGCACCGACTGCCTCTCGGAAGGCATCAACCTGCAGGACCTGTTCGACGCCGCCTGCCACTACGACCTGTCCTGGAACCCCACGCGGCACGAGCAGCGCGAGGGGCGCGTGGACCGCTTCGGCCAGCCGCGGCCCGTGGTGCGCGTCCTCACCTACTACGGCATTGACAACGGCATCGACGGCGCCGTGCTCGAGGTGCTGCTCAAGAAGCACAAGGCGATCAAGAAAGCGCTCGGCGTCTCGGTGCCGGTGCCGAGCGACCTGAACTCGGTCTCGGACGCGATCTTCAGCCGCCTGATCCTGAGCCCCAAGGACCGCCGGCAGCAGCTCCTCTTCCCCGAACACGAGAAGGAGCGGATCCACCGCGACTGGGACGCGGCCGCCGAGCGCGAGAAGCGCTCGAGGACGCTCTTCGCCCAGGAGACGATCCAGCCGGACGAGGGCGCGCGCGAACTCTCGGCCGCGCGCGCCGCGATCGGCATGGGCGTGGACGCGCGCGCCTTCTTCGTGGAGGCCCTGCGCGCCGAGCGCGCCCTGGTGGACGACGGCGACCCGCTGTCCGTGACCCTCACTCCGGCCGTGCCGCGCGCGCTCCGCGAGGCGCTCGGCCGCGACTCCTTCCGCGCCCGCTTCCAGCTCCCGGTGGAAGAAGGCGTGCTGCGTCTCGAGCGCACGCATCCCCTGGTCGAGTCCCTCGCCCAGTACGTGATGGACGCCGCGCTCGATCCGGGCATCGAGTCCGCGGCGCGCCGCGCGGGCGCGATCCGTACCGGCGCGGTGGGCACGCGCACCACCGCCCTGCTGGTGCGCTTCCGCTTCCACGTCGTACGCAAGAAGGGCGGCGTGGAGCGGCCGCTCCTGGCCGAGGAAGTGCGCGTGCTCGCCTTCGCCGGCGCGCCGGAGTCGGCCGAGTGGCTCGAGCCCGCCGCGGCCGAGGCGCTCCTTCAGGCAGAGCCCGCCGCCAACATCGCGCCCGAGCAGGTCGAGGCGTTCGTCCAGCGCGTGGTGCAGGGCTTCGACCGCATCGCGCCCGTTCTCGAGCAGTCCGCGCGCCGCCTGGGCGAGGAGCTGCTCGAGGCCCACCGCCGCGTGCGCCAGGCCGCGCGCGAGCAGGGCGTGAGCTACAGCGTCGAGCCCAAGCTGCCGCCCGACGTGCTCGGCCTCTACGTGTTCCTGCCGGCGCGGGGGGTGTGAGGCGCGGCCAGGTGTGGGTGACGCGAAGCCTCCTGGGAGATGGCCGCTCGGCCGGATAAGATGAAGGCGCTCCAGGTGCGAGCGCTGGCGAGTGTTCTCGGTTCCGAGGTGTCCGATGGAGAATGAGTTCACCGCGATCATCGAGCGTGACGGTGACTGGTTCGTCGCGTACTGCCCCGAGGTGCCCGGCGCGAATGGGCAGGGCAAGACCAAGGAAGAGGCTCGCCAGAGCCTGGCGGAAGCGATCTCGCTGATCCTCGAGGATCGTCGAGAGGACGCTTTCCGGGGGTTGCCTCCTGATGCGCTCCGCGAGACGGTGCGCGTCAAATGAAGCGAACTGCCCTCCTTCGGCAGCTCCGCAGGTTCGGCTGCTACCGGTGCCGTAGAGGCGATGCCACGCCACAATGAAGTGGCGGACAAGCTCGCTCGGAAGATCTGCCGCAGCCTCGGTGTGCCAGATCCCGGGGAGTGAGCGAACGTCCAACAAGCCGATGCAGCGCACGGCCTTCGACATCGGGAGATCGGCATGGACGCCGCTCGCGCTCTTCCGCTCGCCGCAGTCACGCCTCTGCTCGCCGTGTTCCTCCTTTGGTCCTTGCCGCCGGCGGAGGGGCGCTGACACATGCAGGTCGTGAGGCGCCGCGCGCTCTTCGACACCGCCCGCGCCGAGGGCGCCCTGCTCCCGCAAGACCTGCTGCTGCGCGTGGCGCGGCTCGACCCGGGGCTGAAGGGGCTTGCCCCTGCCGACTACCACCTGGCCGCGGGCGAGCGCCTGCAGGACGTGATCAACCACTCGTGGAACCGCCTGCGCGGCGCGTGGCGGTCCTTTCGCGCGGCCCTCGACGCGCGCCCGGCGGAGGACGCGGCCACGGGCTTGACGCGCGAGAAGTGGCTCTCCGTCTTGTTCCACGAGCTGGGCTTTGGCCGCCTGGCGCGCGCGCCGGCCCTCGAGATCGCGGGCAAGGGCTATCCCATCTCGCACCTCTGGCAGGGCGTGCCCATCCACCTGCTCGGCTTCCGCGTGGACCTCGACCGCCGCACGCGCGGGGTCGAGGGCGCCGCGCGCGCCTCGCCGCACGGCCTGGTGCAGGAGTACTTGAACCGCTCGGACGGCTGCCTCTGGGGCCTCGTGTCCAACGGCCGCCGCCTGCGCGTGCTGCGCGACAACGTCAGCCTGACGCGCCAGGCCTTCCTCGAGTTCGACCTCGAATCCATGCTGGACGGCGAGGTCTATCCCGACTTCCGCCTGCTCTGGCTGGTCTGCCACCAGTCGCGCCTGGAAGGGGAGACGCCGGCTGACTGCTGGCTGGAGCGCTGGTCGAAGACCGCGCAGCAGGAAGGCACGCGCGTGCTCGACCGCCTGCGGGACGGCGTGGAGCGGGCCATCGAGCGCCTGGGCCAGGGCTTCCTCGCGGCGCCAGGAAGCGCGGCGCTGGCCGCGCGCCTGCGCAGCGGCGCGCTCTCCACGCAGGACTTCTACCGCCAGCTCCTGCGCCTCGCCTACCGTCTGATCTTCCTGTTCGTGGCGGAAGACCGCGAGCTGCTCCTCGATCCGCGCGCGCCGGAGGCGGCGAAGGACCGCTACCGCCGCTTCTACGGGAGCGAGCGCATCCGCCGCCTCGCGGCACGCCGCCGCGGCTCGCGCCACGTCGACCTCTGGCGCGGCCTCTCCCTGGTCATGGACCATCTCCACGCCGGCTCTGCCGAGCTGGCGCTCCCCGCGCTCGGCTCCTTCCTCTGGTCGCGCCAGGCGATCCCCGACCTCGCCGGCCTGGACCTCGGGAACGACGCGCTCCTCGACGCCATCCACCACCTCTGCTGGGTGGTGGACGGCGGGGCGTCGAGGCCCGTGGACTTCCAGAACCTCGGCCCGGAGGAGCTCGGCGGCATCTACGAGTCGCTGCTCGAGCTGCACCCCGAAGTCGACGCCGCTGCCGCTTCCTTCGCGCTGAAGGCCGCGGCCGGCCACGAGCGGAAGACCACCGGCAGCTACTACACGCCCGAAAGCCTGGTGCAGTGCCTGCTCGACACCGCGCTCGATCCCGTGCTCGACGATGCGGCGCGGCAGAAGGACCCGGAGGCCGCGATCCTGAGCTTGAAGGTGCTCGACCCGGCCTGCGGCTCGGGCCACTTCCTGATCGCCGCCGCCCACAGGATGGCCAAGCGCCTGGCCGCCGCGCGCACGGGCGACGACGAGCCCGCGCCGGACCAACTTCGCCAGGCGCTCCGCGACGTGGCCGGCCGCTGCCTCTTTGGCGTCGACAAGAACCCCATGGCCGTGGAGTTGTGCAAGGTCTCGCTCTGGCTCGAGGCGCTCGAGCCCGGCCGGCCCCTGTCGTTCCTCGACCACCACGTGCAGCAGGGCGACTCGCTGCTCGGCGCCACGCCCGCGCTCTTGCGAGGCGGCATTCCGGACGCGGCCTTCGAGCCGATCGAGGGCGACGACAAGGCCGTGGCGCGAAGCCTGAAGAAGCAGAACAAGGACGAGCGCAAGGGGCAGAAGACGCTCTTCACCGCGCTCGCCGCCGAGCCTCCGGCGGACTACCTGACCCTTCGCGACCGCGTGGCCGAGGTGGACGCGCTCGCCGATTCGGACCTCGGCGCGGTGCGCGAGAAGGAGACGCTCTATTCGCGCCTGCGCGGCTCGGCGGAGTATCGGAAGGCGCGGCTCCTCGCCGACGCCTGGTGCGCGGCCTTCGTCTGGCAGAAGGCGCGCGGCGCGCCGCCGCCCGTGACCGAGCAGGTCTTCCGCGAAATCGAGCGCCGCGGCGAGGCCGCGCTTGGGCAGGCGACCCTGGCGGAGGTCGAGCGCCTGCGCGAGCGCTGCGGCTTCTTCCACTGGCACGTGGCCTTCCCGGACGTGTTCGAGGTGGACGCCCTGGGCTGGAAGGGCGGCTTCGACTGCGTGCTGGGGAACCCGCCGTGGGAGCGCGTGAAGCTCCAGGAGAAGGAGTTCTTCGCCGCGCGCGCGCCCGAGATTGCCGCGGCGCCGAACGCGGCCGCGCGGCGGAAGCAGATCGACGCGCTCGCCGGGGACGACGCGACCCGGCGGCTCCACGACGAGTTCCTCGAGGCGCGGCGCGAGGCCGAGGGCGCGAGCCGGCTGGTGCGCGACACCGGCCGCTATCCCCTGTGCGGCCGCGGGGACGTGAACACCTATGCCGTGTTCGCCGAGACCATGCGCGACCTGCTCTCGCCGGCCGGTCGCGTCGGGTGCATCGTGCCGTCGGGGATCGCGACGGATGACACGACGAAGTTCTTCTTCCAGAGCGTCATGGAGTCCCGGTCGCTCGCGAGCCTGTACGACTTCGAGAACTCCGTCGGTCTGTTTCCGGGCGTGGGCCACGGGCGGGCCAAGTTCTGCCTGCTGACCATGCGCGGATCGGCCGGGGACTCCGAGACGTCAGCGGAGTTCGCGTTCTACCTGAAGTATCCGAGAGACCTGCTCGACCCCGAGCGCCACTTCACGCTCTCGTCCGCGGACATCGCGCTCGTCAACCCGAACACGCGCACCTGCCCGGTCTTCCGCAGCCGCCGGGACGCGGAGATCACGCGCTCGATCTACGCCCGCGTGCCCGTGCTGCTCCGCGAGGGGGACCCGGAGGGCAACCCGTGGGGGCTGTCGTTCGCCACGATGTTCCACATGTCCAACGACTCCGCGCTCTTCCGCACGCGGAGCGACCTGGAGCAACACGGATGCGTGCTTGTGGGCAACGTGTTCCAGAAGGACGGCGAGCGCTTCCTGCCTCTCTACGAGGCCAAGATGATCCACCACTTCGACCACCGCTGGGGCGACTACGCCCTCCGGCCCCAGGGCAGCCAGGACACGCAGCTACCGGACATTCCGGCGGAGAGCCTCGCCGATCCGAGCTACGCCGTGTTCCCGCGCTACTGGGTGCCCGAGTCCGAGGTCGAGTCCCGCCTCCAGGGCAAGTGGTCTCGCGGCTGGCTCCTCGGCTG
>DYIW01000060.1:0-4685 GCA_020723465.1 Phycisphaera mikurensis
CCTGGGCGCGACCGGCATGGGACCGGCCTGGGCCGCACGCGCGCGCCGCGTGATCAGCATCTATCGCTTCGAGTCCTCCTGCGCCGCGGTCACCTACATGGCCAACAAGGGCGAGACCTTCACCGCCGCGCACTGCGTCAACATGCTCGGCCACACCTTGATCAACCGCTACCGCCATGCGGACGGCGGCCAGCCGCCCTTCTTCGATGAAGCGTTCGCCGCTCTCATGGAGTTCGACCTGCTGGGACGCAACGTCGTGTTCAGTCTGGGCGCGGGCCGCTACGAGCGCACGCTCCAGGACGGCGACCGCAAGTTCTTCGAGGACGGGCGCTGGACCGAGGCGCTGCGCGAGTGCATGCGCGGGCTGTATGACACGCCTCTCGACCAGGCGGTGCGACGGGACCACGGCGAGATGCTGCAGATGGACGTGGCCAAGGGCATGGCGCTGTTCGCGCGCTGGCGTTCCCTCGGCCCGGACCGACTGCGCGTCTTCTTCGACGCGCTGCGCGAGGCCTGGCCGGAGGGCGAGCTGCCGCCCGGCCACGCGCTGGTGCAGCAGGCGGTGGCGCGCGCGGTTCGCGCGGTGGAGGCGCGCGACATCCCGGTGGTCGACAAGGAGCTGCGCGCCTTCGTCATGACCAAGATGCAATGACATGGCCGAGGTGCCGCAGGACAGCCAGCCGCAGCGCATCGCCGGCTACGCCGTCGAGGGGATGCTGGGCGCCGGCGGCACGAGCCGCGTCTACCTCGCGCGCCAGGAAGCGCTCCAGCGGCGCGTCGCGCTCAAGGTCTTCCAGGTGCAAGCCGGTGCTGGGGCGAACACGGCCGGCCGCCTGGCGCGCGAGGCGCGGCTCTTGGCGCGCCTGGATCACGAGAACATCGTGCGCTGCTACGACTTCGGCCAGGAGGGAGAGCTCTTCTACCTGGCGATGGAGCTGGTCGAGGGCGAGAGCCTGAAGCAGCGCCTGGACCGGGAAGGGCGCCTGGGAGAGGACGCGGCCGTGGCGCTGGTCACGGCGGTGGCGCGTGCCCTGCTGCACGCCCACGCGCAGGGCATCGTGCACCGCGACGTCAAGCCCGGGAACGTGCTCCTGGCGCGCGACGGGCGCGTGAAGCTGACCGACTTCGGCCTGGCGCGCGGCGGCGAGGACCTCGAGCTGACCCAGCCGGGCACGATGATCGCGACGCCGCAGTACCTCTCGCCCGAGCAGGTGCGCAACCCGCGCCGCGCCGATGAGCGCAGCGACCTCTACTCGCTCGGAGCGTGCCTCTACCACATGGTGACCGGCGTGACCCCGCACCGCGGGGAGACCCTGGCCGAAGTGATCGGCGGCATCGTCTTCGGGCGCGTGCCGCCGCCCGAGACGCATTGTCCGGGCCTGTCGCAGCCGCTGTCGCGCGTCATCGCCCGGCTCATGGCGCGCGAGCGCGGCCGGCGCTACCAGAGCGCGCGCGAGCTGCTCGAGGAGCTCGGCCGCCTGCGCGCGCCTGCTGGCGAGCCGCCGGGGATCTCCTGGGAGGAGGCCATGCCGCGCGGCGCGCCGCGGCGGCGCGTCGCCTGGCTGCCCTGGGCGGGCGGCGTCGCGGTGCTGGCCGCGCTGTGCCTGCTCGGCTGGCTGCTCTGGGGCAGGGCGGCGCGCGAGGACGCGGCGCCCGAGCCGGCGCCGCCCAGCGCCGCGTTCGAGCTGGCGGATCTGACCACGGGTCGGCTGACGGCCGTGGAGGCCTGGGCACGGATCCAGGAGCACGCGCAGGCCGAAGGTCTGCGCCAGGCCGTGCTCGCTGAGGTGGCGCGCCGGGCGGAGCGGGTCGCCCTGCGCTGCACGTCCGCGGCGCGCCGCGCGGTCGGCGAGGGCAGGTTCGAGGACGCGCTCGCCGAGTTCGACGCGGAGCTCGAGGCGCAGGCGCGGGTCTCCCTGGGCGCGCCTCCTGCCGGGCTGGCACCGCCGCTCGCGCGGCTGCTCGAGGAGGAGGCCGCGACCGCGCGGCAACGCGCGCTCGAGGAGCTGGTCTCGCCGGCGCGGCGGCGCGCCGATGAAGCGATCGAGCTCGACCTGGACCGCGAGTTCGGCGAGGTCACCGAGATGCTGGGGCGGCGCGAGTATCGCGCCGCGCTGGCGCGCCTGGCGCAGGCGGAGACCGCCGCCGAGGAGGTGGTCACCCGCCTGTTTGGCAGCGGGCTGAGGAGCGTCGTGCCCGAGGCGCGCGACCCGCGGCCGCCGCCGTCCTGGCTTGGCGAGGCAGCGCACTCCTACCGCGCGGCACTGGCCAAGATCCGCGGCCGCGTGACCCGCACCGTGGACGACGCCCGCGATCACGCGCTGCGGGCGCTCGAATCGTTCGCCCTGGCGCAGGACCAGGGGGCGCCCTCCCGCGAGGAGATCGTGGCCCAACTCCGGGCCGCGGCGGAGGAGGCTCTGGCCATCCCTCTCGAGGACTTTCCGGGCGAGCCGGGAGCCCTGGACGAGACCGTGCTGCGCCGCGCCCAGGAGATCTGCGCCGAGAGCGCGGAGCAGGAGACGGCCCGCCGCTCCGCGGCCGAGGCCGGCGTCCTGGCGCTGCTCGCCGAGGCCTTGCCGCGGCGCGACGCCGCGGCCGCGACCGCGGCGCTGCGCTCCCTGCCCGAGGGCAGCGATTGCCTCGATCCCTGGCTTGGACTGCTCGTGGAGCAGGCCCCGCTGCTGGAACAGGTGGAAGAGCAGGCGCTCAGCGCCTTCGAGCGTTCCGCCGGCCAGAAGATCGGCGTGGCCGTGCGCGGCATCACGCGCGAGGGCGTGCTGGCGCGCGTGGACCGCGGCCGGCGCGTGCTCGAGTTCGAGGTACCGGCCTTCTCGGTCGCGCTCGCCGACCTGGAGGCGCGGGACATCGTGGCGCGCGCCGGTGCCTCGGCCCATCCGGCCGCCGCCGCCGTGCTGCTCTTCTACGCGGGCGACCTGGACGGCGCCGAGGCGCTGGCCGGCGAGAACGCCGCGCAGCCCTGGTCCGAGACCATGCGCGGCGCGGTGGCCGCTCGCCGGGCCGAACTCCAGCGCATCGAGGCCGGACTGGAGTCGTTCGCCGCGGACCTGCTGGCGCGCTTCGATCAGGCGGTGGCGGAAGCGCGCACGGCCGAGGCGGTCGAGCTGGCGGAGTCGGTGCTGCGGGACGCGGCGCTCAGGCGGCTGGATCTGGTCGAGCGTCGCGCCAAGGAGCTGCAGCGCGCGGCGGAGCAGGGCCGGGAGCGGCTGAAGGTGGAGGAGAAGCGTGCCGTCTTCCGGCAGAAGACCGGCGCCGAGGTGGTCTTCGGCGAGGACGGCGCCGCGGAGCTGGTCTACCGCTTCGACAGCAGCCGCGAGATCGATGACTTCAAGCTGCCGGGGAGGGAGTGGTCGGTGCGCGGCGGCCGCCTCACGTCCGTGCCGGCCGCGGGCAGCCCCAAAGAGGCGCGCGCCGACTTGTTCGTCAACCGGCCGGGGGTCATGCGGCCCATCCCCTTCGACCCGGCGCAGCCGGTGCGCCTCCGCTTCGACCTCGAGCTGCCGTACGAGGAGCCGACGCCCGCGCTGTTCGGCGTGCGGCTCTTCTCGGTGTGTTTCGTCGTCCGCTCCTTCGAGCCCGGCACGTCCCCGGGTCAGGCCAACGCCTGGCGCGGCGACCTGGATGACTTCGCCGGGCACGTCTTCGAGCCGTCGCTCGGCGAGACGCGTCCCACGAAGAAGGGTGCCGGCGCGGTGCGCGAGTTCGCGCTCGAGCGGGGGAACCGCTACCGGGTGGTCGTGGACTGGGCGCCCGGGTCGCCGACCTGGTGCCTGCTGAGCGTGGACGAGAACGTGGTCTACAAGTACCGCATCGCGGAGAAGCCGCAGGTCTCGAGCCTGGAGATCCGCTCGCGCACCGCCATCACCATCGACGAGCTCGTGCTCTCCGGCACGCTCACGGGCGCGGGATGGTCCCTCAAGTGAGGCGCGCGCGGCGCGCGGTCTGTCTCTGCCTGCTCGCTGGCTGCGCCGGCGGCGCAGCCAGGGCCGCTCTGACCGAAGACCTGCTGGACGCGCTGGCTGCTCCGCGCCTGGAAGAACGCGTCCTGGCCGAGCGCGCCCTGGTGCCCCTGCTGCTCGAGCCGGAGGGAGTGCGCTCGATCGCCGCGCGCCTGCCGCTCCTTGCGCCCGAGGCGCGCCTCAGGGTGCGCGAGGCCGTGCTCAACCTGCCGGCTTCGGCCGCCGCCCTGCTCGTGGTCGCGAGCGGTGGGGCAGCGGAGGCGCGCGCACCGGCGCGCGCGCTCCTGTGCGAGCTCCTGGCCGGGGAGATCGCGCGCCGCGGCGCGCATGGCGAGCCAGGCGCGGATCCTGCTCTGGAGGCGCCGTTCGCGCGCGGCGTCATCACCGGCCTCGGCTGGCCTCTGGGCGAGGCGCTGCCCCTGTCCTGCGTGCTCGAGTGGCTGCAAGCGACCGTGGCGCCGAACCAGCCGATCGTGCTCGAGCCGGGCCTCGACGCCGCGAACCTGGCGCCAGTCACGCCGGCCGAGCTCCTGCCGACCGTCGCCTCGGCGCTGCTCCAACGCCTGCTCGTGGCGCGCGGCCTGGCCCTGGTCGACCTCGGCGTCGTGCGCCTGGTGTGCGCACGGCCGGACGCCTAGGAGTTCGAGCGCCTCGTGGAGGAGCGGCAGGAGGGGGGCCTCGACCAGGAGCACCTGCGCCATTACCGCC
>DYIW01000060.1:4695-22956 GCA_020723465.1 Phycisphaera mikurensis
GCGAGGAACGAGACGTGCACGCCGCGCGGCTGCTGGCGCGCCTGCTGCTCGGCGCCGAGGGCGCGCCGGTCGATGCGGCCGCCGCCGGCCTGCTGTTTCGCGCCCTCTGGCTGCCCGGGGCGGCCGATGCCGCGGCCGTCTTCACGCGCCCGCCGCTCGGCGGCGAGTTGAGGCTCGCCGACCTGCTGCCGCTCGGCGCGCGCGCCGCGGCGCCCGAGTGGTACGCGGCCGTCTTGTGCGCCGACCTCCCGGAAGCGCTGCGCCTGCGCGTCCTCGCCGACTTGGCGCGGGTGCCGGACCTCGCCGCGCGCGTGGCCGCGCTGCTCTTCGGCGGCGACGTGCGAGCTGAGCGCGCCGCCTGCTGGCTCGTTGCCCGCGTCCAGGCCGCGGAGCACGTCTCGGCCGTGCGTGCCTGTCTGGAGCGGGACGATCCGGACCTGGCGTTGGCCGCTGCCCTGGCCCTCTGCCGGCTCGGGCCGGGCGAGGAGGAGAGCGCGCGGGCGCTCTTCTGCCTGCTGCCGGAATGCGCCAGCGGCCGGTCGGTGCGCTCGGTCCTGCCCGCCGCCCTGAACGCGGCCCGCGCCGCGCCGGGCGAGCTTCCCTCCGGGCCGCTCCTTGCCGCCGAGAATCCCTGGGCGCGCGCCATCGGCGCCGCCCTCCTGACCGCGGAACTGCCAGGAGTCCTTCCCCCGGCGGGAACGCTGCGCCGCGACGATCCCCTGGCTCTCGCCGCCTGGGTCCTCGCCGCGACCTGCCAGGCCGAGTCGCCTGGGGACGCGCTCGCGGGAGCCATGCCGCTTCTGGCCGCGGTCCTCGCGCACGACCCGGGCTGCGAGGGGGCGCTCGCCCTCGCGCTCGCGCGCGTGCTCGGCCCCAGGCTTCAGGGCCAGGCGTGGGTGGCGGAGGCCGAGCAGGCCGCCGCTGCGGCCGATCCGGTGCGCCTGCGCATGCTGCTCGCCATCGCCGCCGCGGACGTCGCGGCCGGGGAGGACTTCCGCGCCGGCAAGCTGCGCATGGTGCTGCGCCAGCGCGGAGACGAGAGCGGCCTGCTCCGCGCCTCGTCGCGCGAGCTGTGGGCGGCGCTCACGAGCGAGGGGAACGGCGAGGACGTGCTGCTCCTCGACGCGGGAGAGGTGCCATTCTGGCAGTGAACCGCCCGCAACTCAGCGCGGCGTGGGCAAGACCAGGCGTGGGAAGGGGGAAGCGGGAAGCGGGAAGCGGTCAGCCGGGAAGTGGCCTACTGTCCCGGCGGCGGGACCTGCAGAACGATCTGCTCCGTGCGGCCTTCCCTCACCTGGACCGCGACCTTGGTCTTCTGCGCCTGCACGATCATCAGGAGCGGGTTGACCTGGGCGCCGTCCACCTTCTCCGGGTGCAGGGTCACGTCGTATTCGCCCGGCGGCAGGTTCTGGATCTCGAAGCGGCCGTCGTAGTTCGGCCGCACCGTGTAGGTGTTGCCGTTCGCGGTGGCGGCCTGCACCCGGCCGTCGGCGAAGGCCTTGCCCGCGGGATCGAGGCAGCGGCCGGTGATGGTGCCACCCGCGGAGAGGGTGATGCGTCCGACGGTGGTGACCTGGCCCTCCACCACACTCACGTCGTTCACCGCCTGCGGAGACAGGCTGTGCGACGAGACCTCGACCTGGTACGTCTCAGGGATGACCAGCCGCAGCGCGAAGTCGCCGTTCTCGTCCGTGCGCGTGCGGAACTCGCGCTTGGGAATGGACGAGGGGAAGCTGGAGAAGATCGCGAGCACGGGATTGGGCACGAAGCCGTTCGGGTTGAGCTGCACCAGCGCGCCCGCGACGGGCTGCCCGTCGCCGGTGACGACCCTTCCCTCGATGGCGCCGCCCTTGCTCATGGCGATGCGCACGTTTTCGGTGGTCGCGCCGCGCTGCACCTGGAACGGCTCGGAGCGGCAGGGCGCGTAGCCGGGCGCCTCGGCCTCCATCACGTAGCTGTTGGGCTCGACGTCGTCGAACTCGAAGGTGCCGTCCGGGGACGAGACGAGCTTCAACTTGCCGGTCGGCGTGGGCTGCACCTCCTGGCGCTTCCAGTGCAGGTGGAGCTGGAACCTGGTGAGCGGCTGGTTAGTGGCGGCGTCGACGACGCTGCCGGAAACCGCGCCGCGCCGCTCCAGGACGATGTGCACGTCGCGCGCGCCCGCCTCGAAGGTGCCGGCCGGCTTGTCGCTGTAGTTCGTGGCCCGGGCGGTGAGCGTGTACGTGCCCTGCGCCAGGTCCACCAGCAGGAACTCGCCCTTGTCGCCGGTCTCGGCGCGCGCCTTGGACAGGCCCATCTCCCGCGCCTGGCCGATCTGGAAAGCGTCCACCACGGCGCCCGGGATCGCCTTGCCGCGCTCGTCCTCCACCACGCCCGCGATCTCGGCGGGTGCGCCCAGCATGAAGTTGATCTCGCGGTCGCCCGACTGGGCGAAGAGCGTCGTGCTCATCTTGGTCGATGCGGCGCGGCCGGGCGCGCTGGCCACGACTTCACAGGCGTTGAAGTGCACGTTGGTGAACTCGTAGTGCCCGGCGTCGTCGGACTGCGTGACCTTCCACGGCCGCTTCTCTCCCTCCTTCATGAAGTTGGCTTCGAGCTGGTCCCAGAGCTCGACTCGGGCGCCGGCGAGGAAGCCGCCCACGTCGTCCTGGACCACGCCGAAGACGCGCGAGCCGTGGCCGAGCACGATGTCCGGCACGAGCGTGTAGTCGTGCTCGTAGACCACCTGGCCGGCGACCTCATCGCGCGCATAGTCCGGGTGGCTGACCAGGACCACGTAGTTGCTGGCTGCCGGCAAGCCGTCGAAGTGATAGGCGCCGTCTTCGTCCGTCTTGGTGTCGCGGCCGGTGGGACGGCGCGTGCCGGGCAGGGAGAACTGGATGTCCGCCGGACCCACGGCGAGGCTGACCACGGCTCCTTCCACCGCCACCTTCTCCGGGCTGATGACGCGGCCGGACAGGCTGCCGGTGCCGGTGTTGAAGTCCGCATCGATTCCCGCCGGCAGGACGACCTCGCGCTTCTGCTCGTCCGCCGGCTCCGGCGTGGCGCCGGCCGCCGGATCCGCGATGCTGGGAGGCTGCTGCGTCGCGCCACCCTGCTCCGCCGGGCCAGTGGTTTCTTCCACGTCGGGCACGACCTCCGGGTTCGAGCCGGAATCACGGAAGACCTGGACGCCGAGGATGACCACCGCGGCGAGGATGATCAGGACGATCACGGGACGGAGCACGGAACTCTGCATGGCGATTCACCTTGGTCCGGACGGACTGCGCCGGCTGTTTCCAGTCGGTCAGGCCTCTGACGCCGCGTGACGCGCGTTCCTTGCGCAGATTCATGAGGCCGTCCGCGAAAGGCGCGCGGGTGCATGGTGATCAGATGACCTGCCGCGGCCCGAGGATACGACGCGCGCCCTGGACCCGCAAGGCGCGCCACCCCGCGTGGCCGCAGAGGCGCGACAGGGTGGCGCCGCCAAAATGACACGGATGTTCGGATTCCGGGCTCAGGCAGGCCGCAACGGCCCTGGAATAGCCTCTCGGGCGCGCGGCACGAGAGTTGTATTCCCTCCCGGCGGTCCGTTTGATGCTTGCAGCGGCCGCTCGCTCCCCAGGCGGGCGCCGCGGAGAGTCTAGTGATGATCGTGCCCCTGATGCTCCTGGCACCCGCCATCCTCATCGCGCTGTGGGCCCAGATGCGCGTGAAATCGACCTTCGCCCAGTTCTCGCGCGTGGGCTCGCGCTCCGGCCTGACCGGCGCGGACGTGGCGCGCCTGCTGCTGCGCGCCCGCGGCCTCCCGGACGTCCAGGTCGAAAGGACCAAGGGTTTCCTTTCCGACCACTACGATCCGCGCACTCGGACCCTGCGCCTCTCCGAGGCGACGCACGACAGCCGTTCGGTGGCGGCGATCGGCGTGGCGGCGCACGAAACCGGACACGCGCTGCAGCACGCCGACGGCTACGCGCCTCTGCAGTTCCGCTCGACCGTGGTGCCGGCGGTCTCGCTCGGCAGCAGGGCGCTCCCCTTCCTCGTCCTGCTGGCGGTCCTCGGCGGCGCCTTCCACAGCGGCGGACTGCTGGCGTGGCTGGTGGTCTCCATCCTCAGCCTGATCGTCCTCTTCTCGCTCGTCACCCTGCCGGTCGAGTTCAATGCGTCGAGGCGCGCCCTGGCCCTGCTGGAGAACGGCGGCGTGCTCACCGTCGATGAGATGGGCGGCGCGCGCAAGGTGCTGGACGCGGCCGCGCTCACGTACGTCGCGGCCGCGATCGCCGCCGTGCTGGAGCTGGCGTACTGGGCGATGATGCTGTTCGGCGGCAGGGACGAGTGACCGGGCGCGTTCTCTCGCGGGCCGCACGCGCGCCGCGGGCGAGCGACGAGCCGGGCGCCGCAGGCTGGGAGTGGACATGACCAAGGCGAGGCGACGACCGGCGGCCCTCATCATCCTGGACGGCTTCGGCGAGGCGCCGCCGGGCCCGCACAACGCCATCAGCGTGGCGGACCTCAAGTACCTCCCCGCGCTCGGCCAGGAGTACCCGCGCGCGCTGCTGCACTCCTCGGGCGAGTGCGTCGGCCTGCCGGGCGGCCTCATGGGCAACTCCGAGGTCGGGCACATGAACCTCGGCGCGGGACGCATCGTCTGGCAGGACATCACGCGCATCGACGTCGCGTTGCGCGACGGGTCGTTCCGGCAGAACGAGGCGCTGCGGTCCGCCGCACACCACGTCCTCGGCAACGGCGGCACGGTGCATCTGATCGGCCTGGTCTCCGACGGCGGCGTGCACTCCTCGGATCAGCACCTGCGCGCTCTCTTCGAGCTCTACCGGGAGGCGGGCGTCCTGCGCGAGCGCTGCGTGATCCACGCCCTGATGGACGGCCGCGACACGCCGCCCAAGTCGGGCCAGCGCTACATGGACGAGCTGGAGCGCTTCCTGGCGGAGCGCGCCTGCGGCCGTGTGGCCTCGGTCTCGGGCCGCTACCACGCCATGGACCGCGACCAGCGCTGGGACCGGGTCGAGAAGGCCTATCGCTGCTTCGTCGAAGGGATCGGCGAACGCGCCGGCAGCGGCCTGGAGGCCATGAGCAAGGCGTACGCACGCGGCGAGACCGACGAGTTCGTGGCGCCGACGGTGGTGGGGGATCCGGGCAGGGGCCGCATCCGCGACGGCGACGCCGTGGTGTTCTTCAACTTCCGGGCGGACCGCGCGCGCGAGCTGACGCTCGCGCTCATGGATCCGGCGTTCGACTAGTTCCCGCTGGCCCGGCCGCGGCCAGGGCTGCACTACATCACCATGACGCGCTACCGGGCCGACTTCCCCGCGCTCGGCATCCGCGACGCCTTCCCGCCGCAGACCCTTACCAGCATCATGGCGGACGTGGTGGCCGCCGCCGGGCTGAACCAGTTGCGCATCGCCGAGACCGAGAAGTACGCGCACGTGACCTACTTCTTCAGCGGCGGCGTGGAAGAGCCGCGGCCGGGCGAGGAGCGCGTCCTCATCCCGTCGCCCAAGGTGGCGACCTACGACCTGCAGCCCGAGATGAGCGCTCCGGCCGTCACCGAGCGGCTGGTCGCCGAGATCGCGCGCGACCACTTCGACTTCATCGTCTTGAACCTCGCCAACCCGGACATGGTCGGGCACACGGGCCGCCTGGACGCGGCGGTCAAGGCGGTCAAGACCGTGGACCAATCCCTGTCCCGCATCATCCCCGCCATCCTCGAGCGCGACGGGGCCGTGCTGCTCACGGCGGACCACGGGAACTGCGAGCAGATGTGGGACGCGGACAGTGACTGCCCGCATACCGCGCACACGACGAACCCGGTCCCCCTGCACCTCATCGGCAAGCGCTTCAAGGGCGCGAGGCTGCGCGACGGTGGGATCCTCGCCGACGTCTCGCCCACGCTGCTCGAAATGATGGATCTGGAACCGCCGCGCGAGATGACCGCCAGGTCGCTGATCGAGGGCGCGCGGGCGTGACGCCTCGGCCCGGAGCGCGCAGCGCCTCACGCGGCGCCTCGCTGCTCGCCGTGCTTCTGGCCGTCTCCTGCGGCCGCTCCGGCGAGGGCCCCGCGAACGTGATCCTGCTCGTGGTCGACACGCTGCGAGCCGACCGCCTCGGCTGCTATGGATACGCGCGCGCGACCTCGCCGCACATCGACTCCCTGGCCGCGCGCGGGACCCTCTATCGCTCCTGCCGAGCTCAGGGCACCTGGACCGGTCCCTCGATGATCTCGATGCTGACCGGCCTCTACGTGTCCGACGAGGAAGAGCGCTTGCCCGCTGGCCACCCTGTCCTCGGCGAGCTGCTCCAGGCCGCAGGCTTCACCACGGCGGCGTTCGCCGGCAATCCCATCCTGACCGCCGACCGCGGCATGGCCCGCGGCTTCGACTACTACGAAGGGCCGATTCCCGGGGGGTGCTCCGCCCGCGTGTTCGACCGGTTCCGCGGCTGGTACGAACAGAGCCGCGCCGTTCGCAGCGCGGAACGCGGCTTCTTCGTCTGGCTGCACGTCGCCGACCCTCACACGCCCTACGAGCCCGCCGAGCGCTTCCGCCGCTTCACCGGCCAGCCGCTCCCGGGCGAAGAAGCGCTGTGCGAACGCTGGCGGCAGCTCGAGCCCGAGCCTCCGGCCGCGCCGCGCCAGGGGAAGGGGCTGACGTTCGAACAGGCCGTCGCCCTGATCCGCGCCGAGGGCAACCTCTACGACAGCGAGGTGCTGGCCGCGGACTGGGCGGTGGGGGAGCTGCTTCGCTTCCTCGAGGAACAAGGCGAGCTGGAGCGGACGCTCTTCATGCTCGCCTCCGACCACGGTGAGGAGCTCTACGAGCACGCCAAGTATCCCCAGGACCTGCGCGTGTGGAGCCGCCAGTCGCCGACCGGCATGGGCGACAACGTCAAGGACCTGCTGGAGTGGGCGCACGGCTCCTGTTTCCACGAGGAAGTGTGGCGGGTGCCGCTCCTCTTCGCCGGCCCGGGCTTCCCCGCCGGCGTGCGCCGCGACGGACTGGCCGCCAACCTCGACATCCTGCCCACCGTGCTCGACGCGCTCGGCCTCGACCCGCCCCCCGGACTGCCGGGCGAGAGCCTCCTCGGCGGGGTCGTACCCGCGCGCCGCCAGGTGTTCGGCTACTCCCGCCGGGCGGCCGCCGTGTACGACGCCCGCGGACTCAAGTTCGTCGACCGCCGCCGCAAGCGGGACATCTATCCGGAGTGGGCTCGCGGCAGTGAGGAAGGCGCGGCGCTCCAGGAGCTGTTCGACCTCAACGATGATCCTTCGGAACTCCAGAACGTCCTCGATCAGCGGCCGCAGGCCGCGGCCGCACTCTGCCGCACGCTCGATCGCTGGTTCGAGGAGACGGCGCGAGACGTCGACCGCCGTCTGTCGGACGCGGACCGAGAGGCGCTGCGGCAGCTCGGCTACTTGAATGGGTGGTGACGCCCCCGCCCCGACGGTCGCTCGCGGCGCCGCCTGCGGGCCGGAATCCTCCTTGGATCGCCCGGCACGCTCGGCTAGGATCCCTCCTTCCATGGGTCGGTAGCTCAGCTGGGAGAGCGCTACGTTCGCAACGTAGAGGTCGCCGGTTCGACTCCGGTCCGATCCACCAACCAGAAAGCACGCGGCGGCATCGGGTGGTACGCGCTCGATGCCGCCGCTTTCTTGGCGTCGTGCAAGGCTACGTCTCGGCCGCGCGTTCGCGCACGACCAGCTTGTAGACCGCCGGGATCACCACCAGCGTGAGCAGCGTCGACAGGGTCAGCCCGCCGATCACCGTCACCGCCATGGGCGCCTGCAGCTCGGAGCCGCGCCAGAAGTCGCCGGGGAGCCGCTCCGCGCCCGGGATGCGCGCCAGCGCGCCGGCCAGCGGCAGGAGGCCGAGCACGGTCGTGCTGGTGGTCATGAGGATGGGGCGCAGGCGCACGCTGCCCGCTTCCACCAGGGCATCGACCACGGACTTGCCGCGTCCCCGGAGCTGGTTGGCGTAGTCCACCAGGACGATGGCGTTGTTGACCACGATGCCCGCGAGCACCACCGCGCCGATGAAGACCACGACCGAGATCGGGGTGGCGGTGAGGTAGAGGCCGTACACGCCGCCCACCAGGGCGAGCGGCACGGTGAGCAGGATGACCAGCGGCTGCACGATCGACTCGAACTGCGAGGCCATCACCAGGTAGACCAGGAAGACGGCGAGGAGCAGCACCATGCGCATGGAAGCGAGCGCGCCGCCCATCTCCGCGCCCTGGCCGCCGATCGAGCAGAGCACGCTCGGGAAGCGCGCCTCGATGCTGCCGAGCATCCCCTGGATGGAGGCGAGCGCGCCGCCGACGTCGAAGCCCGCGGTGTTGGCCGTGACCACCGCCGCGCGCTGGCCGCGCACGCGGCGGATCTCGGACGGTCCCTCCACGACCTCGACGCCAGCCACCTGGCGCAGGGGGATGGCGGCGCCGCTGCCCAGGTCGACGGTCGTGCCGGGGAAGAGCGAGCGGTCGCGGATGCGCGTCGAGCCGCTTCCTGAGGAGCCGCCGCCGCCCTCGGCGCCGCGATCGAGCGTGTCCGCCAGGTCCACGGCGCGGCCGCGGTTGACCGTCATGTCGAGCAGCTTGTCCACCGAGTCGACGTCGGCGAGCACGCGCACGTCGATGCGCCGCTCGCCCTCGGCGAAGCGCGTCGAGACCACGCCCTGGACCTGCGCGCGAATGCGGTTGGCGATGGCCTCCAGGTCGAGGCCGAAGCGCCGCAGGCGCTCGCGGTCGAAGGTGAGCCGCACTTCCGGATTGCCGCGCGTCACGGTCGAGCGCACGTCGGTGAGCGTTGCCAGCCCCTTCATGCCCTTGGCGATCTCGGCCGCCGCCTCGCGCAGAGCCACGAGGTCGTTCCCCTTGGCCTCGACCTCGAGCGGCGCCTTGATCGAGAAGAGGGTCGGCCGCGAGAAGCGGAAGCCGGTGTATTCGGGGTGCTGGCCCAGGAGCGCGCGGATCGACTCCAGCGCGCTCGCCTCGGCCGCCGCCAGGTCGGCCGCGGGCGCGAGCTTCACCAGCAGGCGTGCCGAGTGGCTGCCCTCGTCCGGGTCCGCGACTTCGTCGCGCGCCACGCCCACGGCGCAGGTGACCTGCTCCACGCCTTGCAGGGCGAGGACCTCCCGTTCGAGCGCCAGCAGGGTCTCGGCCGAGCGCTCAACCGGCGTGCCCACCGGCAGGTAGGTGTGGACGACCAGCTCTCCCTGATGCACGGTCGGCAGCATCTCCGAGCCGAGGCCTTGCAGCAGGAAGCCGGAGAGCACCGCCGCGCCCGCGACCAGCACGAACATCAGGGCGGTGAGCGCGGGCTGGACCAGGACAGCGCGCAGGAGCGGCGCGTAGCCTTTCTGCAGCGCGCCGAAGGACAGGTCGAAGAGCCACTGCAGCGGCGCGCAGAGGACGCGCAGCAGGCGGGCGAGGACCAGGTAGGCGGCCGCGGCGACATAGAAGAACGCCGCCAGCGTCGAGAGGAGCAGGCGGCCTGCCGTCTCCACGGCGAGGTGCGCCAAGCTGACGGGCAGGAGCAGCAGGCCGAACAGGATGCGCAGGAACGGCCGCCGCGGCTTGAGCAGGGCGAGGAAGCCGTTCACGGCCAGGCTGCGGCGCCAGAGGAGCGCAGGTGCGAACAGGCGCCAGAGCACCAGCAGGGGCCGCGCCAGCGCCTCGCGCCGCGAGAGCGGCCGCGCTCCGGCCGCGCGCGCGCCGCGCGTGGCCAGCATGGGAATGAAGAAAAGCGCCACCGCCAGCGAGGAGAGCAGCGAGAAGACCACGGTGAGCGCCTGGTCCTTGAAGATCTGCCCGGCTACGCCCGAGACGAAGGCGATCGGGAAGAACACCGCGATCGTGGTCAGGGTCGAGGCGGCCACCGCCATGCCCACCTCGGCCGTCCCGCGCACCGCCGAGCCCTGCCGGTCGTCGCCCTCCTCGCGGCAGCGGAAGATCGACTCCAGCACGACGATCGAGTTGTCCACCAGCATGCCGACGCCGAGCGCCAGGCCGCCGAGCGACATGATGTTGAGCGTGGTGCCGTAGAGGAACATGGCGGCGAAGGTGGCGATGATCGACACCGGGATCGACAGGGCGATGATCGCCGTGGCCGCCGCGTTCTTGAGGAAGAGCAGCAACACGAGGATGGCGAGCAGGCCGCCGAGGACGGCCGCGCCGCGCACCTCGTCGATGGCCGCGGAGATGAAGACCGACTGATCGGACAGCACGCGCACGCCCAGGTCGGGCGGCAGCTTGGCGGCGAGGTACTCCGCGGCCTTGCGCTTGGCCGCGACCTGGGCGCGCAGCCCGCGGATGCGCTCGCTTTCCATGGGCGGCATGCCGTGCGCGCCCGGTCCGGCCGGCGGCGCACCTTGCGGCGGCGCGGCGGCCGCCTGCGGGTTCTGGTCGCGCTCCGCCTCGGCCTCGATCAGCGCCTGGGCGAGCAGCTTCTCGGGATCGGGCCGCTCGCCCTTCTCGATGGCGGCGAGCAGGGCGCGGTCCGCCTGCGAGCCGAGCAGCCGGTCGCGCACCGCCCGCGCCAGGTCGACGATGTTGGCGTCCGCCTCGCGGTGGATGAGCAGCTCCACGCTTTCGCGGCCGTCGACGCGCGTGACCACGTCCCGGTCCTTGTGCGTGCGCGTGACCTCGCCCACGTCGCGCACCCGGATCGGCTGGCCGTCGCGGTCGGCGAGCGCCAGCGCCAGCACCTCGTCGAGCGACTGGAACTGGTTGAGAGTGCGCACCAGGTACTCGGTGTCGCCCTCGATGAGCGTGCCGCTCGCCAGGTTGACGTTCTCGATCTTCAGGCGGCGGTCCACCTCGGAGATGTCCAGGCCGAGGCTGGTGATCTTGTCGCTGTCCAGGCGCACTCGGATCTCCGACTCGAGGCCGCCGCGCACCTTGATGGCGGCCACGCCGGGGATGCTGGCCAGGCCGCGGGCGATCTCCTTGTCGGCGATTTCGCGGATCTCGCGCAGGTCGCGCTCGCCGTGCACGGAGATGCGCATCACCGGATCGAGCGCCGGGTCGTAGCGCAGGATGAGGGGCGCCTCCGCGTCGTCCGGGAGAGGCGTGCGGTCGAGGCGTTCGCGCACGTCCTGGGTGGCGAGGGAGAGGTTCGTGCCCCAGGCGAACTCGAGCACCACGTCGGACACGCCGGCGCGCGACACCGAGGAGTGGCTCTCGAGGCCGGGCAGCACCGCGAGCGTCTCCTCGATGCGCTTGGAGACGCGCTCCTCCACGTCCTCCGGCCCGGCGCCCGGGTACTCGGTGCGCACCGTGATCGTCGGGTAGGAGATCTCCGGCAGGAGCTCGAGCGGGATCTTCCCCAGGGAGATGAAGCCGAAGATGCCCACGGCCAGCACGGCCATGGTCGTGGCGACCGGGCGGCGGATGGTGAAGGAGGAGTAGCTGGCGCGGCCGGGCAAGTTCAGGTCTCTCCGGCGATGACCACCGGATCACCGTCGCGGAGACGGTCCTGGCCCACGAAGATGACCCGCAGGCCGAGGGTCTCCGGGGCCGCCGGGTCGGCGCCGTCCACCTGCAGCACCTCGATCTCGTTCTCGGTGCTGGCGCCGGGCTGGAAGGCGTGGCGGCGCGCCGCGTCGCCCTCGACCGCGAAGAAGAAGGTGTCCCCCTCGTCGTAGACCACGGCGCGCTTGTTGAGGAGCACGGCGTCATCGCGGCTGGCGACGATGATGCGCGCGCGCGAGAACATGCCGGGCAGCACCTGCCCGACGGCCTCGGCGTCGAGCCGCACGCGCACCTTGACCAGTCCCGAGGTCGGATCGACCGCCGGGTTGATCGCCTCCACCACGCCCGCGAACACGCGCCCGGGCAGGGCGTCGAAGCGGAACTCCACGGGCAGGCCGGCGTGCGACACGAGCCGCAGGTCCTCCTGCGGGATGCGCAGGTTGGCGATCAGCCTGGTCGGGTCGATCACCGTGAACAGGTGCGTCGAGGGCGAGACGAGCAGGCCGGCGTTGACGTTGCGCCGCTGCACCACGCCCTCGATGGGCGAGCGCACCGTGGTCTGGTTCAGGTCGTTCTGCGCCGCCTCGAGCTCGATGGCCGCGGCCTCGCAGGAGAGGCGCGCCAGCTCCTGCTCGGACTCGGCGCGCTCCGCGGCCAGCTTCGCCGCCTCGAACTCGGCCATGGCCTGCTGGTAGGTCGCATCGGCGTCGTTCAGCTCCTTGGCCGAGAGCACGTCGATGTCGCCCTTCATGGCGTTCAGCGCGCGTTCGTGGTCCGCGCGCGCGCGTTCGAACACGACCTGCTGGGCGCGCTCGCGGGCGCGCGTCTCCGAGAGCTGCACCTTGCGCTGCTGCTCGGTCTGCTTGGCCTGGAGGAGCTGGCTCTCGCGCCGCCGCACCTCGATGCGGAAGTCGATGTCGTCCAGCAGGAGCAGCGGCGCGCCCGCGGCCACGGCGTCCCCCTCCTGGACGTTCATCTCCTTGACGAAGGCCCCGCCCACCTTGGGGAAGACCTCGACCACGTACTCCGCCTCCACGTCGGTCGACACGTCGACGAAGGTCTTGATCTCGCCGCGCGCGAACGCGCCGACGCGGACGAGCGTGGGCGCCGCTGCCTGGTCCTGCGGCCGGGCGGCCGCCGGCTGAGCGAGCGGTGCGCCGTCCTGCTGTCCTTCTCCGGGCCCGCAGGCAGCCAGGATGGCAGAGAACGACAGCAGCACGGACAGGGAGCGAGCTGCGGCGGCGCGTGCGGCGCCGCCGGTGCGGGAAGCTGAGCTGTGCACGCTGGACTTCGCTTTCGGCGTTTCCGGGCGCCGTATCATTCGCGACGCGGTCATTCCTGATCCTAGCATCGGCACGGGAGGAACCCGTTCAGAATCTGCTTGCCGGCGGAGCGCTCCGTTCGTTCCATAAGCCGGCGAGGAGGCCACGTGCTGAGCATCGACGAAGCCTTGGCGGTCGTGTGCGAGCGCACCTCCGTCCGTTCCGGCCGGGTGGCGGAGTGCGCGCCGCTCTCCGAGGCCGCGGGCCGGATTCTCGCCGAGGACGTGCGCGCGGACATCGACCTGCCGCCCTTCTCGCGGTCCACCATGGATGGCTACGCGCTCGGCGCCGCGGACGCAGCGGCGGCGGGCGCTGCTCTGGCGCTCGCGGGGGAGGCGGCCGCGGGCCGTCCCGGCCGGGAGGGCCTGGCGCGCGGCTCTGCCATGCGCATCTTCACTGGAGCTCCGCTGCCGCCAGGCGCGGACTGCGTGGTCAAGCTCGAGGACGCGGAGCTCCAGGGCGATCGCATCCACCTCGCCGCCGCGGTGCGGCCCGGAGAGAACGTCGCCCGGCGCGGCGAGGACCTGGCGTGCGGGGACGTGGCGCTGCCCCGCGGCACGGCTTTGTCCACGGCGCACGTGGGCCTGCTCGCCGCGCTCGGGCGTGGCACCGTGCCGGTCTGGCCGCGGCCGCGCGTCGCGATCCTGGCCACGGGCTCGGAGCTGGTGGAAGCGGGCGGGCGGCCCGGCCCGGCGATGATCCGTGAATCGAACGGCAGCGCGCTCGCCGCCCTGGTGGCGCAGGCTGGCGGCGAGCCCGTCAAGCTGGGAGTGGCGGCGGACGATCCGGAGCTCATCCGCGCCCGGGCCGAGGCGGGACTCGAGAATGACCTGTTCCTCCTGACGGGTGGGTCCTCGGTGGGTGATTACGACTTCACGCCGCGCGTGTTGGCCGAGTTGGGAGTCCAGGTCCACTTCGCGCGCGTGCGCCTGAAGCCGGGCAAGCCGACCATCTTCGGCACCAGGGGCGGGTGCGCGGTGTTCGGCCTGCCCGGGAACCCGATCTCCTGCTTCGTCGTGTTCCACCTGCTGGTGCGCCCGGCGCTGCTGCTGCAGGCCGGCCGGGAGCGCGCCGCGCCGCTGTTCTTCGCGGCCAGGCTGGTCGCGGCCGTGCGCCGCCTGACGGAGCGCGACCAGTGCCTGCCGGCCCTGCTGGCGCTCGAGGACGGGGACTGGACGGTGCGCTTCGCCGGCTGGCACGGCTCGGGCGACCTCACCTGCCTGAGCCGGGCCAACGCGCTGATGCTCGTGCCGCGCGGCGCGGGCCAGGTCGAGGCGGGCGAGCGCGTGCGCGTCACGCCCATCGACGGCGGCCGCAGCGGCGACGTGTCCCTGGGCGTGCCATGAGAGCGACCGGCCGCGCGCTCGCCTCCGCCGTCCTCCTCATCCTGGCGCAGGAGCCCTGGGGGTGGTCGCCTCTGGCCGGCGTGGCGCTCCTGCCGCTCGCCAGCCTGGCGCTGCAGGACGGACCGCCGCGGCGCCGCCTCCTGCCCGCGTACGCCGGCGGACTGGTGTTCTTCCTGGGCGGGTGCTGGTGGCTCGCCATCACCTCGCCGGTGAACCTCGCGCTCATGGCGCTGGTGGAAGCGCTCGCGTTTCCGCTGTTCGTGCTGGCGCTCCGTGTCATGCGCGCGCGGCCCTCCGTGCCGCTCTGGCTGGCTCTGGCGCTCGCCTGGGTGGCGGTCGAGTTCACGCGCGGCCGCGTGCCGTTCAACGGCTTTCCCTGGCTGCTGCTCGGCTACGCCTGCCAACGGCCGCTGGAGCTGGCCCAGGCCGCGGACCTCGGCGGGGTCACGTTGCTGTCGCTCTCTGCGGCGCTGGTGAACGGGCTGCTGCTCGAAGCCTGGCGCCGGCGCGCGCGGCCGCGCGCCGCCCTCAGGTGGCTCGGTGCCGCCGTGCTGGTGCCTGTTCTCCTGCTGGCCTACGGCCTGCCGCGCCGCGCGCAGGTGGCCGCGGCCGAGCGCCCCGGGCCGCGCGTGGCGCTCGTCCAGGCGAACGTGCCCCAGGGCCTGAAACAGACGCTGAAGAGCCCAGATGAACTCGCTGCCTATCAAATGCGCGCCACCGAGCCCGCCCTGGCGCGGGCCGCGGCCGAGCCCTTCGACCTGTTGTGCTGGGCCGAAACCATGTTCCCGGCGCTGCTCGACGCCGAGGAGAGCGAGACGGCGCGGCGCCGGGACGAGGAGCGCGTGGCCGAGCCCTTCGTGCGGCCGTATCTGCGGCCGCACGGCGCCTCCTTCCTTACGGGCGCGACCACGGTGCGCGAGGGGCGAGACGGCGCGCGGCAGTGCAATTCCGCTCTGTTGTTCGACGCGCAGGGCCACCGGGCGGGCACCTACCACAAGACCGTGCTCGTCCCCGGTGGCGAGTTCATCCCGCTGCGCTGGCTGCTGAAAGACTTGGTCGATCCGGTCGTGCAGCGAATCACCGGCGGCTTCCTGCCCGTCCTGGCCGCGGGCGACGGGCCTCAGGTCTTCACCCTGCGCGCGCGGGACGGCCGCGAGTTCCGCCTGGCCGCGACCATCTGCTACGAGAACTGCTACGCCGGGTACGTGGCCAGGACGGCCGCTGCCCGCGTCGACTTCATCATCAATCTGTCGAACGAGGCCTGGTTCGGGGAGAGCAGCGAGTTCGATCAGATGGAGGCGGCGGCGCGGCTGCGCGCCATCGAGACGCGGCGCGCGCTGGTACGGGTTACGAACTCCGGCATCTCTGCGGTCTACGACGCCACGGGCCGGCGGCGCGCGGTGCTCCTCGGACCGGGGGGGCGGGACCGCGCCGTGGAGGGCGTGCTCGTGGCCGGCGTGCCCGTGTTCGGCTCGTTCTCGCTCTTCGCGGAGAGCGGCGAGGCCCTGGGCTTCCTGGCGACGGCCACGGCGTTCGTTCTGTTCCTGGCGGGCGCCAGGAGGCGCGCTGCGGCGCGCTGGCGCGGTCGAGCGACGTAACGGGCGCAGCAGCAGAGATTAGAGTGTGCTCTGTTTTTGTTTTGACCGCTGCGGCACGGGCCATAGAATCCCACGCGATTCCGGCCCCACGGCGGCCTCCCTGGCTTGGATTCGAGTGTTCGGGTTGCCGCAGGCTGATCCGCGGCGTACAGCCCACCTGATGAGGAAATGGCATGAGCCCGATCGGAAAGATCTTCGTCGTTCTGAACTTCGTCTTCTCGCTGGTGATCCTGGGCGTCCTCGGTGCCATCCTCGCCAAGAGCGAGGAGTACAAGAACGCCTACGAGCTCGAGAAGCAGAACTTCTCGGCCGAGCAGGCCAAGTGGGACGAGGAGCGCGGCGCCCTGAACTCCGAGATCCAGACCCGCAGGAATGACAACACCATGCTGCAGGAGCGGGTCAACAACGAGACCGCCCGCGCCGACAGCGAGAAGCGCGAGAAGGACTCGCTCAAGACGGACAACGAGCAACTTCGCAGCGACATCAGCCAGCTTCAGGCGGACTACCAGAAGTTCACGGCCAGCCTGGCCGAGCTGCACGCCAACAACAAAGAGCTCAGCGACAAGAACGTGGAGCTGATCAACGAGAAGACGGCCGCGGTGGATGCGCGGCGTGCCGCGCAGGAGGCGCAGGCGCGGCTCGAACAGGACGTGACGAACCTGACGGCCACGATCGAGCAGCTCAAGGCGCAGATCGAGGAACTCAAGGGCGTGGCCGGCGACCTGAACTCGCAGATCGAGGCCGTGGTGCAGGCCGGCTTCGATATCGCGAGCGTGCGCGCCACGCCGCAGATCGACGCCGTGGTGCAGCGGGTCAACCCCGAGCTGAACCTCGTGGTCCTGTCCGTGGGCGCCGACGACGGAGTCACGCGCGGCACCGCCTTCGAGGTGTTCAAGGACGGCCAGTACAAGGGCAAGGTCGTCGTGGACGACGTCTACCCCGACAACTGCTCGGCGCGCATCGTGCGCGGCCAGGGGCAGATCAGCCAGAACGACAGCGCGACGACCCGGCTGTAGGGTCCGGCTCCCGAACGGAGAATGAACGATGGCCAAGCGGCAGCAGGCGGTCGAAGAGATCGAAGAGGTCGCGGGAGCTGAAGAGGAGGCTGGCCCGGGCGCCGGGCTGGAGTTCGGACTGATCCTGGCGACCACGCTCGCTCTGCTCACGGGACTGGTGGCGGGACTGGTGGAGCTGGGGGTGCATTACGGGGTGGGTCCGTTCGCCTAATTCGACCAGCGAGCCCGCGGGGGCCCGGGCGGCTGCCCGGGCCGCGCGCGGGCCGCGTTCGCCCCGGGGCAGGTGGTTCCGGGGCGCGATCGGTACGGTCAGATCGTTGACGGGAAGGGCTGGCTCACGGCGGTGTCGAGCCTCGTGAACGGACGTATGCTCCGGCCCCTCGAGTGGTTGATCGGGCGCTTCTCCATCGACATGGGGATCGACCTGGGGACCGCCAACACTCTCGTCTGCGTGCAGAACGAGGGCATCATCCTTTCCGAGCCCTCGGTGGTGGCCGTGAAGAAGGGGACGAACGAGGTCCTGCTGGACGGCAACGCCGTCGGCCTGCAGGCCAAGGAGATGCTCGGCAAGACGCCGGGCAACATCGTCGCCATCCGCCCCTTGAAGAACGGCGTCATCGCCGACTTCGAGATCACCGAGAAGATGCTGCGCTACTTCATCCGCAAGGTGCACAACCGGTCCTTCATGGTCCGGCCGCGCATCGTCATCGCCATCCCTTCGGGGATCACGGCGGTGGAGAAGCGGGCGGTCATCAACTCGGCCGAGCGCGCGGGCGCGCGTCGCGTCTACCTGGTGCTCGAGCCCATCGCGGCCGGGATCGGGGCGGGCATGCCGATCGCCGAGCCGACCGCCAACATGATCGTGGACATCGGCGGCGGCACCACGGAGGTGGCGGTGATCTCGCTCTTCGGCATCGTCACCGCCGAGTCGATCCGCGTGGCCGGCGACGAGATGGACGAGGCGATCATCGCCTACCTGCGCAAGAACTACAACCTGCTCATCGGCGAGCAGACGGCCGAGAAGATCAAGATGGAGATCGGCTCGGCTTTCCCGCTGCGCGAGGAGAAGAAGATGGAGATCGCCGGCCGGGACGTGCAGAAGAACCTGCCGCGGCGGGCGATCATCACTTCCGAGGAGGTGCGCGAGGCGCTGCAGGATCCGGTGCGCCAGGTGATCGACGCCGTGCGCCACTGCCTGGAGCACACGCCGCCGGAGCTGTCCGCGGACCTGGTGCACAACGGCATCACGCTGGCGGGCGGCGGCGCGCTCTTGCGCGGCCTGGCGCGCGCCATCGAGGAGGAGATCGAGCTGCCGGTCAAGGTGGCGGAGGATCCGCTGACCTGCGTGGCGAGGGGGACAGGAGAGTTTCTCGATCAGTTGGAGTTGTACTCCAAGGTGCTCGAGACGGGCGACGAGGTTTGAGGGGGAGAGGGGAGGGGAGGGGAAGGGAGGGGGAGGGTGAGTGGGGAGCGATCGCGGCCGTTTCCCCGGCCTCCGGGAGCGGCAGCGGCTCCC
>DYIW01000061.1 GCA_020723465.1 Phycisphaera mikurensis
GGGTCCGAGCGATCAAACGCGCCGCGGGGTCAAGAGATGTGGGTAATGCAAAGACCTGGGGTGGGACCGGCTCGCCGAGCTGAGCGATCACTTCTCGGCAGCCCTCTCCGGCGCGATGAAGCGACACGGCTGGCGGCTCGGGCGCGACGTCGCCATCCTGATCTCGTCCGACGCGGTGCACTACGGACCCGATTTCGATCACGTGCCCTTCGGCACGGATGCCACCGCCTACCTCGCGGCGCTCGAGCGCGACCGGGGCCTGGCGCGGGCGACGGCGACCGGACCTCTGGCTGCGGAGAAGGCGCGCGAGCTGTTCCGCACGCTGGTAGACGAGAAGGACGTGCGCACCTACCGCCTCCCCTGGTGCGGCCGCTTCTCCATCCCCCTGGGGCTGGAGGTGATCCGCCGGACGGCGGCGAGGCTTTCCGATCCCGTTCCCGTGGGGCACCTCCTGGGTTACGAGACGAGCCTTTCGACCGCCGAACCGCGCGTCTCCCCGGAGACGCGCGAAGCCGGGCTCGGCTACACGGCGCCGTCGAACTTCCACCACTGGGTCGGCTACGCGGCCGTAGGATTCCTGCCAGAGGAGTGAGACATGAGCCCTTCCGATCCCGTCGAGATCTACGTTGCGCGCGACAGTCAGGACGCGCACGTCGCTCAGTTGTTCCTCGAGAGCCGCGGCGTCTCGGCGCACGTCGTCGGCGACTTTGCTGACGCCGTCGGCTGTGGGACCGGGGGGCTCGGGATCAAGGACACGGCTCCGAAGCTCTGGGTCCTGCCGGAGGACGCTCCCCGTGCGATCGAGCTGATCAGGGAGTACGAAAGCAGCCGGAGCCGCCGGGAGACCGAGCCGGAGACCTCGGGCTCCGGCGACGCGTGGCTGTGTCCCGGCTGCGGTGAGACGGTCGAACCGGCATTCGGCGTCTGCTGGAACTGCCAGAGCGAGCGCCCTGCCCCCTGACGAGGTCGCTCGAACCGTGGCCAAGGCGTGCCCCAGGCGACCGGGTTGGCCAGCGTGGCGGTGCTCGTCTCGTCCGTCGCGGCCACCTCGGCGTCGCAGCAGTCGGTCTAGCGCCCTTCCAGCGAGCGGTAGACCAGCTCGGTGAACTGCTCCGGGGAGAAGCTCAGCTTGCCCCAGCGCTCGTCGAGCGCCGCGGTCGGCCGCCGCGCCTGGATGGCCGCCAGGTCCCTGCCGGCCGCCATCTCCGCCGCGATCGCCTCGCGGAAGGCGCGCAGCATCGCGCCGTAGTCCAGCAGTTCCGCCTTGCTCATGACGCTGCCGTGGCCGGGGATGATGCGCGTCTCGGCGTCGCACAGCGCAGCGACCGCCTCCACGGCCGCGATCATGCCGTCGATGCTCCCGCCGTTCATGACGTCGATGAACGGATAGCCGTCCTGGAAGACGATGTCGCCCGTGTGGATGACGTTCACGCGCAGGAAGCGGACGATGCTGTCGCCGTCGGTGTGCGCGCCCGCGACGTGCTGCACGCGCACTTCCTCGCCGTTCAAGTGGAAGGTGACGCCCTCGCTGAAGGTCACGACCGGCAGGGCCGCGGCCGGAGCGGCGGGAACGTCCATCTCCAGGACGCCGAGATGCTGGTCGCACGACATGCGCTTCCTGACGTTCTCGTGGGCGGCGATCACCGCCCGGGCAGCGGCCAAGCTCTCGTTCCCACCCACGTGGTCCGGGTGCCAGTGCGTGTTGACGAGGATCTTCACCGGCCCGGCGCCGAGGGAATCGACCGCGGCCGCGATCTGGCCGGCGAACCGGGCGTAGTCCGAGTCGACGAGCAACACGCCGTCCTCGCCCGCGCACGCGGCGAGATTCCCGCCGAAACCCGAGGCCAGCAGGTGAACGCTGCCGCGGACGGGTTCCGCGCGAATCTCCTGCCGTTCCGGCTCCTGAGCCGCGAGCGCCGCCAGCAGCACGGCCGCGCCCAGGCCGAGCGCCAGCACTGCCCGCAAGGCACAGCTCATCATGGATTCACCTCTCTCGCCGAACTGCCTGACCGGGCTTAGCCCTGCTACGATCCCCGCCCCGGAGAGTTTGCGGAGGATCGCCCGTGCCCGAGCCCATGCCGCCCATCCCGCGCAGCCTGGCCGCGCCCGTCGCCGAGGCCGCGCGCGTGCGCTCCATCGACGTGCTGCGCGGCTTCGCCCTGCTCGGCGTGCTCCTCATGAACATGCAGGCCTACGCCCTGCTGTTCGCGGCCTACATGAACCCGCACGCGCTCGGCCGGGCTTCCACCCTCGACTTCGCCTGCTGGTGCGTGAACCACGTGCTCGCCGACGCCTAGTTCATCACCATCTTCTCGATGCTGTTCGGCGCGGGCATCGTCCTCATGACCGAGAACGCCGCGGCCCGGACCGGCCGCTCCGCTGCCCTTCACTACCGCCGCATGGGCTGGCTCGCGCTCTTTGGCGCCATGCACGGCGTGCTCCTCTGGTACGGGGACATCCTCTTCACCTACGCCGTATGCGGGGCCCTCGCCTACCTCTTCCGCCGGCGCAAGCCGCGCACGCTCTTCATCGTCGCCTGCGTGCTGCTGCTCGTCACCACCTTCTTCCTGCTGACGTTCCGCTACCACTTCGAGCACAACATGTCCGCCGCGGAGCGGCAGGAGATGATCGACGCCTTTGCGCCCGCGCCGGACGCCATCCAGAAGGTCGAGGCCATCTACCGCTCGGGCTGGCTCACGCAGCTTCCGCACCGCGCCGGCGAGTGGCTCGGCATGCTGCAGTACCTGTTCGTCTTCGGCTGGCGCATCCTCGCCTGCATGCTGCTCGGCATGGCCTTCTTCAAAGCCGGCGTCTTCGCCGCCGAGAGATCGACGCGCTTCTACGTCGTGCTCACCGCACTCGGCTTCGGCGTCGGGCTGCCGCTCACAGCGCTCGGCATCCGCGACCAGGCCGCGCACGGCTGGGAGATGACGCGCTCGATGGGCCTGGGCGGGCTCCACAACTACGTGGGCAGCCTGCTCGCGGCCTGCGGCTGGATCGGCGCGATCATGCTGCTCTGCCGCGCCCGCCGGCTGCTCGCCTTCCAGGACCGGCTCGCGGCCGTGGGCCGCATGGCCTTCAGCAACTACATCATGCACAGCGTGCTCTGCACGACCATCTTCTACGGCCACGGCCTCGGCCTCTTCGGCCGCACCAACCGCCTGGAGCAGCTCGCGCTCGTCGCCGCCATCGCCGCGCTGCAGCTCTGGTACTCCCCGTGGTGGCTGGCGCGCTTCCGCTTCGGTCCCCTGGAGTGGCTGTGGCGCTCCCTCACCTACTGGCGCCGGCAGCCGTTCCGCGCGCCGGCGGCTTGACGGGCGCCCCTACCCCACCGCCTGCTCCGGCACGACGCGGCTGCTCGGCCGCACCCGCGCCGCGACCTTGAGCGACTGATCGAGGTCGGCGAGCAGGTCGCTGACGTTCTCCACGCCCACGCTCAGGCGCACCAGCCCGTCGCTGATATGCGCGCGCTGGCGCGCCTCGGCGCCCATCGAGGCGTGGGTCATGCTCGCTGGATGCTGGATGAGCGTCTCGACGCCGCCCAGGCTCACCGCCAGCGAACAGAGCTTGACCGAATTCATCATCGCGCGCCCGGCCTCGAGGCCGCCGGCCAGCTCGAAGCTGATCATGCCGCCGGCGCCCTTCATCTGCCGCTGGGCCAGCTGGTGCTGCGGATGGCTCTTTAGGCCGGGATAGCGCACCCACTTCACCTCGGGCCGCGCCTCGAGGAACTCGGCGATGGCCTGGGCGTTCCTGCAGTGGCGCTCCATGCGCAGGGCCAGGGTCTTGATGCCGCGGTGCACCAGGAAGGACTCGAAGGGCGGCAGCACACCGCCGTAGTGGTTGAGCGCGCGCCGCATGCGCGCGTACATCTCGTCGTCGCGCGTGACGATGATGCCGCCGACCACGTCCGCGTGCCCGTTCAGGAACTTGGTCAAGCTGTGCAGCACCACGTCCACGCCGAACTCGAAGGGCCGCTGCAGCAGCGGGCTCATGAAGGTGTTGTCGACCAGGACGTGCGCGCCGCGGCCGTGCGCCAGCTTGGTCACTTGCTCGAGGTCGCTGATCAGGAGCGTCGGGTTGCAGGGCGTCTCCACGAACACGACCTTGGTGTTGGGCTTCAAGGCCGCGCGCACGGCTTCCAGGTTCGAGGTGTCCACCAGCGAGGCCTCGATGCCGAACTGCGTCAGGATCCCGCCCACCAGGGTGCACGTGGGACCGTACACCGCCTCGCTGCACACCACGTGGTCCCCGCTTTTCAGCAGCGCGGCCAGCGCCGTGTGGATCGCCGCCATGCCGCTGGAGCAGGCCAGCGCGCGGCTCCCTCCTTCCAGCGCCGCCACCGCGTTCTCCAGCCCCTCGACCGTGGGGTTGCCCATGCGGCTGTAGATGTAGCCCTTCTGCTCGCCGGCGAAGAGCGCCGCTCCCTCGCCCGTGCTGGTGAAGCCGAAGGTGGACGTCTGGTAGATCGGCGGCACCACCGCCTGGAACTCGTTCCGCGTCATGCCCGCGTGCACGGCGAGGGTGTCGGGCGAAAGTCGTTCATCATGCTGCGTCATGGCGCTTCCCTCTGGACGAGAGCGCGCTCGCGCGAAGGGCGCGGGCGAGGCATCCAGCCTACGCCGGAGCGCGCCTTCGATCAACCGGCCGCGCGCCCGCGCGCCGGGCCGCGCCTCAGCGCCTCTCCCCGCCGGATCGCCGCGAAGCGCTCGCGCCGCCCAGATAGCCCAGGCCGCGCAGCTCCTCCGCCAGGTCCGCCGGCAGCTTGTCGTGGCGGCGCTCGACCGCGGCGCGCGGATAGGCGGCCTCGAAGGCGCGGAGCGCCGCGGCCGCCCGCGCGGCCACTTCAGGCTGCTCCGCCAGCTTGTTGCTCAGGCGGCCGAGCTCGGCCGCGCCCGCGGCCTGCACCTCGCGCGCGTCCATGCCCTGGTGGCCGTCCTGGTGCTCGTAGTAGTTCCACGCGCCACAGTACACCGCCTGCTTCTCGTAGTAGCGGAAGGTCGTCTCGGCCACGAGCTGCTCGGGCAGGCCCGCGGGCGCGCCTTCCCCGCGCAAGAGCGGCGCGAGACTCACGCCCGCGATCCCCGCGTCCGCCGCGCCGCCGGCAAGCTCCAGCAGCGTGGGCATGACGTCGATGAGGCGCACCGGCCGGCGCACGCGGCGCGGCGCGAGCGCGCCGCCGGTGCGATGCAGGATCAGCGGCACGAGCGTGTTCGACTCGTAGAGGATCGCGCCGTGGAACTGCGTGTACGGCACCGGGTAGTGGCTGTGCAGCCCCTCGCCGTGGTCGCTGGTGAGGACGAAGAGCGTGTCCTCGAAGCCGGGCAGCGCGGCGAGATCCTGGAGGAAGACGCCGGCGTCGAACGAGAGCTGGCGCAGGGCCCGGTAGTAGGCCGCGGACTCGGCCCTCTCGAACAGGCCGCCGAACTCCGGCCGCGTCAGGGACCGCGGGCCGCGCCAGTACTCGTGCATCTCCATGACCGCGAGCTGCAGGAACACCGGCCGGCGCGGCTCCTGGCGCAGGCGCACGAGCGCGGCGGCGAACAGGTCGCGCGCCGCCGCGCAGCGTGTCCCACGCGCACTCACCGCGGCGCGCACCTCCGGCGCGAGGCTGTCCAGGTAGACGTCGAAGCCCTGGGCGAAGCCGAAGGCGGCGTTGATCATGGGATTCGCCGTGGCCCCGTAGGTGGCGTAGCCGAGATCGCGCAGGCGTTCGGCCAGCGTGCGGAACGAGTCCTTGAGCACCTCGTTCCCTTCCTCGTACAAGCCGAGCGTGCGCGGGTATTGCCCCGTGAGCAGCGCGCCCATGGAAGGGCGCGTCCAGGGGCACGGAGCGACCACGCGCTCGCACAGCACGCCGGCGGCGGCCAGCGCGTCCAGCTCCGGGCTGGCTCCGAGCCGGCCGCCGTAGGCGCCGAGGACGTCGGCGCGCAGCGTGTCGGCGATGAGGAGCACGACGTTCGGCCGCGGCGGCGCGGCGGGCGCGCAGCCGGCGGCGAGGCCGGCGACGAGGGCGGTGGCGAGGAAACGGAACGCGCGCGCCACGGGCGCTACCTCGAGTCCATGAAGCGCCCCACGCCGGTCATGACCATTTGCACGGCGATGGCCACGAGGATCATGCCCATGAGGCGCTCGATGGCCACCAGCACCCTCTTGCCGAGCTTGCGGGCGAGGAAGCCCGAGAGCGAGAGGATCAGCCCGGTCGCGGTCCAGGCCATGAGCAAGGCGGCCAGCCACTCCGGCCAGCGCTGCGGCTCGCGGCTCATGATGAGCAGCACCGAGGCGAGCGCCGAGGGCCCGGCGACGTACGGCACCGCGAGCGGCACGATGAACGGCTCCCCCTCGATCTCCTCGGCCGCGGTGCGGTGCGGCGGCGGGAAGACCATGCGCACGGCGATGAGGAAGAGCACGATGCCGCCGGCCGCGGTGAGGGCCGGCTCGGAGATGCCGAGGACGTGGAGGATGTGCCGCCCGGAGAAGAGGAACACGAGCAGCACGCCGAGGGCGATGAGCAGCTCGCGGGCGATGATGCGGCCGTGGCGCCTGGGCTCGCAGGCCGTGAGCGCCGCCACGAAGAACGGGATGTTGCCGAACGGGTCCAGCACCAGGAAAAGGAGGACCGTGGCCGAGAAGAGCGTCATCATTCTGCCTCAGCCGCCGCGGCGGGCCTGCCACCGGTGGCAGCGCGCTCTGCCGGTCATACCCGCGCGCGCCGCGGCCTCGCCAGCGGAATCCGGGCCAGGCGCGACGCGCTCGGCGCGCCCTTCCCGCTACCGGCCGAAGCCGCGCACGATCTCCGCGAGCGCGGCGATGATTCCGGGCTCCTCGGCGTAGTTCGGGTCGGGCTTCATCTCCGCGCTCAGATCGAACGCCGCCCCGCCCTCGCGGATGACCGCGCGCAGCCGGCGGTCGCTGACCGAGTCCTGCCACTCCCCGTCGGTCCAGTTGCGCGGACGCGGCTTCAGCGCGATGCCGGCCGGGCCGTCGCCCTTGCCTCCTTCGCCGTGGCAGGTGCTGCAGTACTCGTCGAAGTGGGCGCGCGCGCTCATCCGGTCCCCGTCCGTGATCACCACGTCGTCCGCGCGCTCGCAGGCGAGCGCCAGGAAGAGCAGCAACGGCAGCGCGGCGCGGCCGCGCGCCAGCCGCTCAAGCGAGTGTGCGCAAGGCATTGGCCACGATCTCCATGTCCTCCCACAGGCCGGCCGCGGCGGGCGCGCCGCGCCCGCCCGTTCGCGCAAGCAGCGCCGCGGCCGCGGCGAGGTCGTCCTGGTCGCCGGCGCGGGCGAAGCCCGCGGCGCACAACCGGCCGCCCTCCTGCACCGCGGCCAGGGCCTTCTTCGCGCAGGCGCGGCTCATGGCCGCGAAGAGCTGCGCCTGCGGCGACCCTTCCCGCGCCAGGCGCGCCGCCTTGCGGCAGAGGGCGGCCGCGACCTCGCTCTGCGTCATCAGGTCGGCGAGCGTGAAGAGCACCACCTGGTGGCGCGTGCTCTTCCGTTCATTGCAGTGCAGGACCGTCTCGTTCAAGCTGCGCAGTGCCGCCGCCGCTGGGCCGGCGCCCACGTCCGGGTTCTCCTGTTCCAGCTCGTCCAGACGCGCGGCCGCTTCCTGGTAGAACTCGCCGCGCGAGCGCACCACCGCCTTCCAGCGGTACACGCCGATGATGTTCTGCTGGATCTCGCTGGTGCCCTCGTAGATGGTGGTGATGCGCACGTCGCGGCGGTACTTCTCCACCAGGTACTCGCGCGTGTAGCCGTAGCCGCCGAGCGCCTGCACCGCCGCGTCCGCGGCGCGGTTGCCGGCCTCCGTGGCCCAGAGCTTGGCGATCGATCCCTCGATCTGCAGGTCGGCCTCGCCCGCGTCGATGCGACCGGCGATCTCCTCCAGGTAGGCGCGCGCCGCGGCCAGGTCGATCCAGTGTGGCACGATGAGCTTGAACATGTACCCCTCCTTGTCGATGAGGGGCGTGCCGAACTGGATGCGCGTGCGCGCGTAGGCGAGGGCCCGGTCGAGAGCGCCTTGCCCGCCGCCGAGGCCGAGCGCGCCGACCATGAGCCGCGTGTAGCCGAACACCTTGTTGGCCTGCTTCAGCCCTTGCCCTTCCTCGCCGCCCATGAGATGCGAGGCGGGCACCTGGACGTCCTCGAGTAGCACGGCGGCCGTGTCCGAGGCGCGGATGCCGTGCTTCTGTTCCTTCTTGCCGGCGCTCAGGCCGGGCGTGCCGCGCTCCACCACGAAGAAGCTCGGGCCCGCCGGGGTGGCCGCAAGGATGGTGTAGAGGTCGGCCACGCCGCCGTTGGTGATGAACTGCTTGGCGCCGTTCAGCCGGTAGCCGGCGATCTGGCCGTTCCCGCCGGGGACGCGCGCGGCCGTGGTGCGGAGCGCCGCCACGTTGCTCCCGGCCTCGGGCTCGGTGACTCCGTAGGCGACGATCAGCCCTTCCTCGGCGATCCGCCCCAGCCAGTGGCGGCGCTGCTCCTCGGTGCCGGCCACCAGGATCGGGTCGGTGCCGAGCGCGATGGAGAGGAAGGCGGTGGCCACGCCGAGGTCCACGGTCGCCATGCGCTCCGACAGCTCGCACACGTCGCGCGCGCCGCCGCCCAGGCCGCCGGCCTCCTCGGGCAGGAACACCAGGTGCAGCCCCACCTCGGGCGAGAGCATGCGGCGCACCAGGTCCTCGGGGAACTGTTCGTGCTCATCGAGGGCGAGCTGCCTCTGCGGAGGCAGGTCCCGCTCGAACAGCTTGTCCATGGTCTCCAGGACCATGCCGCGGGTGTCTTCAGCCAGTCCGGCGGGCTGGGTCATGACTTCCTCCTGAGCGCGCGCGGCCCTGGTCCGCACGGCGCGAGACGAAGTAGCTCGTCACATCGTCGGGTACAACCCATCCGCCAGATTCCTCAGCTCCTCGTGGAGCAGAATGCGCAGCGCGCCGCCCTCGAGCTGCTCGATGAGACCCTCCCGCTCCAGGCGCTTCAAGGTGCGCGAGAAGGTCTCGCTGGTGAGGTTGAGATGGCTGGCCAGGTCCTTCTTCAGGCTCGCCAGGGTGAATGGCTCCGCTCCGGGCCCGGCCGCCTCGAGCAGCAGGCGCGCAAGCCGGCCGGCCGCGTCGCGCAGAACGATGTCCTCCATGAGCCCGACCAGATGGCGCACCCAGAAGGCCATGCTCTCCATGAGCTGAAGGCAGAGCTCGTGATCCTCGCGCAGCGCGCGCGCGAACGGCTCCCGCGGCAGGAGGACGCAGGTGCTCGCGCTCGTGGCCTCGGCGAAGGCCGGGCAGTCGAAGCCGCCGATCGCGGCTACCTCGGCGAAGGTGAGGCCGGCGTCCACGAAATGCAGCACGTGCTCCTTGCCGGTCGGCGCGCGCTTGAACACGCGCACCGCGCCCGAGCCCACGACGAACACGCCCGGGCAGGGATCGCCCTGGCGGAAGATCAGCTCGCCCTTGTCGAAGCGCTTGAGCCGCGCCATGGCCGCGAGCCGCTCGAACGACGCGCCGCGCACGCGGGCGAAGAAGCGGCACGAGGACAGGATGTCACGCACGGCGTCGGTCACGGGATCTCCACGGTTCCAGGCGCGGTGGCGCACCGCGCAACGCCAGGTAATCCCGCGCCCGCGCCGGAGTCAAGGACCTGGGCGCGCGCCGGGGAGGTGGACTTCATCGCGCGCCTGCCCGATCGCTCCCGGCTGCTGGTGCAGGCCTGCGAGTCCCTGGCCGAGCCCGCCACGCGCAAGCGCGAGGTCGCGGCCCTGAGCGAGGCAATGGCCGAGCTGGGCGTGCGCACGAGCACGATCGTCACGCGCGGCGAGGAGGAGCGCATCGAGATCGGCGCCAGAAAGATCGCGGTGCTGCCGGCCTGGCGCTTCCTGCTGACGGCTGACCGCTGACAGCTTCCCGCTTCCCGCCCTGTTGCGCCTCCGCTGCGACGGGCTATCCAGAGTTCCCGGAGCAGCAAGTGGAGGACGGAAGAATCTTCATGCCTCTTGATCCAGGTCAAGGACAGGATCCCGCGCCCGGGGCATCATCTTGCCTGCGGTGCAACGCGGCGCCGGCGCAGCTTCGAGGAACGGCCATGGATCATCACGAACGGCGGGCGGTGGTGCGCGAGATCGTGCGCATCGACGAGGACCTGTGCGACGGCTGCGGCCAGTGCGTGCCCGCCTGCGCCGAAGGCGCCATCGAGATCGCCAACGGCAGGGCGCGCCTGGTGGCCGAGCGCCTGTGCGACGGGCTCGGCGCCTGCCTCGGCCATTGCCCGCGCGGGGCGATCCGCATCGAGACGCGCGCCAGCGCGGCTTTCGACGAGCAGGCCGTGGCGGCGCACGCGCCGCAAGCGCGCCCCGCGCACGCGCACCTGGCCGCCTGCCCCTCGGCCGCGCTCCAGGACTTCACGCGTCCCGGAGGCGCGGCGGCCGCTCCTCCCGCGGCCGGCAACGGCGCGCAGTCGGCCCTGCGCCAGTGGCCGGTGCAGCTCCATCTCTTGCCGCCCGCCGCGCCCTTCTTCCAGGGCGCGGACCTCTTGATCTGCGCGACCTGCGTGCCGGTGGCCATGCCCGACTTCCACTCCCGGCTGCTGTCCGGCCGGTCGGTCGTCGTGGCCTGTCCCAAGCTCGACGACCAGACCGGCTACGAGCAGAAGCTCGCCGCCCTGTTCGCGCACGCGCGCTTGCGCAGCGTCACCGTGGCGCGCATGTTCGTGCCTTGCTGCGGCGGCCTGCTGCGCTTGGTCGAGCGCGCCCGGCGCGCCGCCGGCTCCGACCTCGCGCTCGATGACGTGGTCGTCGGCAACGACGGCGCCATTCTCGAGACCAACACCGCGGAAGCGGCGCCGCTCGGGCGCGCGCGGCCCCGCGGCGACGACTTCATCCCCTGCCTGGACGCCCGCCAGGGCGACGAAAGGAGCAAGTGAGATGTTCTGCAATCAGTGCGAGCAGACCTGGCATGGAACGGGCTGCGAGAACAGTCCGGGAGTGTGCGGCAAGAACGAGGACGTGCAGTCGCTGCAGGAGACGCTCCTCTACGGCCTGAAGGGCATGTGCGCCTATGCGCACCACGCCCGCCGCCTCGGCAAGGCGGACGAGGAGGTCAGCGCCTTCGTCGAGGAGGCCCTCTTCGCCACCATGACGAACGTCAACTTCGACTTGGACAGCCTGCTCGAGCTGGTCCTCGAGTGCGGCCGCAAGAACCTGCGCGTCATGCAGCTCCTGGAAGAGGGGCACATCGAGAGGTTCGGCAAGCCGCAGCCCGTGGCCGTCAAGGAGGGGTCGCTCGCCGGCCCCGGCATCCTGGTCACCGGACATGACCTGCTCGACCTGTCCGACCTGCTCGACCAGACCAAGGGCACGGGCATCAACGTCTATACCCACGGCGAGATGCTCCCCGCCCACATGTATCCCGAGCTGCGCAAGCACGCGCACCTCGCGGGCCACTACGGCGGCGCCTGGCAGGAGCAGAGGAAGGACTTCGAGACCTTCACCGGCCCGATCCTCGCCACCACCAACTGCGTCCTGCATCCGCGCGAAAGCTACGCCGACCGTCTCTTCACCACGCGCGCGACCGCCGTCCCTGGCGGCCGCCGCCTCACGACCAGCGACTTCTCACCGATCATCGAGAAGGCCAGGCACTGCAAGCCGCTGCCCGAGAAGATCGTCCGCGAGTCCCGCATCGGCTTCCACAAGGACGTCATCCTCGGCCTGGCCGGCACCATCGTGCAGGCGGTGAAGGACGGCAAGATCAGCCGCTTCTTCCTCATCGGCGGCTGCGACGGCGCCGAGACCGGCCGCAACTACTTCTCCGAGTACGCCCAGGCCACGCCGAAGGACTCCTTCATCCTCACCCTCGGCTGCGGCAAGTACCGCATCCGCAACCACGACTACGGCACGCTGCTCGGCCTGCCGCGGCTCCTGGACATGGGGCAGTGCAACGACGCCTACGGCGCCATCCAGGTGGCGGCGGCCCTGGCCCAGGCCTTCCAGTGCACGGTCAACGACCTGCCGCTCACGCTCGTGGTCTCGTGGTTCGAGCAGAAGGCGGTGGCAGTGCTGCTCACGCTGCTCGCCCTCGGCGTCAAGGGCATCACCATCGGCCCGAACCCGCCGGGCTTCGTCTCGCCGGGCGTGTTCGCCATCCTGCAGGAGAAGTTCGACCTGCGCCTCACGGGCAAGGACGCGAAGGCGGACCTCGCGGCCGTCCTCGCCGGCTGACCGAGGCACCGCGACGCCTCAGCTCGCCGGGCGAAGCGAGATGCGCTTCCCCGGCGGGCTGCTAGCATGGGCCAGCCGCCCGCCGGGCATGCCGTCCGCCGCGGCCAGGGCGCCTCGCCGCGCTGGAGTCCGTGAGCCTGAGAATGAACGCTTCCGCCGCCTCGGTCTTCGGGCAGAACGAGTTCGTCCTGCGCCGCTGGCACTCCCTGACCGGCCTCCTGCCCATCGGCGCCTTCCTCTGCTTCCACCTGGCCACGAACGCCAGCATCCTCGATGGCCCCGAGCTGTTCCAGCGCCGCGTGGGCCAGATCCACTCCCTCGGGGCGACCACGCTCGTGCCGCTCGAGTGGGCCTTCATCTTCCTGCCCATCCTCTTCCACGGCGTCATCGGCCTGATCATTGTCTCGCGCGGCCAGCGCAACGTGCACCTCTACCCTTACGCGACCAACTGGCGCTACACGCTGCAGCGCTGGAGCGGGGTGGTCGCCTTCCTTTTCATCATTTGGCACGTGCTGCACATGCACGGCTGGGTCCACCTCCCCTGGTGGACGGAGCACGTGGCCGCGCCGCTCGGCGGCGCGCGCTTCGACCCGGAGAACGTGCTCACCGCGGCCACGGCGATCCAGGCCTCGCCGCTAGTGTTCGCCGTCTACCTCGTGGGCGTGCTCGCCTGCGTCTACCACTTCACGCACGGCCTGTGGACCATGGGCATCACCTGGGGCGTGTGGACCAGCCCGCGCTCGCAGCGCACGGCCAACATCCTCATCCTCGGCTTCGGCTGCATCGTGGCGCTCATGGGGCTCGGCGCGCTCATCGGCATGCAGGTCCAGGACACCAAAGCCGGCAGCGCCCAGAGCGCGCCGGCCGCGCCGCTCGAGGAGGGCCGCTGATGGCGAAGAAGCGCGTGCTGGTGGTCGGCGGCGGCCTCGCCGGACTGGCGGCGAGCATGAAGCTCGCGGAGCTGGACGCGGACGTCAGCCTGATGAGCCTGACGCGCGTCAAGCGCTCGCACAGCGCCTGCGCCCAGGGCGGCATCAACAGCTGCAACGACCTGACGCGGCAGCTCGGCGACAGCGAGTGGCGCCATCTCGACGACACGCTCTACGGCGGCGACTTCCTGCAGCACCAGCCGCCGGTCAAGGAGCTGGTCTACTGGGCGCCGCAGATCATCGACCTGATGGACCGGCTCGGCGTGACCTTCAACCGCACGCCGGAAGGGTTCCGCGACCAGCGGCGCTTCGGCGGCACGCTCTTCAAGCGCACCGCCTTCGCCGGCGCCACCACCGGCCAGCAGCTCCTCTACGCGCTCGACGAGCAGGTGCGGCGCTGGCAGGCGAGCGGCCACGTCACCAAGTACGAGTCGTGGGACTTCCTCGGCCTGGTGCAGGACTCGTCCGGCCGCTGCCGCGGCTGCGTGGCGCAGGACCTGGTGACCATGGAGATCCGCGCCATCCCGGCGGACGCGGTCATCATCGCCAGCGGCGGCTGCGGCGGCATCTTCGGCCGCTCCACCAACTCCGTGGCGTGCACCGGCAGCGCCGTGAGCCGCGTGTTCCAGGCGGGCGCGCGCTACGCCAACGCCGAGTTCGTGCAGGTGCATCCCACGGCCATCCCGGGCGCCGACAAGCTGCGCCTGATCAGCGAGAGCGCGCGCGGCGAGGGCGGCCGCGTGTGGGTGCCGCGCGAGCCGCAGGATGCGCGGCCGCCGGGCGCCATCCCCGAGAAGGAGCGCCTCTACTTCCTCGAGGAGCGCTACCCCAAGTACGGCAACCTGGTGCCGCGCGACATTGCCACGCGCGAGATCTTCAACGTCTGCGTCAAGGAAGGCCTCAGCGTCGACCGCGGGCGCATGTGCGTCTACCTGGACGTCAGCCACCTGCCGCGCGAGATGCTCGACGCCAAGCTCGCCGGCATCCTCGAGATCTACGAGAAGTTCCAGGGGGTCGACCCGCGCGCCGCGGCCATGCGCATTTTCCCCGCGGTGCACTATTCGATGGGCGGGCTGTGGTGCGACTACGAGCGCATTGCCGAGGGCGGCCTCAACCTCTGCTCGCCGCGCACGCAGCAGACCAACCTGCCGGGCCTCTTCGCCATCGGCGAGTGCGACTACCAGTACCACGGCGCCAACCGCCTCGGCGCCAACTCGCTGGTCGCATGCATCTTCAGCGGCCTGTCCGTGGCGGGCGGCGTGATCAGCTACGTCAACTCACTGCCCAACGGCCTGGCGGCCGAGCAGTCCGCGGCGCTGTTCGCCGCCGAGCGCCGCCGCCACGAGGCGCGCTATCGCGAGATCCTGGCGCGCGCCGACTCCGGGCCGAACCCGTACCGCGTGCAGGCCGAGCTCGGCGAGCTGATGACGCGCGTGGCCACGGTCGTGCGCCACAACGGCGAGCTGGAGCAGGCCTACGGCCGCGTGCGCGAGCTGGAGGAAGAGGCGCGGCGGTGCGCGCCCAGCGACCGCGGCGAGTGGGCCAATCAGAACGTGGTGTTCGTGCGCGCCCTGCAGGACATGTTCCCGCTGGCCAGGACCATCTTGAAGGGCGCCCTCGCGCGCGACGAGTGCCGCGGCGCGCACTACAAGCCCGAGTTCGAGCCGCTCGGGGTGGACGCCGCGGATCCGGCCGAGCGCCGCCGCCAGGCCGAGGAATGGTGCGACCAGTTCGAGCAGAACAACGCGCGCTGGCTCAAGACCACCGTGGCCTCGCTCGACCGGGACGGCGAGCCGCAACTCGCCTACGAGGAGGTCGACACCTCGCTGATTCCGCCGCGGCCGCGTCTCTACGGCGTGGCCGGCGGCGACCTCATCGAGCAGGCCTTCGCCGAGCGCCAGGCGCGCCGCGCGGCCGGGAGGAAGCCATGAACGCGGGTGCGCGAGCGGAGGGCGGCGCGCGCTCCTTCATCGTGCGCGTCCTGCGCCAGGACCGGCCGGGCTCCGAGGCGTACTGGGAAAGCCACAGCGTGGTGCACGAGCCCGACATGAACGTCATCAGCGTGCTGCAGCGCATCGCCGAGCAGGCGCGCACGGTCGAGGGCAAGCGCGTGGCGCCCGTGGTCTGGGAGTGCAACTGCCTCGAAGAGGTGTGCGGCGCCTGCACCATGATCATCAACGGCCGCGTGCGCCAGGCGTGCACCGCCCTGGTCGACCGCCTGCTCGAGGAGCGGCCCGGCGCGATCGAGCTCAGGCCCATGACCAAGTTCCCGGTGCTGCGCGACCTGCTCGTCGACCGCACGCGCATCTTCGCCGCCCTGCACAAGGTCAAGGCGTGGGTCCCGGTGGACAGCTACCACCACATGGGGCCGGGGCCCCGGCGCTCGCAGGACGAGCAGCAGATGGCCTACCACTACAGCAAGTGCATGAGCTGCGGCTGCTGCCTGGAGGCCTGCCCGCAGTTCTTGAAGATCGAGCTGACGCGCGGCCGCGACGAGAGCGCCGAGGCCTTCCGCGCGCGCTGCTTCGCCGCCTATGACCGCTCCTTCATGGGCGCGCACGCCATCGCCCAGGTCGAGCTGTTCAACCAGAACCCCATCGGCAAGATGAGCGCGCGCGAGCGGCTCGACGCCCTCACCTCCGAGGGCGGCATCCAGAACTGCGGCAACGCCCAGAACTGCGTCAAGGTCTGCCCCAAGGACATCCCGCTGACGCGCGCCATCGCGCTGGCCGGCCGGCACGCCACGCTGCACGCGCTCAGGAACTGGTTCGACCGCTAGCCCGGCTGCCGGTGATCGCGGGCGCCGCCGAGGCCGAGCTTCTGCATGCGGCTGCGCAGGGTGCTCGGGTTGATGCCGAGCAGCCGGGCCGAGCCTTCAGGCCCGTAGAGCCGGCCGCCGGTCAGCTCGAGCGCGCGCCGGATGTGGCGGCGCTCCATCTCCTCGAGCGTCGGCAGCGGCGCGGGCGGGTCAGGCTCGGCCGCGCCGGGCGGCGGCGTGCCGGCCGCGAGATCCGCGCTCGCGGCCAGGTCCAGCTCCGCGCCGCGGCTCAGGATGGTGGCGCGCTCGAGCGTGTTCACCAGCTCGCGCACGTTGCCGCGCCACTCCTGCGCCTCGATCCAGCGCCGCGCGCGCTCGGACAGCCACCACGGCCCGCGGCCCGTCCGGCGCGCGAGCGAGGCGAGGAAGCCCTCGGCGATGACCGCGACGTCCTCGCGCCGGCTGCGCAGCGGCGGCACGTGGATGGGGAAGACCGCCAGGCGGTAGTAGAGGTCCTGGCGGAAGCGGCCGTTCGCCACGGCCGCGAGCAGGTCGAGGTTGGTGGCGGCGATGAGGCGCACGTCCACGCGCACGGTGCGGTCGCTGCCCACGGGCTCGAAGCAGCCCTCCTGCAGGGCGCGCAGGATCTTCGCCTGCAGGTCGACGGGCAGCTCGCCGATCTCGTCGAGGAAGAGCGTGCCGCCGTTGGCCGCCTGGAAGCGGCCCATGCGCGCGGCCGTGGCGCCGCTGAAGGCGCCCTTGACGTGGCCGAACAGCTCGCTCTCGATCAAGTTCGGCGGCAGCGCGGCGCAGTTGATGCCGACCAGGGGGCGGCCGGCGCGCGCGCTCCAGCCGTGGATGGCGTTGGCCAGCACCTCCTTGCCCGTGCCGGTCTCGCCGGTGACGAGCACCGGCGTGTTCGCCGCGGCCACCTGGCGCGCCAGGTGCACCACCTGCAGCATGGCCGGGCTGCGGCAGGCTTCCAGCATGGAGCAGGCTTCCGCGCGGCCCTGGACGCGCTCGCCGAGCAGCCGGTTCTGCTCGGCGAGCTGGTCGCCGAGCCGCTGCAGGAGCGCGGTCTGCTCGCCGTAGCTCATGGCCACGGCCAAGAGCTTCCCGAACACGTCGGCCAGCTCGACCACGGCCGGCGCGTACTCCTGGCACACGCGGCGGTCGAAGGTCATGATGCCGAGCGCGTCCGACTTCACGCGCAAGGGCACGACCATGCAGGAGTGGCCGTGCGGCAGGTCGAGCACGCCGTCGAAGGCGTCGCCGTCGCCGTCGCGGTGGTCGCTCTCGCGGAAGGCGCGCGCACGGTCGTTCTCGAGAAGCTGGCGGATGGCGGGGAAGTCCCGCAGCCGCAGGCGGTGGCGCTCCACGGCCGGGCCGGCGAGCTCGCCGCGCGCCACTCTCACCGCCAGCTCCTCCCCCTCGAGTTCCATGATGGTCGCCAGGTCGAAGGGCACGAGCCGGCCCAGGGTCTCCACCGCGCGTCCCAGCAGCTCGTTCACCTGCGCGGCCGAGGCGCCCATGTTGGCCGCGGCCTGCACGTCGCGCGTCAGGTCCAGGATGTTCCTGAGGTTCGTGGACACGGCTCCTCCCGGGTCGAAACGGTTCGCGAAATATCGCGGTATTAGCCGTTCGATCGCGGCATTCCAAGAAGGCACATCGCCAAATGTCGCGATCAGCTTTGGAGGCGCCAGGCGCCCAGCCGTCTAAATCTTGTTATCTCAGTATCTTAGCGCAGCGGATTCGCCTGGCACGCCGCCTGCGTTAGACTGGACGACGGACGGAGCAGGCGCTCCTCCGCGGAAGGACAACCCCATCGGGCCGCGAACGACGGCCCACATCATGAGGAGAGGACTCCATGCCCAAGAAGTCAGGACCCGAGCGCGTCGAGAAGTTCGTGAACACCCTGCGCCGCTGGCAAGGGATCGAGCGCGAGAGCATGAACATGACCGCGGAGATCATGGAGGAGACCACCAACCCCTTCGTCCGCATGGTCATGGAGATCATCCGCCACGACTCCCTCATGCACCACCGCGTCCAGCAGTTCCTCATCGACAGCGTCACCTGGGAGAACGTGAACGTGACCCGCGAGGACGTGGCGAACATCTGGGAGAAGATCGAGCTGCACGACAAGATGGAGAAGCAGACGCTGAAGCTCGCCGAGGAGCTACGCGAGGAGGCCTGGTCGCCGATCCACAAGCAGATGCTCGACTACCTCCTCAATGACGAGAAGAAGCACGACGGCCTGCTCGAGCAGCTCGGGCAGATCAAGAAGGGCATGTCCCGCGCGTCGGGCGGCTGATCGCCCCGGCTCTACTCTCTGGTCGACCCGCTGGAACGCCGCGGCCTTCAGCGGCGTGGCGAAGCCACGTCCGTCTGGATGCTGTTGTTAGCCCTCTGCATCATAAGCGGCCAGCAACGCCGCACACTCACGCCGCAAGACTGGCGCGTCGTGCTCGGCGATGAGCCATACGACGGTATCATCGACAGTCGGATATTCGTGCGTAAGGTGGTTGCGGAAATCGATGACCCGCCGCGCCTGAGTGATCCGGGCCACAAGCTGTGGTGCGACGCGCGACAGCACAGCGACCGCCTCGCCGATGATGATGAACTCTCGCTCCACCGCCGAGCGTACCAGCCTGTTGGCGCGGTAAGCGGCGAGGTCGAGACCCGACAGAGCGTCCTCGATGGCGGCGCAGGCCTCGACGATGTCGTTGAGGTAGGCGCGCTCATCACGCTGCATAAAGGAGCTGCTTCTCGCGCTCGATCGCGCGTGCGATGTAGGGGTTCTTCACCGCGCCGACCATCACCAGGTCGACCTGGCCCAGCAGGGAACGCAGCTCGTCGAGCAGGCCGAAGTAGGCATCGACCAGCGCATAGGACTCCAGCGGCTCGAACTCGACCAGGAGATCGACATCGCTCCGACCTGCGACGAAGTCGTCGCGCAACACCGAGCCAAAGGCCTCAAGTCGCACGACGGAGTGCCGCGCACAAGCGGCAGCGATTGCATCACGCTTGCTGTGCAGGAATTCAACCATCACACACTCCCTGCCGTCATCAAAGCGATGTCGTGTCGCTGGCGCCGCGAGACCTTCCAGCAGCAGGTTTGGTCCCGCTCGGCGATGTTCCCCCGTCAGGGTACCCGGACAGTTGATCGAGCGGAAGACGGTGCTCGCGGCCGCTGGTTAGCAGCCCGTCGCAGAAGCCCTGCTGCAGCTCCGGCCACCTGTCCCGGCGGCAGCCTCACGGCCGCTCGCGCAGACCCGACGCCCTGTGTCACTTGCCGCCAGGATCTTCGCGTGGCGCGAAGGGCTCGTGCAGGATCGATGAGCAAGGCGATCTTCGCGCGCCGCGGCAAGGCGCAAGACAGCGGCAGCCGGAAGGGCCCTGGTGACTACCGGCGACGAACTTCAGACTCGCGGCGGCATTCGCCCTACCTGAGGCAGGGGGCAAGCCGCATGCTCAAGCTGGACGCAAGCCGCCGAGCTTGGTTGCGGCACCTGCCTGCCGGCAAGCAGGCCGCCGCGATGTGCCGACTTGCCCTCGGCGCCCGAACCCGCCAAGATCACGGGTCCGGGCGGATGTCCCGTTCGGCCAGAGAACCGAGAGGAGCGCGGCACATGGCCAGTCTGAAGGGAAGCGCGACCGAGAAGAACCTGCTCGCAGCGTTCGCCGGAGAGTCGCAGGCGCGCAACCGCTACACCTACTTCGCCGGCGCGGCGCGCAAGGAAGGGTACGTCCAGATCGCGGACATCTTCGAGGAGACCGCCAACCAGGAAAAGGAGCACGCCAAGCGCTTCTTCAGCTTCCTCGAAGGGGGCGAGGTCGAGGTGCGCGCGCGCTTCCCGGCGGGCGTCGTCCGCGGCACGGCCGAGAACCTGGCGGCCGCGGCCGGCGGCGAGCACCACGAGTGGACCGCCCTCTACCCCGAGTTCGCGCGCATCGCGCGCCAGGAGGGCTTCGAAGCCGTCGCCCGCACGTTCGAGACGATCAGCGTGGCCGAGAGGCAGCACGAGAAGCGCTACCGCGGGCTGCTCGCCAACGTCGAGGCGGGCACGGTCTTCAAGAAGAAGCAGAAGGTCGTCTGGCGCTGCCGGAACTGCGGCTACCTGCACGAGGGCACGGAGGCGCCCGGCGCCTGCCCGGCGTGCGCCCACCCGCAGGCGCACTTCGAGCTGCTCGGCGAGAATTGGTAGACCGCGGCCCGGCGTATGAAGAGGTACTTCTGCGGCCCGTGCGGCTACGTGTACATCCCCGAGGACGGCGATCCCGAGAACGGGATCCCTCCGGGAACCGCGTTCGAGGACCTGCCCGAAACCTGGGTCTGTCCGATCTGCGGCGCGACCCAGTCGGAGTTCGCGCCCGAGCCCTGACGCCGCGAGATGTCGCGTGCCTGCGATCTATCGCGACATCTCGTGATCGCACATCGCGGCATGTCGCGACCGTGCCGCCGGGGTCAGCACGAACGCAGCAGTAAGGACGGCTGCGGAGAGAGGTTATGGGAAACGTCGCGAACGGCACGCAATCTGCTTTTCCCCTTGCGACCCTCGTTCCATCGAACAGAAGGCCGAAGACCGGCCTGAACGAACACCGGGGCGCGTCCCCACATCTTTGCTAAGAGGAAGACACTATGTGCGACCTGATCGGCAAGTCCGCTCCTGAGTTCAAGGCGACCGCCGTGATGCCGGACAACACCCTCAACCCGGCGTTCACCCTGAGCAGCCTGAAGGGCAAGTACGTCGTCCTGTTCTTCTACCCCCTCGACTTCACCTTCGTCTGCCCGACCGAGATCCTCGCCTTCAACCGTCGCTACGCCGAGTTCAAGGAGCTCGGCGCCGAGGTCGTGGGCGTGTCGGTGGACAGCCAGTTCAGCCACGTGGCGTGGAAGCACACGCCGGTCGAGAAGGGCGGCATCGGCAACGTCCAGTTCCCGCTGGTCGCCGACCTGACCAAGCAGATCTCCAAGGACTACGGCGTCCTGCTCGAAGGGGCGGGCATCGCCTACCGCGGCACCTTCCTGATCGACCGCCAGGGTGTGGTGAAGCACCTGGTGATCAACGACCTCGGCCTCGGGCGCAGCATCGACGAGGAGCTGCGTGTGCTGCACGCCCTGCAGCACCTCGAGAAGCACGGCGAGGTCTGCCCGGCCGACTGGCACGAGGGCGAGGACGCCATGAAGCCCACGGCCGATGGCGTGGCCCGCTACCTCTCGAAGCACGGCAAGTGAAAGAAAGACACGAGGAGAAACAAAAATGGCATTCGAACTGCCCCCCCTTCCCTGGTCGAGCGACGCGCTCGAGCCGCACGTCTCGGCCAAGACCTTCAGCTTCCACCACGGCAAGCACCACGCGGCCTACGTCAACAACCTGAACAAGCTGGTCGACGGCACGCCGCTCGCCCGGAAATCGCTGCAGGACATCATCCAGGAGACGGTCAACGACTCGGCCAAGAAGGGCGTGTTCAACAACGCCGCGCAGGTGTGGAACCACACCTTCTTCTGGAACAGCATGCGGCCCGGCGGCGGCGGCGAGCCGCCCGCCAAGGTCAAGGACCGCCTCGTCCAGGCCTTCGGCGGCTTCGACAAGTTCCAGGAGGAGTTCTCCACCAAGGCGACCACGCTGTTCGGCAGCGGCTGGACCTGGCTCGCCGCGAGCGGCGGCAAGCTCGAGATCGTGCAGACCTCGAACGCCGGCACTCCCATGACGGACGGCAAGACGCCGCTCCTCACGCTCGACGTGTGGGAGCACGCCTACTACCTGGACTACCAGAACCGCCGCCCCGACTTCGTCAAGACCTTCCTGGACCACCTGGTCAACTGGGACTTCGTCCTGGCGAACCTGAAGAGCGTGAAGTGACGGCCCGTCCCTCGGCCCGAAGGCGGTGAACACATGGCTTCGATCAGCGACCGAATGCGCGACGCCCTGAACGGGCAGATCGGCGCGGAAATCCACTCGTCGCACCTCTACCTGGCGATGTCGGCCTACTTCCAGTCGCTCGACCTGGCGGGCTCTGCGCACTGGATGCGCGTGCAGGCGGCGGAGGAGAACGTCCACGTCCAGAAGCTGTTCGACTTCGTCGTCGAGCGCGGCGGCCGCGTGATCCTCGACGCCATCGCGCGCCCGCCGGCCGAGTGGGAGAGCCCGCAGGCCTGCTTCGAGGCGGCGCTCGAGCACGAGCGCATGATCAGCGGCAGGATCAACAACCTGATCAACCTCGCCCGCCAGGACGGGGACCACGCCAGCGAGAGCTTCCTGCGCTGGTTCGTGGACGAGCAGGTCGAGGAGGAGGCTTCGGTCGACCGCATCATCAAGATGTTCCGCATCGGCGGCGGCCAGCCGGTCGCCCTCCTCATGCTCGACCGCGAGCTGGCGGCGAGGGTCCTCTCGCCCGCGGCCGTCGCGGCCGTCACCGCCAGCGCCGCCCCCCAGCAAGGCGCCTGATCCCGCGCGCTTCAGCCAGCCGCCCCGCGGCGCCGATACGTGGACACGGTCCAGCGCGTCCACTCTCGAAAGGAGAGCGGCGGCGGTGCACGTGCGCACCTGGATGACCAAGGATTCCGTCGTGGTGGAGCCGGAGACGACTCTGCCGGAGGCTCATTCTCTGGAAATGCACCTCAGCGGCCGGCGCGTGCGGGAGGTCCATTGACGCCGCGCGGGCCGACAGCGAGCGCGCTCGACGACCGCGGCGCCGCGCCCGGCCGGGAGCCGAGAATCGAGGCTCTCTTCGCCGCCGGCGCACTCGTGGGCAGGGGCGAGATCCTGGGCCGGCTGCTCGCGCGCGAGCCGGCGGGCGCCTGCGGCCCGGCGCCGCGACCCGGCGCCAGCGTGCGCTTCAGCGAGAAGCGCGGCGTCTACGAGTCGCTCGAGCCGGGCTTCCCCGTCCTCGAGGGCGGCACGCTGCGCCTCGAACCCCTGGTGCGCGTGGCCGACGACGAGATGGCGGCCACGATCACGCTGCGCCAGCGCCCCGAGCCCGTGCCCGTGCCCG
>DYIW01000062.1:0-4393 GCA_020723465.1 Phycisphaera mikurensis
GCTCCGAGCGCGCCGAGGTCGAGGCGAGCGGCGGCCCGCTGCTCATGGCCCTGGAGCGCCTGGTGAGCGGCGATGCGCAGGGCGCGCTCGATCAGCTCGCGCAGCTCGGCGGCCTGTCCGGCGACGACTCCTGGCGCGCCGAGCTGCTGCGCGGCGAGGCCCTGCTGCGCCTCGGCCGCCTCGACGAGGCCGAGGCGGTCTTCGCCCGAGCCGCGGCGCTCGAGTCCGGCCGGCCGCAGGGCGCGGACGGCGCGGCGCGCTGCCGCGCGGCCCGCGCGACGAAGGGCGAACGCGCGTGAGGCTCCGCGGCGACGTGGTCTGGCGGCGGGCGGGGGACGAGCCGGGCTTCCTGTTCGCGCGGGCGACCGGCGGCATCTTCGGTCTGAATCGCGCCTCGGCGCTGATCGTCGCGGGCCTGGTCGAGGGCGGTTCCGTGGAGGACCTCGTGCGGCGCGTCACCGAGAGCTTCCAGGTTTTCGAGCTGACCGCGCGCCAGGACGTGCTCTCCTTGCTGGATCGGATGAAGAGGTTCGACCTTGTCGAGGATTAGGCCTGCCGTCGCCGTCACCGGGCTCGAGTGCCCGCACAATCCCCATCCGGGCGTGGCGATCGCGCGGGCGCTGCGCGCCGCGCGCGGCGACTCGATCACCATCGTCGGCCTCGCCTATGACGCGGCGCTCACCGGCGCCCTGCGCGGCGACCTGTTCGACCGCGTCTATCTCGTCCCCCTGCCGGGCGATCCCGCGGCCACGCTGCTCGCGCGCCTGGAGGCGATCCTCGCCGAGCAGCCTATCGACGTGCTCATGCCGGCCCTGGACTCCGAGCTGGCGCTCTATGCGCTCCTGCGACCCGCGCTCGGGAGCCGCGGCGTGCGCATCCTGATCCCGCGGGCGCAGGCGGTGAGGGCGCGCTGCAAACCGCGCCTCGCCGCCTTCATGCAGAGCCGCGGCCTGTTCAGCCCACGCACCGAGGTCATCACCCGGCCGGATGCGTTCTTCCAGCGGCGCGGCTTCGCCTTCCCCTGCTTCCTGAAGGGGGCGCTCGCCGAGGCCGTGCGCGTCGAATGTCAGGACGAGGCGAACGCCGTCTTCCAGCGCCTGGCCGCGCGCTGGGGCTATCCCGTGCTCGCGCAGGAGGCGATCGCGGGCCAGGAGTACGACGTGTGTGCGGTGGCCGCGCCCTCGGGCGAGGCGGCCGGCGTACTCTGCATCAAGAAGACCGCGCTCAGCTCGGCCGGCAAGGCGCTCGCCGCCGAGGTGGTCGCCGATCCCGAGCCGCTCCAGGCCGGTCTCGATGTCCTCGCCGCGCTCGGCTGGGAGGGGCCGCTCGAGATCGAGCTGATCCGCGAGTGGTCGAGCGGCCGCTACTTCGTCATGGAAGTGAATGCGCGCTTCCCGGCGTGGATCGGGATTGCGCCCGCCGCGGGCCTGAATCTGCCGGACGTCGCGCTGCGGCTGGCGCTCGACGAGCCGCTGCCCGCGTGCGGCCCGCCGCGCGCGGGCCTCTGCTTCCTGCGCGGCTCGCGCACCACCCTGGCGCGCGCCGAGGACCTGGGCGGCCTGCTGAACGCCGGCAGGCTGATCCTCCGAGGAGAATGACCATGCGCCGCCGCCTGACGCTGTTCTTCTGCCTGGCGCTCGCCGGCGCGAGCGCGACCGCGGCCGCGCAGGAGGAGAACGGCTGGGCCCTGTTCCAGCGGCGCGACTACGCCGCCGCCCTCAAGCGCTTCGAGAAGGAGGTCAACCAATCCCGCGAGTGGGCGCCCATTCACGACGCCATGGGCTGGTGCCACTACTTCCTCGGCGACCTGGACGCGGCCGAGACCAAGTTCCGGGACGCGCTGGCGCGCCAGCCGGACTACAAGTGGAGCCTCCAGGGACTCGAGGCCGTGGCCGCGGCGCGGCAGGCGCCGATGGACAAGGCTAATGCACTGCTCGCGGCCGGCCGCTATCAGGAGGCGCGCGCTGCCTATCAGCTCGTGTACGAGGGCAGGACCGCCGCGGACGCGCGCGCCGCGCAGGCGGACGCGCTCGCGGGCGAGGGCCTGTGCCTCTACTACCTCGGCCGCTACGGCGACGCGGTCAAGGCCTTTCGCGCGGCGCTGAAAGCGCGCCCCGACTTCGCCGCCGCCTGCCGCGGCATTGCCTGGTGCGAATACGCGGAGAGGGACTATCGCGAGGCGCTCACCGCGCTGGAGCTGAGCTTCAAGACCGAGCCCAAGGAACACCTGGCGCGCGTCACCGCCGGCTGGTGCCACTACTATCGCGGCGACTTTCGCAAGGGCCTGGAGGAGTTCCAGAAGGCGCAGGCCATCCTGCCCGATGACTATGCGGGGAAGCACGGCGAGGGCTGGTGCCTATACCGGCTGGAGCGGCCGGCCGACGCTTTCGCCGCGTTCATCCAGGCGGTGCGGCTTTCTCCCTATGCCCTGAACGCGGAGCTGCGCGCGCTCGTGGAGACGCGGCCGGAGTGGTGCGAGCTGTTCCGGCAGGCCGGCTGGTCGGCGCTGCGCGCGCGGCTCGACTCCTGGGCGGAGAGCGAGTTCCAGACGGCGCTCGGCCTCGACCCGAACGACGCCGACGCGCAGCGCGGCCTGGCCTACGCCTACTTCCGCATGGAGCAGTACGACAAGGCCGAGGAGCGGGCCGAGGTGGCCGGAGCGGCCGAGTCGAGCCTGCCCGGCGTGTCCTTCCCGGTCACCCTGGCGGACGGCTCCCGCGCCGAGATCGCCATGAACCTGGAGAGCCTGCAGGCGTGGATGGACCTGCGGCAGGGCTTCGCCGAGCGCGCGCTCAGCCGCTTCCGCGCGGTGCGCGAGCAGCACCCGGGCTGGGTGGACGCGGCGTGCGGCGAGGGCTGGGCGCTCTACTCGCAAGGGAGCGCCGCGGCGGCGGAGCGCGCCTTCGCCGAGGCGGAGGGCATCCTCCCGGGCTACCCGGACGCGGCCGCCGGCGCGGCCGCGGTGCAGGCCTGGCGCTTCGCCGACTACAACGCCGCCTGGCGGGTGATGGAGGCGGGTGATTCGCAGGGAGCGCTCGCGGCGTTCGAGCGCCTGAAGGCCGGGCCGGACGCGCGCTTCCCGGCCGAGCGTGCCGACCTGCTCGACGCGTCCATCGGCTGGGCGCGTTACTTCGCGGGGGAGCACGAGGCCGCGGGCGAGGCGTTCCGCGCGGCGCTGCAGCGGAATGGGGGCCTCGGCCTCACGCACAAGGGGCTCGGCTACGTGCTCATGGCCGGCAAGGAGTGGGGCCTCGCGGCCGGGCGCCTGAAAGACGCCATGAAGGACTCCGCGTTCGCGCGCGACGTGGACGTGGCCGCAGCCCTCGGCCTCTCTCTGCTCGAGGCGGGCGACGCGCAGGAAGCCGAGCGCACCCTCGATCTGGCGGTGGAGCTGAACCCCGCCTCGGCGAACGCGCTCGCCGCGCGCGGAGCCTTCTACCTGCGCGCCGGCAAGCCGGTGGACGCGCGCGTGGAGTATGAGCGCGCCGTGTACATCGACCCGGCCGTGGGCGACCGGCCGGACCTGCGCGAGCGCATGCAGTCCGAGGCGGAGCTGTGGAAGCTCCACAGCGCGCTTGGCTGGTCGTGGTTCCAGCGCGGCGACTACGCGCGCGCCGAGAAGGAGTTCCAGGAGGCGGTAACCAAGGACCCGCTGGAGAAGTCAGTGCCGCGCGGGCTTGGTCTGGCCCTGCTGCGTTCCGGGCGTCTGGACGAGGCCGCGGTGCAGCTCGAGCGCTTCCTCGCGGCCGCTCCCAAGAGCGAGCTGGATTGGGGCCTGTTCTCCGAGACGCTCTCGGAGTACGCCTGGGCCCTGTACGCGGCCGGAAAGCAGCGCGAGGCTCTCGGCGTGTTCCGCCGGCTCGAGGAGCTGCACGCCGGCCAGAAGCTGCGCTATGCCGATCCCTTCGACGGGCAGGGCTGGTGCTACCTGAAGCTGGGCAAGAAGGTCGAGGCGAAGAAGGCTTTCCTCAGCGCCATCGAGATCGCACCGCGCCACGAGAGCAGCCTGAAGGGCCTCGAGACCCTGGCGGACATGGAGTGACATGACCGGCCGCCGCACCATCGCCGTTCTCGACCTGTGGGACGGGCCGGAAGCCTCGGCCGGCGCCTCGGTCCTGGCCACGCTCGAGCGCGTCCGCTTCCGCCGCGTCGGCCTGGTGCTATGCGGTCGCACGGCGGGCGCGTGGCGCGACGGCGCGCTCGACGCGACCGCGGCGCTGCCGGGACTGGAGGACGCCGCCTTCCTCGAGACCCTGCTCGCCGCACTGAGGGAGGAAGGAGCCGGCGTTCTCCTGCCCGGATCGGTGGATGCCGCCTTCGCCCTGGCCCGCTGCAGCAAGGTGCTCGCGCGCGCGGGCGTGGCGATCCCGCCGGCCGCGCTCGATCCGCTCGC
>DYIW01000062.1:4403-22773 GCA_020723465.1 Phycisphaera mikurensis
CACCGACCTCTCGCAGGAGCCGGGTCTGCTGCGCGCGCCCGGGTCCCGCTGGCCGCTTCTCCTGCTCGGCGCGGCGGGCGCGCGGCGGCGCGCCGGCGACGCGTGGGAGGCGCGGCGCGCCGGAGAGGCTCTCGCCCGGCGCGGCCGCGTGCGCGCCGCTCCCTTCGACCCGGCGCGCCTGTTCGAGGCGGCCGTGGTCCTGGACCAGCGCCGCGGCGTGCTGGGCGCGGCCGCCGTGCGCATCCTGGCCGACGACGAGCGCGTGCGCCCCTGGATGGCGGTCACGGTGGAGAACGAGACGCTGCTCGACGCCGCCGGCCGCCTCGGCGCCGCGCTCGGGCTTCTCGGCCCGGCCCACTTCCTCTTCCAGCAGGAGGGCGCGGCGTTCGCCGCGCTCGACGCCCAGCCCGGCTTTCCCCTCTGGATCGAAGCGACGGCCGCGGCCGGCCCGCACCTCGTGGAGATCGCCGTGCGCCAGGCGCTGGGAGAGGAGCCCGTGCCCGCGGCCGCGGCCACGCCCGCCGGCATTCTCTTCTCACAGACGGCCGAGGACTTCGCCTTCGACCCCGCGCATCCCCTTCCCTCGGACCCGGGACGCAAGCCATGACCGAAACCGAAGAGCGGCGCGAACCCTACGAGACACCCGAGCTGCACCCCCTGCCCGGCAGCGTGCTCGCGCGGCCGCCCGGGCCGGAGCGGCGCGTGGCCCCCATGCCGCGCGTGGCGGGCCAGGACGTGAAGGAGCTGGCCGGGCGCTTCGGCAGCCCCCTGTGCGTGATCGACGAGCGCGTGCTGCGCGCGGCCTATCAGCGCCTCGAAAGCGCGTTTCGCGCGGGCTGGAAGGACACGGTCATTGCCGCGTCGATCAAGACCAACTACCTGTCCGCGGTCGTGGCGATCCTGCGCTCGATGGGCGCGTGGGGCGAGGCGGTCTCGGGCTTCGAGTACCGGCTGTGCCGCGACCTCGGCATTCCCGGGGACCAGATCATCTTCAATGGGCCGTGGAAGAGCGACCAGGACCTGGAGCTGGCCTGCCGCGAGGGCGCGCTGGTCAACCTCGACTCGGATGACGAGCTGGCGCGCGTCATCGAGCTGGCGCGCGCCTGGCGGCGCGAGGTGCGCGTGGGGCTGCGCGTCAGCCTCGAGCTGAACGACGCGCCCTGGGACAAGTTCGGCTTCAGCCTGGAGAACGACCATGCCCTCGAGGCGGCGCGCGTCATCGCGCGCGAGTCCTACCTGGTCCTGGAAGGACTGCATGTGCACGTCGGAACGTACATCCCGGACGCCGGCCTGTACGGCCGCGCCTGCGAGGCGCTGATCGCGCTCGGCCTGCGCCTGGAGCGCGAGCTGGAGCTCGAGATCCGCCACCTCGACCTCGGCGGCGGCTACGCCTCGCGGAACACCCTGCGCCACACGCTGCTCCCGGGCGAGGCGATCGCGGCCACGGCCGAGGAGTACGCCACGGCCATTACTTTGCCGCTCAAGCGCGCGGCCGTGCAGTTCCGCCGGCCGCCGCGCCTGTTCATCGAGCCGGGGCGCATCCTGGTGGACGAGGCCGCCTCCATGATCGCGACGGTGCGCGCGGTGAAGCGCGTCTCGGGCCAGCAGAAGGCGGCGCTGCTCGATTGCGGCGTGCACCTCCTGCCCACGGCGTTCTGGTACGAGCACGAGATCCGGCCCGTGGAGGACCGCGGCCAGGCGGTGGAGAACTACCGCGTCGTGGGGCCGCTGTGCATGCAGATCGACGTGCTGCGCGAGAGCGTGCTCCTGCCGGCGCTCCGCGCCGGGGACCTGCTCGTCATCCGCGACGCCGGCGCCTACAACTTCTCGCAGTCCATGCAGTTCATCCACATGCGCCCGAACTACCTGCTCGCGCACGACGGCGGCGTGGACGTGATCCGCGCGGCCGAGGAGGACGCCCAGGTGCGCGCGGCCGAGCGCCTGCCGTCGCACCTGATCAACGCCGAGACGCGCGGCTCCATCCTGGCCGGAGGACAATGACTTGGCGGGCGGGATTCCTGGGCAGGGCGGCCGGGGCGGCGGCGAGGACTTCTACCGCGCCTTCCTCGCCGGCTACGGTGCGTTGTTCTTCGCGCCGCGGCCAGTCTCGGGCGCACTCTTTCTGCTCGGCACGTTCGCCGCGAACGCGGTGCTCGGCGCCGCCGTGCTGGTCGGGCTCCTGGCGGCGACCGCCGCCGCGCACCTGCTGCGGCGCGCGCCGGCCGAGATCGAGCACGGCCTGTACGGCTTCAACGGCGCGCTGGCGGCGTTCGCCGTGTTCTCGCTGGACGGCGCGATCGGCCCGCTGCACCTCGCCGCTATCCTGGCCGCCGCGCTGACGGTTCCCGTCACTGTCTGGCTGATCGACGGGCCGTGGTGCCGCAAGCTCGCGCTGCCGTGCCTGTCGCTGCCGTCCCTCGCGATCGGCTTCCCGGCGCTCATCGTGCTCGCGTGGGCGGGCGGGTATGACCCGTACGGCGGCGCGGTCATGCCGCCTTACCTGGTGGCGTCCTCGCTGTTCGACCCGCATCTCTATGGTGCGGGCATGCGGGACGCGGCCGCGGCGCTCGGCGGCGAGTGGGCCGTGGTCCTGCTGTTCGCCGCCGGATTCCTCCTGCACTCCTGGCGGCTCCTCCTGCACGTGCTGCTCGGCTTGCTCCTCGGCGCGCTCTGCGGCTTTGCCTTCCTCGGTTGGTACGGAGCCGCGAACTTCATGTTCGTAGTGGTGACGGCCGCGCCCGTGTACCTGGCTCTCGCCGCCGTCTTCACCGGCGCGGGCGTGCGCTCGTTCCTCTATGGCGCGGCGGGCGTGCTCCTGTCGTTTCTCGTCTGGTTCCGCCTGGGACTCTTGCTCGCCGACTTCGAGCTGCCCCTGCTGACCGCGCCCTTCTTCGTGACCACGGCCGCGCTCCTGCTGCTGCTGCGCTTTGCCCCGAGCGCCTCGGCCGCACTGTTGCCGCGGCTGGTGCCATTGCACCGCGTGGGAGCGCCGGAGCAGGCGAGCGAGTGGGCCAGGGACTTCGCCTTCGGCGTGCGCTACTGGCAGGGAATCGCTGGCCTGAAGGACCGACCCTGGACCGAGTACGTGAGCAGCGAGCGCATGGCGCGGGCGCGCGAGCTGGTGCGGCGGAGCCGGCGCGTGGTGGTGCTCACCGGAGCGGGCGTGTCCACGGAGTCGGGCATCCCCGACTATCGCGGCGGGGCCGTGGCCTGGAAGCGCTATGACCCGGAGCACTTCCGCTTCCCGCGCTTCCTCGAGTCCGAGGAGAGCCGCCGGAAGTACTGGGAGATGAGCCAGGACTTCTATTTGCTGCTGCGCACGGCCGAGCCCAATGCGGCGCACAAGGCCGTGGCGGAGCTCGACCGCCTGGGCAAGCTGGAGGCGGTCGTCACCCAGAACGTGGACCGGCTGCATCAGCGCGCGGGCGTGCCAGCCGAGCGCGTGATCGAGATCCACGGCAGCGAGCACAGCGTCTCGTGCCTGCGCTGTGGGCTGTCCTTCGAGCGCGAGACGGTCTATCGCTGGATCCTGGAGGGCGTGGCCGTGCCCTACTGCCCGTCCTGCCAAGGCATCCTGAAGCCCGACTCGGTCGCCTTCGGCCAGCCGCTGCCGGAGGAGGTGAGCCAGCTCGCGCTCGCGGCCGCGGAGGCCGCGGACCTCTTGCTCATCGCGGGCACGAGCCTGGAGGTGCAGCCGGTGGCGACCCTGCCGCTGGCCGCGCTCAAGCGCGGCACGCCGCTCGTCATGATCAACCTGGAGCGCACCGACTACGACCCCTTCGCCGCCTTCGTGTTTCGCGGCACCTGCGGGTCGATCCTGCCCGAGCTGTGCCGGCCGGAGGGCGGGTAGGCGGAGAGCGCGCGGCGCACGGCGCCAGGATATCGAGCCTCCTTGCCGAGAAGCCGAGGTACGCCAGCGGGTTGAGACCGGCATGCGGCCGAAGGGTCCTCCGGCTTCCAACTACGGCCTTCGAACTTCGAACTTGCGGCGGCGCCCGCCGGACCCGACCGGTGAGCGGCGACACGTTTGGTTGCGGCGCCGCCGCGATGTGTGGACAGGAGCGCGGCCGTTCGGCACGATCTGGGGCACGCGAACAGGAGGCGTGCATGAGCGAGAGCCTGAGCGGCGAGGAGCTGGCGGCCCTGGTGCAGCGCGTGTTTCGGCCGGGCCCGGCGGAGCGCGCGCTCGCGATCCTGGTGGACCTGCCGGACGCGCAGGTCGCGGACCACGCGGCCTGGCAGGCGCGGCGCGCCATGGCCATGGAGTGGGCCAGGCGCCTGAGCGAGATGCGCGAGCAGACCGGCATCGAGGTGGCGCTCTGCCTGTACCAGAACGCGCGCCGCAACAACGCCGACCTGCCGGAGCGGGCGTGGCTTTTCCCGGCGGGCCCGGGTGCGGTCCCGGCCGCGGCCGAGGAGTGCGATCCGGGCCGCTCGCAGCCCTTCGACGAAGTGCTGCGCGCGCACAGTTTGCTCATCGCGCCCACCGAGTTCTCCGCGACCGCGCCGCTCAAGATGGCTGCGCCGCGCCTCGGCTTCCGCGCCGCCACCATGCCGGGCTTCTGCCGCGAGATGATCCCGGCGCTGCGCCTCGACTACGGCGAGGTGAACCGCCGCGTGCTCTTCCTCAAGGACCTGCTCGACCGCGCCGAGCTGGCGAGCGTGCGCTTCGTCGTGGACGGCCGGGACGCCTGCGAGCTGCGTCTCGACCTCAGGCACCGCCTGGCGCACGCCTCGGGCGGGCTCCTGCCCGAGCCCGGCACGGCCGGCAACCTGCCCTCTGGGGAGGCGTACATCGTTCCCTACGAGGGAGAGGTTGCGGGCGATGCGAGCCGCACCTGCGGCGTGCTGCCGGTGCAGTTCGGCGGCGAGGTCGTGCGCTACCGCGTGGAGGGGAACCGGGCGGTGGCGGTCCTGGGCGCGGGCGCGTCCGCGCTCAAAGAGAAGGACCTGCTCGCGCGCGAGCCGGCCTACGGCAACTTGGCCGAGCTGGGCCTGGGCGTGCTCGCGGACCTCGGCGTGCAGCCGTGCGGCGAGATCCTGCTCGACGAGAAGCTCGGCCTGCACATCGCCTTCGGCCGCAGCGAGCACTTCGGCGGCCAGGTCGGCCCGGCGCAGTTCTCGCGGCCCGAGGCCGTGGTGCATATCGACCGGGTGTATGTGCCCTCCATGCAGCCGCGCATCAGCGTGCGCCGGCTCGAGCTGACCTTCCCGGACGGCGGCGCCGTGACGGTCCTGGCCGACGACCGCTACGCCGTCGCCTTTCCTTCGTGAATCCGGCGCTTCCGGCGCGGCGAGGGGCAGATCGTGGCTTCGAGCGCGGTCCTGGTGGTGAAGGCCTTCATTGCGGCGATCAATCGCCGGGACGCGGCCGCCCTCGCCGAGCTGATGGCCGAGGACCACACCTTCGTGGACTCGCAGGGCACGAGCGTCTCGGGCCGCGAGAGAATGGCAGTGGGCTGGGCCGAGTTCTTCCGCCTGTTCCCGGACTACGCGGTGCGCGCCGAGACCATTGTGCACGACAAGGGTCTGGTGGCGGTCTTCGGCTCGGCCGCCGGAACCTACAGCGGCAGGCGCGGGCCCGTGCCGGAGAACCGCATCGAGATGCCGGCCGCGTGGAAGGCCGTGGTGGAGAAGGGCCGGATCAAGCACTGGCAGGTCTACGCGGACTGGACCGAAGGCAGCCGGATCATCGCCGAGGACGAGGGGCGGCCTTGAGTGACGCGCCGGCGCCCCCTGCGCTTCAGGGTTCGATGGTGACCCTCAGGCCGTTCGACGCGGCCAGTCCGGCGGGCCCGGCCGGATCCACGTGCCAGAACTGCAGGTAGTAGGAGCTGCCAGGCACGGCGAAGGAGGGGACAGGCGCGGCGATCTGCAGCACGCCGTTTCCGTCCGTTGGCAGCGCGAAGATGCCGGCGGGATAGGGGACCATCAGGCCGCCGGCGTAGGGGAGGCTCGCGTTCTGCTGGCCGGCGACGAGGTAGACGGTGATTGCCTGCTGAAGCGCCGCGCGGCAGGTCAAGGTGCACGTGCCGTTCGGCGAGACCGAGCCCGCGATCGACAGCTCGGGCGTGCCGTTGCTGCCGGCCAGGGCGCCGCCCAGGTTCAAATGGGGCGGACGCCCGAGGCGCACCAGGATCCAGGACACGACGTCTTCGTAGAAGTGGGGCTCCTCGTGGCTCTTCTTGATCATCAGCGACTGGCTGCTCGCCGCGGGGAAGGCCGCGAGCCTGGCATGCAGGTCCTTGCCCAGCGTCGCGTCGTGCGGGTCAATGAGCGGAGGCGGAGTCTCGTTGGGGGGGTAGAGCGACATGGCGGGGGGCGTGTAAGGGCGCGGCACGTTCGTGACGTTCTCCGAGACGGAGGCGGCAGCCATGAGGAGCGGATCGACCGTGGCGAGGGTCGGCTGGCCCAGGAACATGCCTGAGAACCACGGCGCCATCAGGAAGAAGTTGGTCAGGGACTGGAAGTTGATGAAGGCCAGGGGGCGCGTGGAGTGCTGTTCGAGCGGTGTGCCGCTCGGGTCGGCGTAGTCGACGCCGTAGGAGAGCAGCCCCATGACGATCCCCCCTCCGGAAGTGCCCCAGTGCACGAGCTGGGCCGGGTCCACGTTGAAGACCGCCGCGTTCGCGCGGAGGAACTGCGTGGCGAGCGCCGCGTCGTCGAGCTGCGTAGGGTAGATGTACTGCGGAAAGGGACGCGTGGCGATCGAGATCGCCGTCAGTCCGTTCCAAAGCAGCAGCTGCAGCGTCGCTTCCTGCTTCGTGGCCACGTCCGTCTTGTCGCCGCCGCCCCCGTGCAGGAAGACGACCACGGGCGCGGGAGCGGTCGTGCCCGCGGAGTACCAGTCGAGCAGGTGCTCGGGCAGGGGGCCGTAGGGCACGTCGCTCGCCGTGGGTGCGATGGGTGCGCGCTCCGCGGCGCCGCCCGCGCCGCAGAGGCCCGCCGCGGCGACGAGGAAGATCAGGGCGAGGCGGGATCCGCGGTTCATCGCACGTTCTCCTGCGACCTCGATGAACCTGTTCTATTCCGCGCGCGCCCAACGGTCAAGGAGAGGGGGCGCACGCGTCCTGGTGGGTGGTGGAAAGGGAGGGAGCCCGGCTCGCCGCGCGGGCGAGGCCGGGCTCCACCAGTGCGCGGTAGTTGAACTAGTTGTTGATCGAGAAGCGCACGTCCACGTTTCCGCCGATCTGGGCCGGCTGATGCAGCCAGGTGGTCATGCCGCTCGCCGTGCCGTAGGGCGTGACGCCGCCTTCGATGACGATGTCGAGCGCGTTCGACATCTTGATCGGGTCGGCCGGGAAGACCAGCGGGTTGAACATGCCGATCTGGGCGTAGACATGCAGGCCGATGAGGGCCGGGTTCGCCGGAATGGGCAGGATCGGGATCTGCTCCATCGTCACCGGGTAGACCAGGAGCGGCTTGACGAACACGCGGTCGCCGGCCGGGCTGATGACCTCGTCGATGGGGATGAAGCCGACGAACAAGTAGCACTCGGCCACCTCGATCGTGACCTCGCAGACCGTCTCCAGGCCGCCGGAATCGGTGACCGTGAACACGATATTGTGGAGGCCAGTGTCGGCGTTCTGCGGCACCCAGGTGAAGGTCGTGGAGACCGGGTTGCCCGCCACGGGCAGCGGCGGCACGAGGCTCGCGCCCGCGGGCACGCCGGTCGCCGTGATAGTGACGATGTCAGCCGGATTGGCGTCCTTGCCGGTGACGGTGAACACCAGCGGCACGCCGACCGAGGCGCCGAACGGCGGGGCCGGGTCGATCTCGCAGGTCGGGAACGGGATCACGCCGAGCGGCGCCAGGGTGACGTGCTCCCATTGACCCGGCACTTCAGAGGCGGGTCCAAGCGTGAACTCCTGCGCGATCAGGCTGACGCCGTTCCAGAACAGGCGGTACAGGCCGACGCCGTTGGCGTTCGGGTATTCCTGGGTCAGCAGGATGTCACCGGCCATGCCCGCGAAGGTGGAGGCGGGCGCGGCCAGCAGCTTGGAGGTGCCGTAGTTGACGCCGTAGAACGACTCGTTCGGCCGAATGAAGTCGATGTCTTCGACCTTGACGCCGACGAAGTGCGTGGTGAAGGAGCCGTCCGCAGCGACCGCGTAGATCAGGGTCTGGCCCTCGGCTCCCGTGATGATCTTGCCGGCCAGCGGCCCGTACTTGAGCGCGTCGTTCGGCACGGTGATCAGTCCCTCGAGGTGGGTGTTCACGTCCACCAGGAAGGTCGGGTTGCCGGCGTTGTCGATGCGCCACACCTCACCGGCCGTGGTCGCGACGATCAGGTCGCCGCCGAACACGCCGGTCCGGTCGATGTAGAGCGAGCCGCGCATCAGACCGTTTCCTGCCCCAGGCAGAGACACCCACGGGTTGATGATCGTGGCGCCGCCGTTGGTGACGCGCACGATCTCGCCGTCGTTGCCGTTGCCGGTGAAGACGTCGCCGACGACGAAGCCGCCGGGGTTGCCGATCGAGCGCACCGTCGCGATCTTCAGCTCATCGGTGAGCCCGGAGAGCGTGGAGTACTGGAAGTGCGTCCCGTCGAACTCGATGCGCTCCAGGTTGATCGGCAGGCCGTTCGAGTAGTTGGTCGACATGATGAGCGAGTTGGTCGGCTCGTGGTAGTCGATGCCGATCGGATTGTCGAAGGAGGTCGAAAGCTGCACCAGCGTGATGTTCTGCGCCGCCGCCGTTCCGGCAAGGAGGCAGAGCGCCACGCAGGATGCCACGAATGTAGAACGCTTCATGCTTGGTTTCCTTGTACGTGAATCCCCACCGTGACTCGCGGGCGCTGGCTGCGAAGTCCCGGTGCGCGCCGCGGGCGGTGAGGTTCTTGGCCGAAGAAAGTCCGAGACCAGGCCACCCGAAGGGGACCTGCAGCGAGGCGCTTCTGCATAGCTCGGAATCGGCGTGCGCGCGGCAATTTCTTCCGCCTCGGTTGTCCTCGCGCGGACGGTTGCGAAGACCACGCCGGCGCGCCGGTGGCTAACATGGCGGGGAAGGCGGACTTCGGCCGCCGCGCGGAGGCTGAGCAACAGGGGCGGCGGCGGAGTCCGTGCGCGGATGAACGCCTTCGATCAAGTCCAGGACGCGCAAGTGCGCGCGGCCGCCTTCGCGTGGCTCGCCGCTCAGGTGGGGGCTCATGGCGACGTTCTGCCGCGGGCGCTTCTCGCGGCCGGTTTTGAGTTTGACGGCGCGTGCGTGCCGCTCGTCGGACCCCAGGGCATCTTCAAGCCGCGAGTCCTGCGCGAGGTTCCCTTGTCGATCACGACGGCTCCCAATGGACCGTACGACGACTCGTTCGCCGGCGAGGGGATTCTGCGCTACCGCTACCGCGGCGCGGATCCGCAGCACGCGGACAACCGCGGCCTGCGCCTGGCCATGACGCTGCGCCTGCCGCTCGTCTACTTGCACGGCGTCCTGCCCGGGAGGTACGTCGCCGCCTGGCCGGTGTTCGTGGTCGCGGATGACCCGGCCGCCCTGACCTTCTCGATCCAGGTCGACGACGCCTCCTGCGCGGCCGCGGCCCTGACCGGCGCGCCCGCCAGCACGGCTGTGCACGAGGACCTCGATGCCGGGCGCCGCCGCTACATCACGACCATAGTGCGCCAGCGCCTGCACCAACGAGCCTTCCGCGAGCGCGTGCTCGAGGCGTACCGGCGGCAGTGCGCCTTCTGCAGGCTGGCGCACGAGGAGCTGCTCGACGCGGCGCACATCATCGCCGACGCCGAGGTTGCGGGCGAGCCGATCGTCCCGAACGGCCTGGCGCTCTGTTCTCTGCATCACGCCGCCTTCGACCAGCACTTCCTCGGCCTGCGCCCGGACTGCGTGGTGCAGGTGCGGCCGGATGTGCTGCGCGAGCACGACGGCCCCACGTTGGTGCACGCGCTGCAGCGGCTGCACGGCGCGCGCATCCTGCTGCCGCGCGCCGCCAGGCTGCGGCCTGATCCCGCGCGGCTGGAGCGGCGTTTCGAGGACTTCCAGAGGAAGGCGCGCGCCGTGGGCGAATGAGCCGCCGCCGGGGCGCGCTCACACGCCATGCAGGTAGTGGCAGACGGAGCAGCCCGCCGGCGCCTCGGGCATGGCCGCGGCCGCGGCGCCGAGCGCCTGCTCGTAGGAAGACGGAGCCGTGCCGAGAAAGCCGCGTTGGATCTCGCCCTCGTAGGCGCGCACGCGCTCGGCGAAGCGTTCGCGGCGCGCGCGGCAGGGCGCCGCCTCCCAGAGCGCGAGCAGGTCGTCGGCCGGAAGGCGGCCGTAGTGTTCCTCCGGCATGTGGACGTCGCGGCCGAGGAACACGCTCGGGCCGCCGTAGGCCAGGCTGATGCACGCCGCGACCGCGCCGTCGTGGCGGATGAAGAGCGAGGAGCGCGGATCCTGGCCGCACACGGGCAGCTCGCGCGCGACGAAGGCCGATGCCTCGCTCTCCAGGCCGAGCCCGCGCGCCAGGCGCCGCGCGCGTTGCAGCTTCTTCTCCAACGCGCGGATGGCGCGGTCCGCCGCGCGCGCGAAGAGAGCGCGGCCGCGGCCCTGCTCCCCGCGCACGACGTCGCACTGCTTGAAGTGGACCTTGTCCACGCCGAGCCGCGCCGCCAGGCGCACGATCCGCTCCAGCTCGTGGACGTTCTCCGGCATGAGCACGAAGTTGAGCATGAGCCGCGGGCGGCCGGCCGCGCGCAGGCGGGCCAGCCGTTCCACGTTCTCGCACACGCGCGCGAAGTCCGCGCCGGCACGGATCGCCTCGTAGGTCCGAGGCGTCGCACCGTCCAGCGACACGGCGATCCAGTCGACGCCGGCCTCGATGAGGCGCGGCGCGGCCTCGGCGTCGAGCAGCACGCCGTTGCTGAGGAAGCCGGTCTCGCAGCCGGCCGCGTGCGCCTCAGCGATCCAGCGCGCGAGGGCGGGCTGCAGGAGCGGCTCGCCGCCGCCCGAGAAGTCGATGGAGCGCACCTGCGGCAGGTGCGGGACGAGCGCCTGCCAGACCTCTTCCCGCAGGTGCGGCCGCGGCCGGGCGCCGCACCTCGTGCCAGGGGCACATGACGCAGCCGAGGCGGCAGTCGATGGTGGACTCGACCTGCAGCAGGCGCCAGCGCCGGCCGTCCGGCGGCGCGGGCGCATCCGGCTCCTCGGCGCCCTCGCGCCAGGGAGCGAGGAGCCGCGCCAGCCATCCGGGTCCCATCGCCGTCCTTTCTCGCGTCTCAGCGCCCTGCGGCGAAGGCGGTCTCCGCCGCGCTCGTGCGCGCCTCCGCGGCCGCGGCCCGCAGGCGCGCCACGAACGCAGGGTCGGAGCGCTCGCCCAGGAACTCCGCCGCGGCGCGCATCACCTCCTGCTCGGCCGCGATCAGGCGATCCAGGAACTCCTGGTAGGCGCCAGGCGCGCCGTAGGCCCCGCGCACCAGCGCGGCGTGGTCGCGGCCCTCGATGTGCAATAGCCGCGCGTAGTGCGAGAGGAGCAGCTCCATCTCCGCGATCTGCTTCTCGCGGATCGAGTCGCCGTACACGCCGCCGAGGTCGCGCTCGAGCAGGGCGCGCGTCTCGGAGTCGAAGCGCCGCTCGATCTCGGCGGGCGTGGCGCTTCCTCGCGTCAGGTCGCAGGCCGCCTCCAGGGCGAGCTTCTTGGTCACCAGGTGGTTGGCCGCGATCCAGTCGCGCGCCTGCCTCCGGCGCGTCCAGTTGAACACCAGAAGGAAGGGCAGCAGGACCTCCCAGGCGCTGAGCGGCGGCGCCGGGAGCACCAGGCGCGCCACCCGTTCGGCGAGGGCGCGCTCGTGCGCCAGGATGGCCGCGCGTCGAATCTCGATGGCCGTGGCCATGCCCTCAGTCCTGGAACAGCTCGCGCGCGTGGCGCGCGCGCTGCTCGCGCACCTGCGCTGCTTCAGCGGGATCGGGCGCTGCCTCCAGCCGCTCCAGTCGCAGCAGGAATTCCTCGTACTCCGCTCGCTCGCCGTAGGCCGCGCGCACCAAGGAAGGGAAGTCGTCCCCAGTCGCGGCGAGGAGTCTCCGGTAGTGCTCCACGAGCAGGTCGTGCACTGGCTGCTCACCGGGCGAGGAAGCCGCGACCGCGAGCGCCCGGCGCCTGGGCGCGAGGTACGCCTCCTGAGAGCGGCGGACGAAGCGCGTGCGCCGCACGAACTCGACGACGAACATGCCGGGCACGGCCTGCTGCCAGAGCGGCCGCGGCCGCGCCACGTGTATGGAAAGCGCGATGCGCCGCGCGAGCTGGGTTTCGGCCTCGAGGATGAGGTGCTCGCGCTGCATGGGCGGCAGCCGCGGCGCGGCCACGCTACTTGAGCGCCGGCACCGGGAAGATGTCGCCCGACCAGAGGACCCAGGCCACGAGCAGCGTCCACAGAGCGTTGGCGAACTGGGAGATCCAGTAGGCGATCGCCGGCCGGCCGCCGCCCACGGAGACCAGCTCCTTGAAGTTGGTCTCCAGGCCGATCGACACGAAGCAGAGGGCGAAGAACCAGTTGCGGTATCCCTTGCAGGCGTTGCCCACGGCCTTGGCGAACGGCTCGTCCCAGATTCCCTGGACCACGTAGGTCACCACGATCGAGGCGACGACGAATCCGATCACGAACTTGGGGAAGCGGTACCACACCTCCATGAAGGAGGGCTTCTTGAGGTCCGGGTTCTCCTTGCGGTCCAGGCTGATCGTGCCCCAGAGAGCGATGAGGAAGGCGGCGAGACCGATGAGCACGTTCTGCGCCATCTTGACCAGATTGGCCGCCTTCAGAGCCGCGTCCCCCTGCGTCGGGTCGTCGAACCTGAGCGTTTCCCCGGCCGCGATCACGGCGCCGGTGTTGTCGATCACGCCGCCCATCCACGCGCCCGCCCACTCGGGCGACAGCCCGAGGAGGCCGGCAATCGGCGGCATCACCAGGATCAGCACCACGGCGCAGACCATCACCCAGGCCACCATGTAGCTGATCTCCTTGGGCTTGCCCTGGATGGCGCCGCCCGCGGCGATCGTCGCGGACACGCCGCATATGGAATTCGCCGAGGCGATGATGGCGGAGAAGCGCTCCTCTACCCCGAACCTGCGGCAGATCCAGTAGGTCAGGAACCACACCGTGGTGGCGACGAGGAACGCCTGGATGAGGCCGTAGATGCCGCCCGCCAGGATCGACGTGAACATGATCTCCGCGCCGTAACACACCAGGCCGACCTTGACGTAGAACTCGGTCAAGCCGGCGGCCTTGAGAAACGGCGGCGTTCGGAACACGTTGCTGATGATCAGGCCGAAGATCAGGGCGAAGAGGACGTACTCGATCCCGTAGAAGTTCACCTGGCTCTGATTCGACAGCACGATGGCGACGAACGAGAGCAGGAAGATCGCGATGAAGCCGGGGATGAGCTTCTTCAGGTCGAACTTGAGGAAGGCGCCGGCGAGCACGGTGCCGGCGAGGATCACGCCGAACACTTTGAGCGCCGCGAGACACGTCGCGCCCGCGCCCGCTGGCAGGATCTGGGAGAGCTCGGTCCATTCCTTCCCGATCTTCGGTCCCGCGGGCAGCACCTGGTAGATGGCCAAGAGCAGGATGGCCCATCCGATGTAGCAGGACCACCAGTCTTCAGTGCGCCAGGGGGCTGGTCTCGTCTTCGTCTCGTTCATGCCGCCCGCTCCTTTGCCGAACCGATTCGAAGCCGGCCGTCATGCTCCGCACGCGCCACGGAAGTGTCAACTGGATTTCGATTCCACGCCCGCGCCGCGCGCCGCTACGCTCTGTCGCTCTGCCCCTTCTCCCGCGAGATCCGCGCATGACGCCCGACGTCCTCCTCTGCCTGGTCGGCTTCCTGCTCCTCTACTTCGGAGCCGAGTGGCTCGTGAAGGGCTCTTCCAGCCTGGCGCGGAGCCTGGGCGTGACGCCGCTCGCCATCGGCCTGACCGTGGTCGCCTACGGCACCTCCATGCCCGAGTTCGTGGTGAGCCTGCTCGCCTCGATCAGGGAGAAGAGCATGATCGCCGTGGGCAACGTGGTCGGCAGCAACATCTTCAACGTCGCCTTCATCCTCGGCCTGGCCGCCGTCATCCGCCCGCTCACCTGCAACCGCGGCGCGGCGCGGCGCGACAACCCGATCATGCTGCTCGTCTCGCTCTACCTGCTCGCCATCTGCTTCGACTCCCGCATCGGCCGCATCGAGGGCGCCACGCTCTTCCTCGGGATCATCGCCTACACCTGGATGAACTTCTGGTTCTCGCGGCGCGAGGCAAGGGAGGACGCGGGTGGCGCGTCCGAGGTTTCGGCCGCGCCGCAGGAAGCGGGCTACATCGCCTCGCGTCCCCGCCAGATCCTGTTCATCCTCGCGGGCATCGCCGGCGTGATCTACGGCGCGCACCTGGTCGTCGACTCGGCCGAGAAGATCATGACGGCTCTTGGCGTGAGCGAGAAGTTCATCGGCCTCACGGTCGTGGCCGCCGGCACGTCGCTGCCCGAGCTGGCGACCTCGGTGGTCGCGGCCCTGCGCAAGGAGATGGACATCAGCGTCGGCAACATCATCGGCAGCAACGTGTTCAACATCCTGAGCGTGCTGGGCGTGGCCGCGCTGGTGCGTCCCATCCCGATTCCCGGCGGCTTCGTCGGCAGCGGCATGGTGATCGACTACGCGGTCATGATCTTCACCAGCGCGCTGCCGCTCTTCATGATGTGGCGCGCGCCGACCATCAGCAGGAAGGAAGGGCTGCTGCTGCTTTTGACCTACGCCGCCTACATGGCCTATCTTCTGAAGAACGCCTAGCGGCCGCGCGCCGCTGCGTGTCGTCGCTTCGCACCTTCTCTGGCGGGACCTGGCATGACGTTCGATGTGCTCCTCTGCCTCGGCGGCTTCCTCCTGCTCTACTTCGGTGCGGACTGGCTCGTGAAGGGCTCCTCCAGCCTGGCGCGCAGCCTGGGCGTGACGCCCATTGCCATCGGCCTCACGGTGGTCGCCTACGGCACCTCGATGCCCGAGTTCGTGGTCAGCGTCCTTTCCGCGTACCGCGAGAAGAGCATGATCGCGGTGGGGAACGTGGTCGGCAGCAACATCGCCAACATCGCCTTCATCCTGGGGCTGGCGGCCGTCATCCGGCCTCTCGCCTGCGACCGGGGCGCGGCGCGGCGCGACAACCCGATCATGCTCCTGGTGTCGCTCTACCTCCTGGCCATCTCCTGCGACTCGCGGATCGGACGCATCGAGGGCGCCACGCTTTTCCTCGGGGTCATCGCCTACACGCTGATGAACTTCTGGTTCTCGCGGCGCGAGGGGCGGGGCAGCACGTCGTGCCAGATCGAGGCCGCGCCCGCGGCGCCGGAGGCCGGTCACGTCGCCTCGCGGCCGCGGCAGATCCTGTGCATCGCCGCCGGCATCGCCGGTGTCATCGGCGGCGCGCATCTGGTCGTGGACTCGGCCGAGAAGATCATGCTGTCGCTCGGCGTGAGCCAGAAGTTCATCGGCCTCACGGTCGTGGCCGTGGGCACCTCCCTTCCGGAGCTGGCCACGTCGCTGGTCGCGGCCGTGCGGCGCGAGATGGACATCAGCGTCGGCAACCTCATCGGCAGCAACGTGTTCAACATCCTGAGCGTGCTCGGCGCCGCGGCGCTCATCCGTCCCATCGACATCCCGGGCGGTTTCGTGGACAGCGGCCTGTGGATCGACTACGCGGTCATGATCTTCACCAGCGCCCTGCCGCTTTTCATGATGTGGCGGGCGCCGCTGATCAGCCGCAAGGAAGGGCTCGCGCTCCTCCTGATCTACGCGAGCTACATTGCCTTCCTGGTGAAGAACGCCTGAGCGCGGCGGGCAGGACCCGATGGCGAGCGATCCCTTCCGCGAGCGCGTCGTGCTTCTGACCGGGGCCTCCCGGGGGCTCGGCCTGGCGCTGGCGCGCGGTCTGGCCGCGCGCGGCGCGCGTCTCGTGCTCTCGAGCCGCACGCCCGACGACCTGCGCGCCGCGGGCGCATCCCTGCCCGATCCGTCCGCGGTGACGACGATTCCCGCCGACCTTTCCCTGCCCGGAGAGGCCGAGCGCCTGGCCGCGGCGGCCCTGGCCGCGCGCGGCCGCGTCGACCTGCTCATCAACAACGCAGGTTTCGGCTACTTTGCGCTTCTGCGGGAAGTGGACGGCGCCACGCTGCGCCGCCTCTTCGAGGTCAATGCCTTTGCTCCGCTCCTGCTCGCGCGCGCCCTCCTGCCGGCCTTGCTCCAGGCCGGCGGCGGCCGCGTGGTCAACGTGGTCTCGAGCGCGGCCTTCTCGGCCCTGCCCGCGGCGGGCGCCTACGGCGCGAGCAAGGCCGCCCTCGGCGTGCTGGGCCGCGTGCTCCGGCTCGAACTCGAGCCCGCGGGCATCGAGGTCGTCAACGTCTATCCCGGCACCCTCGACACCGAGTTCGAGGCACGCTCCGAGCGCGAAGGTGGGCGCGCCGGCTTCTTCCCAGGCGGCGGCGGGCGACCCGCGCTCGCAGTGGCCGAGGAAGTGCTTGCCGCCGCGGCCGGCCCGGCTGGCGACGTGTGGCTGGACGAATCCGGCCGGCAGCTCGCCATCGAGGCGCTGGCGCGGCCGGCCGAGGCCGCGCGCCGCCTCGCGCCGCTGCGCGACCGGGTGCTCTGCCAGGGGAGCGGCGCCAAGCCGCACGCGGAGCGCATCTGGAAGCGCTGGCGCCTGGAGGCCGCGCTGCTCTGCAACCTGCGCTGCGCGCTCTGCCCGGGCCAGGAGGCGCGCGCGAAGCTCCCTGCCGGCGAGGGGCTCATGCAGGAGGAGGTCTTCGCCGCCCTCAGGCCCCTGCTCGGCGAGGTGGCGGAGGTCGACTTCTCCGGCGGCGGCGAGCCGCTTGTGAACCCACGTCTGTGCGAGTGGCTCGCCGAGGCGCGCGCGGCGGGCGCAAGCGCGAGCTTCCAGACCAACGGCGCCGCGCTCGACGCGGCGCTCTGCGAGCGCATCGTGGCCGCGGGCGCCGACCGCGTGATCCTGACCACGCCCGGCGCCAGCGCCGACTCCTTCCGCCGCGGCCGGCCGGGAATCGACTTCGAGGCGTGGCGCGCGCACGTGCTCTGCCTGGCCGCGGCGCGGCGCGGCCGCAAGCTGGAGATCGTGCTGCGCTGCGTCATGCAGCGCGAGCGCGCGGCGGAGCTGGAGGAGATGGTCGAGCTGGCCGCGCAACTCGGCGCGGACGGCGTGGACTTTACGCACTGCGACGTGGTGCAGGAGCTGCCCTCCGGCCGTCCCGGGCTCTTCGCCGCTCCCGCGGACGCGCGCGTGCGCGAGCTGGAGAAGGCGCTGCGGCGCGCGCGGAAGCGCGCGCGCAAGCTCGGCCTCGAGGTGCGGGCCACCTCCTTCGTGCCGGAGGAGCAGGCGGTCTGCGCGCACGACCCGCGGCAATGCCTGTTCGTGCGCCACGACGGCAGCGTGGCGCCGTGCCAGAACCTGGGCATCGGCGGCAACGTCTGCTTCCTCGGCGCGGACGCGGAGCTGCCGGTCACGCACTACGGGCGCCTCGACGGCTCGAGCCTGCTCGATTTGTGGCGCTCGCCGGCCTGCCGCGCCGTTCGCGAGCGCTTCGCGGCGCGCGCCGCCGCCCAGGAAGAGGCGACCGCCGGCGCGCTCTTCCCCTTCTCGCTGCGCCGCCTCAGCGAGACGCTCGAGGCCGCGCGCGCGGCCATGCCCGAGCCGCCGCCAGGCTGCGGGAGCTGCCGCCACCTCTACGACCTGTGAGAAGCGCGCCAGGCGCGCGCGCCGCCGCCATCCTCCTACAATGCGCGGGACATCGGCCCAGAGCCCGGAGGTGCGGCATGCGGACGTTTCTGAGCGAAGCGCTGGTCGCGGCGCTGGTCCTGTCCTTGTGCGAGGCAACGTGCGCCGGTGAAGCCGACGCGCTCGACCGGCTCGAGCGGAGTTTCCTCGAGCTGCCGATGGACGCGCGGCGCCTCACCGGACCGCTCTTCTGGCTGCACGGGGACGAGAGCCGGGAGCGCCTGGAGGCCTACGTCGCCAAGGTCGCCGAGGGCGGCAACGGCTGCTTCACGGCCGAGTCGCGGCCGCATCAGGACTGGCTGGGCGAAGGCTGGTACCGGGACCTCGCCATCTGCCTCGAGGCGGCCAAGCGCCACGGCCTCGACATGTGGATCTTCGACGAGAAGTGGTGGCCGAGCGGCGAGGTCGGCGGCGCCGTGCCGCAGCACTACGGCAGCAAGCTGCTGGTCGCGGAAGCGGCGCACGTAGCCGGACCCGCGCTTCATTCCGCCGCGGGCTTCGCGGGGCCGAACTACGTCGGTGCGATCGCGGGCCGGGTCGTGGACGGCGCTCTCGACGGCGCCACCCTGGTGGACCTCGCTCCCGCCATCCGGGACGGCGTGCTCCGCTTCGAGGCGCCGCCGGGCGCGTGGCGCGTCC
>DYIW01000063.1:0-341 GCA_020723465.1 Phycisphaera mikurensis
AGGCCTACCGCATCCTCGGCGTGCCGCGCGACTTCGACGCCAGCGCCCCGGAGCGCGCCCTGTCCTTCTGCGCGCCGGAGTCGCTGCCGCTGGTGCAGGGTGCCTTCGCGCGCGCGCTCGAGCGAGCCGAGCCCATCGACCTCGAGTTCGAGCTGATCCGCGCGATCGGGGAGCGCGTCTGGGTGCGGGCCGTGGGCAAGCCCGTGGTTCGCGCAGGGCGCGTGGCGCGCATCGCCGGCAATCTCGTGGACGTCACCGAGCGGCGCCGCGCCGAGGCGGAGCGCGCGGACCTCGAGGAGCGCCTGCGCCACGCGCAGAAGATGGAGGCGGTCGGCCAGCTC
>DYIW01000063.1:351-15798 GCA_020723465.1 Phycisphaera mikurensis
GGCGGCGTGGCGCACGACTTCAACAACATCCTCACCGCGGTCCTCGGCAGCGTGGAGCTCGCCAGCGCGGCCCTGGCGGAGGAAGAGAGCGCGGCGCACGGCGTCGAGTCCGCGCTGCACGAGATCCGCCTGGGCGCGGAGCGCGCCGCGGCCCTGACGCGCCAGCTCCTCGCGTTCAGCCGCCGCCAGATCTCCCGGCCGCGCCTGGTGGACCTCGGCCGCACGCTCGGCGACATGGAAACGATGCTGCGCCGGCTGCTCAGCGAGAACATCACGCTCGAGGTGAGGCGCGGTCCCGGGCTGTGGCCGGCGCGCGTCGATCCCGGCCAGATCGAGCAAGTCGTCATGAACCTGGTGGTCAACGCGCGCGACGCCATGCCGGGCGGCGGCCGGCTCGTGCTCGAGACACGGAACGTCACGCTCGATGAGGACTTCGTCGCCGCGCGGCCCGAGCTGCTCCCCGGCCCGCACGTGCGGCTCTCGGTCCGCGACACGGGCTGCGGCATGGACGCGGAGACCCTGGAGCACGCCTTCGAACCCTTCTTCACCACCAAGGAGGTGGGGCGCGGCACCGGACTCGGTCTGTCGACCGTGTACGGCATAGTGCGCCAGTCGCGCGGGCACATCGCCGTGCACAGCGAGCCCGGCCGGGGAACGTCGTTCGAGATCTTCCTGCCGGCCGAGACGGGCGCGCCCGGCGAGCACGCGGAAACACGGCGCGACGCCCTGCCGCCGGCGGGAACCGAGACCATCCTGGTGTGCGAGGACGACCTGGCCGTGCGCGATCTGACCCGGCGCATGCTCGAGGGAGCGGGCTACACCGTCCTGACCGGCGCGAACGGCGTCGAGGCGCTCGAGGTCGCGGCGCGGCACGGCGCTCCCATCCACCTACTGATCACGGACGTGATCATGCCGGGCATGGACGGCCGGAAGCTGGCCAGCGAGATGGTCGCGCGCGACCCGGCGCTCAAGGTGCTCTTCATCTCGGGATACACGGCGGACATCGTGACCCACCGCGGCGCGCTCGTGCGGGGCGTCGAGTTCCTGGAGAAGCCCTTCACCTGGCACCGGCTGCTCTGGCGCGTGCGCGAGGTCCTGGAGAAGCCGCCGGCCGCGCGCTGACGCGCGCCCGCCCGCGGCTCCCGCGGGCTCAATCGTCCGCCAGCCTCTTCGCGTAGGCGCGCCAGGAACGATCGAGCTTCTCCCAATCGGCCGCGCTCCAGCCGCCGAACGTCAGGTCGAAGGCGTTCTGCAGCAGCTCGCGCGCGTCCTTGCCCGCGGCCTGCTCCCGCTTCCGCTTGTACTCCTCGTCCTCCGCCTGCAGGCGCTGGTCCTCGCTCAGCTCGCCCTTCGTCTTCTCCAGCTCCTCCGACTGCTTCTTCTCCGCCGCCAGGCGCTCCTCGAGCTTCTCCACCAAGTCATGCAGGTGGCCGATGTAGTGCGCGAGCAGCACCTCGGTCTCGGGCGCGCGCGCCCGGACCGTCGATGAGGTACTTCACCAGGCCTATCGCCTGCATCGCGACGGCCGGGGCGTACTTGCCCTTGAGCAGGTCGTACGAGCCGGCGCCGACGATCTCGCTGAGCGGGCGCACCAGGCGCTCTTCCTCTCCGCTCTTGCGCAGGTCCTCGTCGGTCTGAAAGAGCACGGCGAAGGCACGGGCCCGATCCGGGTCGAGGACGAAGTCGAGCTTGGAGCCGGAGACCTGCGCGTCGGCCACCAGCCCATCGAGCCCGAGCTGCAGCCAGAGCGGCAGGTGGCGGTAGAGCGGCTCGTTGCGCTGCTCGAGCCAGGTGTGCAGCAAGGCGATGCCCAGCCCGGATAACGGCGCCGTGTCCGTGTCCCGCTCGCGCTGGTGCAGGGTGAAGACGCGCACGCGCCTGAGGCCGCTCGTGCCGCTCTCGGCCGCGGGCGCGCGTGGCGAGCCCGCGGCTGGCACGCGGATGATCGCGCCTTGAACGTAGCCCATGCCGAACTCGGCGAAGGTGTCCGAGAACCACTCGTGCAGCGCCTCGGCGTGGCGCAACGCCTGGCGCGCGTACTTGGCGTCGGTCTCGTAGAGGACCAGGAAGTGCTCGCCCTGCACGTGCCGCCAGCCCTTCTCGAGGCCGGCGATGGCCCGCTGGAAGGCCTCGTCCCGCTGCTTCAGCAGCTCCTCGACCGTCGGCTCGCCGCTGGCCGCCGGCGGCGCGGGCGCGGTCTCCTTCTTTGGCGCGGGCTTGGGCGCCTCGGGCTCCTTGAGGCCGGCGGGCGAGAGCAGCTTGAACGACTCGAACGTCCTGTGGAACTCGGGCCGGGTCTGGCGGAAGTGCTCCTCGGTGCACGTGAACATGATGGCGAACTCGCCGCCCGGCACGTGATAGGAGCAGACCATGTAGCGCTTCGGGACGGCAGTCAGCTTCTCGAAGCGCATCTCGTAGACCGTGGCCGGGAAGCCGGCGACCTTCATCTCCTTCTCTTCCTCGAAGTAGAAGCCGCGGATGCGGTCGCTCGCGTACTCCTTGAAGCCCTGGTAGATCTTGGCTGGTCCGGCGCGGGCCGCGTCGCCCTGGTCCTTGCCCTCCTGCTGCGCGGCCGCGTCGCGCTCGGCCTTCTCCCGGGCGATGTCCACGGCCGTGCGCGCGGGGAAGTAGTACGTGGTCAGGCGGCGGTAGAAGTCGCCGCCGCCGTCGCAATGCAGCGGCTTCTGGCAGGGGAAGCTCTCCAGGAAGTAGGGATCGACGGAGCTCACCACGTCGAAGAGCGTCGCCGCGTCCTTCTTCCCCGGCGCGTAGTCCTCGGGCAGGCGGAGGCGGTAGCCGACCGCCTCGTTCACGTGCAGCGTCTGCGCGGACGCCGCGGCAGAGAGGAGGGCGACGACGCCCAGCACGCAGGAGCAGCGCGGTTTCGCCAGAAGGCTCATTCTGATCACCGTTCCTTGTCTGGACGCCGACTACTGGACCAGATCCTCCACGCGGATCACGCTGTGACCGGACTGGTCCACGGCAAAGGGCCCGGCGTCGAGCTGGACCTGGACGTGATACTCGGGAGCGGGATTCGATGGTACTCGCCATGAGTACGAGCAGGTGAAGCCTCAGCCACACTCGAACTCGCCGCGCTGGACCACTGCGCCATCGGGCGTCGTAATGACGAAGGGCGACTCGCCGGGCCGCCTGCCCTTGACGCGCAGGTCGGAACAGCTCTCGCCGGCCGCGCCGACGATCGACAGCTCGAGGAACGCCGTGCCGCGCTTCTGTCCCCTGCTGGCGGTCACCACGCCCCGGAAGGGCGGACCGAAGGGCAGCCGCACGGTTTCTCCGGCATTGACCTGCACCGGCGCGCCGGCGGCGGGCGCGAACGCGGAGACCCACGTCGGCCTCGGTTCGTCGTCGCCGCTGCCGAACAGCGTGGCGAAGAACGACTTCCTCGCGGGCGCGGCCGCCGGGTCCGGCCGCTCGGTGAGGTCGATCACGTACATCACCAGGCGCCACTCGCCCGCGGGCACTTCGACCGGTGCGCCCGCGGGGGAAGAGAGCGCCAGCAGGCCCTGGTCGCCGATGATCAGGGCGCGCCAGGGGGCGTTCGGGTTCTCCACGCGGCCGTGGGGCAGGGCCGTGGGCGTGAAGTCGATGCGCTCACCACCCGGGTCGATGGACAGCTCGTAGAGGCGGCCGTCCACACACGCCAGGCGCGAAACGAACTGGCGGTCGTCTCCCACGGGAAGCCCGTAACGCGACTCGGACAGATCGTCCATGCGTGGATCGATGAACAGCAGGTCAGCGCAGAGCGAGAAAGACTGGCGCGCGCGTGTCCTCGGTCTCTGAACGTCGAAGGGGACCTGGTCGTCGAAGCGGCCGTTGCCGTTGTAGTCGACCAGCACCACGCGACGGCACTTGCCGGCGAGAGTCACCACGCCCTCTCGGTACGCTGCCGCGTGCAGCTCGGCGTACACGCTGGCGTCCGGGTCGTCCTCGTCGACCGTGTCCGTACAGAGGAAGAAGGCGTACTCCTTCTGCTCGCCGCCGATCTCCAGCGTCACCTCGAGGGGAGGAAAAACGAACCGGGTCGCGGAATAGGGCGACGATCTCCCCTCGATGACCCCGTCGTCGGTCAGATCGCCGTTGTGGTTGAGATCGAAGCGCAGCAGGTTGTACTTGCGGGCCTTGACCGCGTCGACCACGAACCCGTAGCCCTGTTCGCCCAGTTCGGCCACGCCGCGGAACGGCTGGCTGCTGTGGAACTCGGCCGGCTCCCGGGTCACGCAGGCCGAGTATTCCCCGCTGCTCGAGACCTGCTGCCCCGCGCTCATGCGAAAGATGCCGTCGAGGCGCCACTGGCTGAGCAAGCGGCTGTCTCCCCGAGACTCGGGATGCAGGCGCTTGGTCACCAGGATGGCGGTCTCGGCCCAGGCGGCCCCGACTGGGACCAGGACAGCGGCCAGAACGAAGAGAACCAGGCCGTGCTTCCGCATGTCTCGCACCTCCCGCGCTCGGCTGAAGAGGACACCGGCCAGTGTAGCGCAAGAGCCCGCCTCCCGGCGAGCGCTCGGCAGCGGCGCGCCGGGCCGCTACCATCCTCGACGCCCTTGTTGGAGGACCCGGAATGGACGACGTGAACGGACGCGGCCTCTGGCGCCGCCTGTGGTGGATCGTAGCCGTGGCCTGGATCGTGGCGGCCGTGCGCCTCGGCCTCGACTTCCGCCAGCAGGACGATCCCGTGGTCGTCCTGCTCGGCATGCCCTGGCGCGTCGCCCTGGGCGTGTACTACACGATTCCCGTCCTGCTGTTGATCGGCGCGCTCAAGGGCGCCTTCGCCGGCCTCGGCTGGCCAAAGCTCATGCTCGCGGTCGCGCTGCTCGCCGTGCTCTGCTGGTTCGTGCCAAACTCGATCGCCTACACCACCGGCCAGCTCCAGGGGTGGACGCACGGCCGCTTCTCCCAGGCGCCGCTCGCGACCGGAACCGCGGCCAAAATCGGGACGGGCTTGAAGGTCGCGGCGCTGACCACCGTCGCCGGCTTCGCCTGGACCTTCGTCTGGATGCACCTCATCGTCTACTTGCCGCGGCGCCTGCGCCGGCGGCGTTGAGACGGGGCAGAGCGCGCCTCAGCGCGGCGCCTTCAGGTCCTGCAGCGACGCCATGATCTGGTCCTGCACGTCCGGCTTGTACAGGTTGCCGAGATGCCCGCCGTGCGGGAAGAAGGTGGCCCGTTCCGGCGGGAACACCTTCCTGAACCAGGCAATGTCGTCGGGGGAGAGCAGGAAGTCGTTCTCATTGGTGAAGAGCCGGATGCGCTCGTTCTCGCTCAGGTACTTCTCCACGTAACGCAGATCGGTACGCGCGAGCATGTCCTCGGCGCTGCTCACCGCCTTCCGCTCATTGAGGTAGTAGGGCAGGACGAAGGCGTAGATGTACTCCATGTAGGAGTAGTCGAAGATCTCGTCATAGGCCGGGCCGCGGCTCGGCCCGGAGAAATCGGTGAGCAGCACGCCCATGTTGTGGCGGCTCTGGCTGCTGTGGATGCTGAACATGAGGTCGACGCGGTAGCTCAGGCCGATGATGAAGCGCGCCTCGATCTCGGTCAGGGGGATCTCCGCCGTGGGCTGCAGGTTGCCGTCCGCGAGCTTCAGCACCTTCATGATCGTCTGGTTCAGCTTGAACGCCCGCTCCTCGGCCGGCCACTTCGCGTAGGAGTGGTAGCAGTCGTCCAGCGCCTGCACGCTCCGCATCAGGCTCACCGGCGGGTTGATCGGCACGTAGCGGTCGAACACGACGAGGTTGTTCCCCGGCACGCGCGTGGCCGCGGCGATGAGGAGCGTGTGATAGGCGCCCAGCGACAGGCCGAGCAGCGCCCGGCCCGTGACCCGGCCCGGGTACTCCTTGTCGAGCTTGCCGCTGATCGCCGTGAGGGCGACGTGCACGTCGTGGGCGTCGACCGGTCCGTAGCCCGGCACCGCGGCCGTGGAAGCGCTCTCCATGAACTCGAAGTTCATGGCGCTGCTGATGGTGACCGCGGAGAAGCCGTTGCGGTACGCCATCTCCGCCAGGCCGAGGCTGGCCTGCGACTGGCGGTGGCCGCCGAGACCGGGCAGGATGAACATGACCGGCGCCGGTGCGTCCTGCATGCGATGCGTGTACGTCAGCCAGCGCCCAGTCGAGGGGAGATACACCTCGTCGTCGTCGCAATCCGAGGGGAAGTCCTCGTCCCGATAGGTGAGGAACACCGCTTTGAGCGTCTCGGCCTCGCTGCTCGCCTCGGGCTTGTACTCGAACTCCATGAACTGACTGGTGTGATTCAGCTCATAGAGGTAGCGCAGGAGGGCATACGGGTCGTAGTGCGTGCGGTAGAGGAGCTTGTACTTCTCCAGCTCGTCGCTCGCCTCGTTGAAGCGGAACACCAGCCCCAGGCCGGGAATGTACGACGCCGGATCGAAGAGCATGTCCAGGAACGCCGCGGGCGTGTCGCGGTCGCTCCCCATGTCGTAGTACGGCACGACCAGGTAGTTGCTGCCGTCCCAACCCCACTTGGCGAACGTCTGGGCGAAGTCCTCGTCCGACTCGTCGATGCCGAACCATGAGGTCGCGGGATCGAAGAACCCGAGCACGCCGACCGTCAGGTTGATCAGGAAGCGCAGCGTCTCCTTGCCCGCGCCGGCGAGCTTCCCCTGCAGCAGGTTGGTGATCAGGCGCTTGGTATAGGCGAGGTTGTGCCCGAAGCGGGAGAGGGCGTTCCGCACCGGAGCGGGCACGACCACGCGATACCCCTGCGCGATCGGGTCGATGAAGCCGATGACGATGCCGTGATTGACCGTGCGGAAGAAGCGGTTCGTGGGCTCGCCGGGATCAGCGAGCCCCTGAACGTCGGCCAGCTCGGGCGTCTGGAAGAACTCTGCGCCCGGCCCGGTGTAGCCCGACCAGTCGCGGCGCTCCGTTTCCGTGAGCGTGCATCCGGCCGGAAGCAGGAGCAGAAGGAGCAGCAGCCGGCCCAGCGGCCAGGCGCATGGCAGCGTGCGGAACATCGTCATCGTCCTCTCCGTGTTCTCAGCCCCTCGACTGCTCCTGCCGGCGAGCCTCCGCGGCAAGATCGCCGGCCCGCGGCATCACTCGCCGGAATCCTCGGGCGGCTCCGGCATCTCCGGTATCTCAGGCATCTCCGGCATCGCCGGCTCCTGCGGCCCGGCCATCTGCATCATCTCGCCCAAGGCCATGAAGAACTGCATCTGGTCCTCGGCGGCGAGCAGCCGGTCGAGCATTCCCTCGACAACCCCCATCTCCGCCAGGATCCCCTCCTTGGCGGCAGCGTCGAACTCGAGCGTGGCGAGGGCCTGCTTGGCGCCGTCGATCATGCCAGGCCAGTCACCGGCCAGCTCGCTGGGGATCCACACGCCGTCCACCAGCACGACCTCGTGCTGCTCCGCGGCGCCGCCGTCCGGCGTCACCTCTATGGTGGCGCTGGTCTCGCCCTGCTCCACCACCTTCGTGGTGAACGGAGTCCGGAGATAGGCTTCCGGCGCCGAGGCCGTGCCGGCGATCTCCATGGCGGGTGAGAGAAGCGTGGCGCCCGTGGTCTCGAGGAACCGCTCGATGTCGAGCTGGGCGAGATTCTCGAGCGAGCGGAGGTCGCTCTCCAGCAGAGCCGAGATCGACTTCAGCACCGGGTCCAGCTTCTCGCTGATCTCCTCCGTGTCCTGGTCGCGGAGCATCACCGCCACTATTGGGTGCGCGAAGATGAGGTCACGCTTCTCGTCGATGACGCGGACCGCCTTGGCGGCGACCTCGAACCCCTTGCTCCAGACGTCGGCGTCCATCTTGCCCGCGAATTCGTGCAGCAGCGCGTTCAGCTCGCTCCGGTAGCTCGCCGGCAGGGCCCGCCACAGGTGCACCGGCTGGCCCTCCTGCGCCAACCTCCCGGCGGCCAGGATGAACGCATCCGGCTGGTCCGGCGTCCCTTCCTCGCCGCGGCACGGAACACCCACGACCAGAGCGCACAGGAACAGCGAGCCCGCGAACCAAGACCGTCTCACAGGGACCTCCTCATGGGAAACGTGGCGATGCAGCACCAATGCGGCGCGCCAGACTACAGGATCTGGGCGCCGGAGGTTAGATCTTCTGGCAGGGACGGGCCCTCCGGCCGCGGCCTTGCGGCCGGGCCGAGGGGGCCGGTCCCTCATTCGCCGTAGACGGTGACCGTGATCCAGCCGATGCCGAGCACGTTTTTGGTGAGCGCGTCGACGTGGTGGACCTTGGTGATCCCGCCCTGGGCGGCGAGCGACTCGACGGTGATGTCGCCGAAGGCCACCGCGCCGAAGATCGACCAGGCCGTACCGCTCGCGGACTTGACGTCCACCTCGTTGCCCGTCACATGCATCGTCCAGTTGACTTCCGTGTAGATCGCCCCCTGCGCCGGCGTCGCGACCGTCAAGCACCCGGTGGTGGTGAGGGCAAGCGCGAGCGCGCTCGCCAGCATGAGCATCCGGAACATTCCCGTGCCTCCGTACGTTCCTGTGTGCTTCAGAAGTAGAAAACGCGGGCGCAAGTATTGCGGTGCCAGAGGGCTAGGTCAAGGGAGGCCCGCTGCGAATGCGGCTGGTTCTCCCTTGCCGGAGGGCGCTTGTCGGCCGCTGCAACCAGGCCGCACGCCGGCAGGCAATGTGTGCTGGCGCGCGGCGCGGCCAGAAGGAACGCGCGCAACGGATTGTCCTGGCCGGTGGAACGTGGCGCGACTAACCTCGACGCGTTTCGACCACACTGCCTTCTCCCGAATAACCGAGGTGTCCTCATGCGCCCGACCGCGCTGCTTCGCCGCTCGCTCGTCCCCGTGCTTGCCGCCCTGCTTGGCCTCGCGGCCTGCTCCGACGACAAGGAAAGCCCCCAGGACTCCGCCATCCCGGGGCTGGGCGTCCAGCAAAACGTGCTGGTCGAGCTGGACGACGAGGACTTCCAGAACTTCCTCGCGGCGATGAAGGACCTCAAGGAGAAGGGCGCCGCGATGGACGCCATGGAGGGCTCGGACTTCTCGGATGCGGCAACCGGCATGCGCCTGACCGCCGAGTGGCTCGAGGTGCTCGATGATCACGACCTGGACATCCAGAGCTTCCAGCGGATCCAGTACAACGTCTTCATGGCGTTCGGCGCCCTGCAGAGCGAGAAGCACCTCGGCCAGATGCAGGAGGAGGAAGCGCAGGATGAGGGCTCCGCCGAGGAGGACGAGACGCTGGAGAAGGACGTCGCGAACGAGATCAAGCAGAGAATGCAGGACGCTCGCGCGCAGGTGCGCAACATGTACCGCGACGTGCCCGAGGCCAACAAGGAGCTGGTGAAGAAGTACCAGGCGGAGCTGGACGCCGTGCTCCACCAGCGCTGACGGCGCGCCGCGCTCGCGCGCCGGCTACTCCGCCCAGGAGGCCTTGCGCTTCTCCAGGAACGCCGTCATCCCCTCTTTCGACTCGGCGCCGGTGAAACAGTCGGTGAAGCTGTCGATCTCGTCGCCCGTGCGCAGGGCGCGCTTCAAGTGGGTGAGCGCGGCCGGACTGGAGCGGCCGAGCTTGGCGCGCAGCTCCTCGACCTTCGCCTCCAGGCCGACGGCGTCCTCGGCGACCTCGTCCACCAGCCCGATCTGCAGGGCGCGCTCGGCGCCGATCGCCTCGCCGGTGAAGAGCATCCGCTTGGCCTGACCGAGGGGCACGAGCCGCGGCAGCCGGATGGTGCCGCCCCACCCGGGGATGAGGCCGAGCCAGACCTCGGGCTGGCCGAAGGTGGCCTTCTTCACCGCGAAGCGGAAGTCGCAGGCCATGGCCAGCTCGCAGCCGCCGCCGAGCGCCGCGCCGTTCACCGCCGCGACCGTCACCTGCGGCAGCCCCGCCAGCTTGTTCAGCACGCGGTGCCCGAGCTCGGCCATGTCGCGCGCCTGGTCCGGATCGTAGTCGGCCATGGCCTTGATGTTGGCCCCGGCCAGGAACACCTTGCCCTCGCCGCGCAGCACCACGAGCCGCGCGCTGCGGTCCGCGGCCAGCTCGTCCACCCGATCCTCGAGCCCGCGCATGAACTCGACCGAGCCCACGTTGATTCCGCCCGGAGTGCGGATGATGACGTTCGCCCGAGTTCCAGCACGTTCCAGGACTGCTTGCGTGTGCTCGCTCACCTCGGCCTCCTCGTTGCGTCGCGGCTGCGATCGGCGGGCAGAGACTGTAGCGCCATCCGCGCCCGCGCGCCAGGCGAGCGCCGCAGGGCTGGACGGGCGGCCGATCCGCGGTCAGGATCGTCGCGCATGAGCGACCCCGATCCCGACGATCCGTTCCGCCGCCTCAACTACCGCCGGCTCATCGCCTGGCCCGAGAGGATCGAGCGCGAGTGGCCCTTCCTGGAAAGCGCGCTGCGGGAAGCGCCCGAGCAAAGCGTCATCGACCTGGGCTGCGGCACGGGCGAGCACTGCCGCTTCCTGGCGCAGAAGGGCGTGTTCGCGGCCGGCATCGACCGCTCGGCTCCGCAGATCGAGAAAGCGCGCGAGTACGAGGGCGAGCACGGCGCACTCGGCCCGCGCTTCTTCCTGGGGGAGATCGCGCGCCTGCCCGAGCTGTGCGCGCGGCGCTTCGGCCTGGCCATCTGTCTCGGCAACGTCCTGCCCTACTTCGAGGACGAGCCGCTCCGTGCCGCGCTCGCGGCCACGGCCCGGAGCCTCGTGCCAGGCGGCCGGCTGGTGGCGCAGATCCTCAACTACCGCCGCATCCTCGAACAGAACGTGCGCCACCTGCCGCTCAACTTCCGGCCCGATCCCGAGGAGGAGGACGGCGAGATCGTCTGGGTGCGCATCCTGGCCAAGGCGCAGCCCGGGCACGTGCGCTTCTTCCCCACCACGCTGCGCGTGCAGGCCGGCAGGGAGCCGCCCGTGGAAATCCACGCGACGCGCGAGGTCGTGTTGCGCGCCTGGGTCTGGCCGGAGCTGGAGCGCGAGCTCGCCGCGGCCGGCTTCCGCGACTTCCAGCTCTTCGGCGACATGCGGCGCGCGCCCTTCGATCCCGAGCGATCGCAGGACCTCATCTTCATCGCCACGGCGCGCGGAGGCTAGCGACCGATCGCCTTCTTGATGAGCGCCTGCTCGCGCTCCAGCAGGTCCGCGCGGACCTCCTGCGGCACGTGCTTGAGGGCGAGCGTGCGCCGCACCAGCTCGAGGGCGCCCTTCACGTCGTCCTGGCTCTCGTCGATCTGGATCGCCAGCAGCAGGCCGCGGTACTTCTCCCGCTCGGGCAGCAGATCGACGCCATGCAGCGTGACCGCGCGCGCCTCGTCCGCCAGAGCGGGCTCCTGCCGCGTCGCGGCCTGGCCGAGCAGGGCGCGCGCGCGGCAGAGATGCGCCTCCGCGTCGGCCTCCTTCTCGGCGAGCAGCCGGTCGCAGGCGACGAGCGCCTCCTCGTACAGCCCCAGGGCCACGCACGACTCGGCCAGCACGCGGCGCGCGGCGCGCCTTCTGCGGTCCAGGTCGAGCGCCTTCTGCGCGGCCTCGCGCGCGGCGGAGAAGTGCCCCTGGTCCAGCTCGCGGCGCGCCTCGGTGGTGAGAACGTCGAGCCGCACGAGATCGTCCCGCGCCAGGAAGTCGCGCCAGCGCGCCTCCAGGTCCGGCAGCATCCTTCTGAAGCCGGCCTGGCTCCACTGCCCGGTGTCCAGCCTTCTCGTCACCAGCGCGGCGAACTCCCGGTCCTCGCCCTCGGCTACGGCCAGCAGGTAGTAGACCAGCGACCAGGACTGGGCGTAGACGATGCCGCGGTCCCAGGGCAGGGCCTTGGCTCCCTCGCGGCCGTAGAACTCGACCTCCTTCAGCTCCATCAGGTCGTACATGGGGCAGATGGTGTCGCTCTTGAGCGCGCGCCGGATCGCCAGCAGCCGCGTGGTATCCACGGTCCTGAGCGGGTCGCCGTGTTGGTCGACCTCGATGCTCTCGATGTAGCAGGCGAAGCCCTCCGCGAACCAGAGGGGCAGGTTCTTGCTGTAGTCATGCAGCACGCAGTGCGTCAGCTCGTGGCGCAGGGCGGCGCGGCCCTGCGCCGAGCCGCCGTGCCAGCACGAGACCAGCTCGTTGTTCGCCAGGTCGAAGTAGGAGCTGGTCCAGAGCATGTAGATCGACTGGGTGCGCCGCTGGCGCAACACGAAGTCCTCGGACGCGGCGTACATGCGCAGGCGGATCTGCCCGCTGCTCTTGCGAGAGATGCCGAGGCCGCTGAGCGTCTCCTGCACGCGTGCCCGCGTCTCCAGGACCAGCTCGTGGACCGCGTCGCGCGCCTCCTGGTCGAGGTCGCTCTTCAGCTTCACGTCGCCGCGGTCATCGTCGGCGAGGTCCTCCCCGGCGCCGGCGGGCGGCGGCAGAAGCGCGCACAAGAGCGCCAGCAGGAACGTCGCGATCCGGGCCATGCGGTTGCCCTCGTGCTCCGGCGCCGAGAGCCAGTCTACCCGCCCGCGGCCGGCGCCGCCGCGGGCAAGAGCTCCGCGGGCGCCAGGAACACCGAGGCGGCCAGCTTCTGGCCGGTGTCGGGATGCCTGAGGGTGCGCTTGAGGGCGAAGTCGAACAGCAGCGGGTTGTAGTTGTAGATCTCGTTGAGCTGCTCGCCCTCCTCCTCGGTGAGGTAGCCGCGGGAGACGAAGCGCGAGGTGTGCACGAGCACGTTGGTCGCGGGCAGCGGGTAGTCGCTGCCGTTCACGAGGCGGCGCTGCAGGTCCTCGCGCTCGAGCAGCGTGAGGAGCGGCCGCTCCTTGCGGTTGACGAAGGTGATGGCCGAGATCTCGCCGAACAGCCGCCCCTGGTAGCGCGGGTCCTCGAGCAGGCGCAGGAACAGGTCGAAGCCGGGAACCGCGTCGCCCTCCGGGTCGTCGAGGTCCACTTCCTCGCCCAGGCTCGCGCCGTGCAGTGCGACCACCTTGAGGCCCAGGTCCAGGGGCTTCTGCAGCAGCAGGGGATTGCCGAGATGCTGCAGGTCGTCGCCCTCGACCGCCTGCTCCGCGCCCGTGTGCGACAGCAAGACCATGTCGTACTCCCGCATCTTGGCGTAGAACGGCTCGAGCGCGCCGCTCGACGGGTCGATGTTCATGGCGTTGGGGATCCACTTGACGAAGCGGCAGCCGAGTCTCCCCCAGCGCTCCAGCTCCTGCACGGCGTCCTTGCGATAGGGGTGGATCGAGATCGCCGGGATGAACACGTCCGGGTGCTCGCCGGCGATGCGCCACACCAGCTCGTTGGGCACGAACAGCGTCGTGCGGTCGAAGTTGACGCTGCCGTCGGCCTCGTGAAAGCGATCGAGGGCGAGCAGCAGGAAGCGCCCCTGGCCCGGCCGGGCGCGCGCCAGCTCGCAGAGGCGCGCCACGTAGTCGGCCTCGAGGTTCTCTGTCAGCTCCACCGCCGCGGAGCTGAGGTAGACCATGGCGCGCGCACGCTTGAACGGGTGCCACCACGAGAGCCAGTCCGGGTGCACGTCCCGCGTCAGCATGTGCACGTGGAAGTCGACCAGGCGGCTCGCGTCGATCCCGGCGAAGCACGCGTCCAGCAGGTCCCGCGCGCCCGGGCTGAGCCCCGCGTCCATGTCCGCGGGACGCCCGTCGAAGGCGCCCCCCAACGTGTCGTAGATCATGCCGCACCCGCAGGAGAAGAGGCCGCCGAGAACAAGCGCCAGCACCACGACCAGCATCGCCACCCTGCGCACGGTCACGCCCGCACCTCCTGGCGTTCGTCCTCGACGGTCCTCCTATGTATAGCGACTCCCGCCCGCGCCGGCTCGGCCGGCGGCGCGCGGCGCGATGCGGTACACTGCTGATCCTTGCTCACTGGAGAGGCTTGCCATGAAGGTCATCGCCGATCTGTGCGTGGTCCCGCTCGGCGTGGGCGTGTCCGTTTCCAGCTACGTCGCCGCCTGCGAGAAGGTCCTCAGGGAGGCGGGCCTGAAGATCCAGCTCCACGCCTACGGCACGAACATCGAGGGAGAATGGGACGAGGTGTTCGGCGCCATCCGGCGCTGCCACGAGACGGTGCACGCGCTCGGCGCGCCGCGCATCTCGACCATCCTCAAGTTCGGCACGCGCTCCGACCGCAGCCAGACCATGGAGGACAAGGTGCGGAGCGTCGAGGAGAAGCTGAAGTAGCGCCGGCGGCGCGGCCAGGCGCGCGCGGCGCTCACTCCGCGTGGAGCTGCGCCAGGTTCAGCAGGGTGCAGGTCGAGAGCGCGAGCGCGCGCGTCGAGATCCACTCGCGCGGCCCGTGGAAGCCGCAGCCGCCGGTGAAGACGTTCGGCACCGGCAGCCCGCGCGCCGTGAGCTGCGCGCCGTCCGTGCCGCCGCGGACGGGCTCGATGCGCGGCTCGATCCTGGCGGCCGCGATCGCCCGCTCGAGCCGCGCCGCGATCTCCGGGCGCCGCTCCAGCTCCGCGCGCATGTTGCGGTACTGCTGCTGGATCTCCACCTCGACCTTGAGACGCGGCTCCTCGGCGACGAGCGCCCGGGCCACGGCCTCGATGCGCCGGCCCCTGTCAGCCAGCACCGCGGCCTCGAAGTCGCGCAGGATGACGCTGGCGCGGCAGCGCGCGGCGTCGCCTTGCGCGTCCGTGGCGTGGAAGAAGCCCGCGCGCTTCTCGGTGCACTCCGGCGACTCGGCCGCGGGCAGGCGGGCCAGGAACCGGCCCATGTACGTGAGCGCGTTCACCAGCTTGCCCTTGGCCGTGCCCGGGTGCTCGGCGACGCCGGTGAAGGTGACGATGGCCTTGTCGGCCGAGAAGGTCTCGACGTTCATCTCGCCCGTGAAGCCGCCGTCCACGGTGAACGCCACGTCCGCGCCGAAGCGCTCCAGCGGAAAGCGCCGCGTGCCGCGGCCCACCTCCTCGTCCGGCGTGAAGCACACCCTGAGCGTGGGATGGCGGACATCCGGATGCGCGCGCAGGACCTCGAGCAGGCCCAGGATGGCGGCGATGCCGGCCTTGTCGTCCGCGCCGAGCAGGGTGGTGCCGTCCGCGGTGATGATCGTGTCGCCGAGGCACTGCAGAAGCTCGGGCGAGTCCGCCGGGTCGATGACCACGCCGTTCTCCAGGCGGATGGGCGACCCGTCGTAGTTCTGGTGCAGGCGCGGCCGCACGTCCTTGCCGGAAAAGGCGGGCGCCGTGTCCAGGTGGGCGCAGAAGCCCAGCACGCCGGGCGCGCTGCCCGGCAGGGTGGCGAGCACGTAGCCGTTCTCGTCCAGGCCTGGGTCCGTGAGCCCCAGCGCGGCGAGGTCGCTCACCAGCAGCCTGCCCAGCTCGAGCTGGCCGGCCGTGCTCGGGCAGGACGTGCTCGCCTCGTCCGACTGCGTGTCGATGCGGACATAGGCGAGGAAGCGCTCGACCAGGCGCGTCATCTCCAGGATCTCGGCCGGATCGTCGAATGCCCGCATGCGCTCCTCCGTGCTCGCCGCCGCGCGGCGCGCGCGGCTTCCGTTCATTCGACTCGAATGTCTCCGTCGCTGGAA
>DYIW01000063.1:15808-22695 GCA_020723465.1 Phycisphaera mikurensis
CGGTCATCACTCCTCGCTCAGGCCGTCTTCGCCCGCGGCGGTCTCGGCGCGGGCGGCCGGCGCGGGCAGCAGGTGGCGCGGCAGGAAGGCGAGGCCCGCGACCACCGTCGGGAGCACGGCGCTCCCGATCACCGCGGCCACCAGGAAGGAATACTGCTCTTGCGTCACGATGTGGTGGGAGAGCCCGTACAAGGCCGAGATCGTGCCGAACGTCAGGCCCGTGCACATCAGCAGCGTGTAGTACCAGCGCTCGTCGCGCTCCCGGCGAAACAGCCCGATGACCGGGTACAGCCCGAGGATCTTCGCCGCGACCTTGCCGCCCAGGAGCACGGCGAAGACCAGCGGCGCCGAGGCGAGCGCGGGCAGCGACACCAGGGTCCCGGCGCGCAAGAAGTAGAACGGCGTGAGGAACCCCACTGTCAGCGTGCGCAGGCGGCGGATCCAGAAGGCGTCGCCGTTCGAGAACTCGGCAAGCACCATGCCGGCGAGGTAGGCGGGGAGCACGGCCTCGCTGCCCGACCAGAGCGCCAGGGCGCCGAGGGAGAAGAGCACCAGGATCACCCACTTGGTCCGGATCGCCGCGGTGCGGTGGGCGTAGCCGCGCGACAGCCAGCGGCTGACGGGCGGCAGGGCCTTGAGGACGACGCCGGTGGCCACGACGAACACGGCGGTCCTGTAGGTGAACGGGGCGAACAGCAGTCCCAGGACAATGACCGTCCCGAGGTCATTGACGAAGCAGGCGCCGAGGATGCCCCGGCCGAACTCGGTCTTGTTGAAGCCGGTTTCCAGCATCACGGCATAGACGACCGCCATCGACGTGGTGGAGAGCGCCACGCCGCACAGCAGGCTGGCCTGGAGATCCCAGCCCAGCGCCCAGCGCGCGACCGCGGCGCAGCCGAGGAAGGGCGCCAGGAAGCCGACCACGCCCACGGCCGTCACTTCCTTGAGCTTGGCGCGGATCACGCCGGGCTCGAGTTCGGCGCTGGCGAGGAAGGTGAGCAGCACCGCTCCGCAGGACGCCAGGAAACGCACCCACTCCTGGTTCGAGCCCAGGGCGTCGCCCTTGCCGAGGGCGCCCGCGACGCCGGCGGCGGCCACGCCGACGCAGATCTCGACCAGCGCGATGGAGAGGCGCAGGTGGTGGGCCAGGATCGCGGAGAAAACGGCCAGGCCGAGCCAGAAGGAGGCGACGAGGTAGAGGTGCTCCATGGTGCGTGACGGAGTCCTGTTCTCGCAGAGCGCTCGGACCGTGGCGCGGCCCGAGACCGAACCCGCCCCGCGGCCGGCTGCGCCGGCGACTCCAACAGCGCAGAAGCCTGCGCGGTAGGAGTCATCAGCCCGGGGCCGGGGCGGTTGTCAGGGGGACTCCATCCCCACGGATGCGCGGACAGTATGGCAGGCCGGGGGGCGCGGGGCAACGCACGGCCGGTTCCGCGCCGAAGAATCCGCTCCCCGCCGCCGGACCGGCGCCGGGCCGTGGGCGACCTCCCCTACTGGTCCGTCATCGGGGGGCAGGCCGTGCGCTGCTTCTGTCCCTACCGGCCGAGCCGTGTCGTCGACTTCGGCGTGCGGCGCGCCGAGAACCTCGAGGTCATCCTCCAGCAGCTCGGGAAGCGCGGCGGCGTGGAGGTCCTGGAGCGCGGCCCCGATACCGTCCACCTGCGCTTCGACGGCATCGATGTCTCGATCTTCGTGCTCGATCACCTCGCGCGCTTCGCGGAGGACCGCCGCCTGACCACCACCGGAATCCTCGCCACCAAGCTGCATGCGATCCTCGATCGGGGCGTCCGCCGCGACTTCTTCGATCTCTACGTGACCCTGCAGCCGCACTCTCTGGGGATCGCCGAGTGCATGAGCGCGATGCGCCAGGTCTATCGGCAGGAGCTGAACGAGCCGCTCCTGCTCCGGGCGCTGACCTACTTCGACGACGCGGAGCGCGAGGCACGCCTGCCCGGGGAGGGGCCGAACGACTGGCAAACGGTCAAGCAGTTCTTCCTGTCGCGCGTCGGCCAGCTCCTGGTGCCGCCCATGCGGAAGCTCGAGATCCAGCAGCGCGTCGTGGACGTTCGCTGATCCCGCCGGCTCGTTCGATGAACTTCGGCCGTCGACTTCACGGCCTCGAGGATCGCCGCGGGCAGGGCGATACTGAGCGCGCTGATCAGGACCACGGCGCCGCCGGCGCTCGATAACCGCCCGACGGTCTTCGCCGCCCCGGCTACCGGATCGGGGGCGCGCCGTGCACGAACTCCCGCGCCTGTTCCAGGCTGAACACGAACGGCTCCAGCCGCAGGTCGTGCCCCGCGAACGGCACGGCTCGGTCCGCGTACTGCTCTTCCGACAGGAAGATGCGTAAGCACAGGGCCCCGGGCGGCGTGCTCGCCGGAATCGCCAGCTCGAACTCCGTGCCTTCGTTTCCCTCACAGCGCGAGAGCCGCGTCGTGCCTTCCGGCCCGTCCCGGTACAGCTCGAGCCACAGGTCCCTCTTCGCCATCGCCGGCATCGTGAAGTCGACCCGCCCCACGAGCCGCGGTTCCGACCCGAACACGAAGTCCTCCACGCGTTCGTCCTCCGGCCGGATCTCCAGCGTGCGCTCGCTCGACCTCCTCTCCTGATCCTCGATCGTGCACACCGCCCGCAGGAAGACCCGGCCCTGCGGCACGCCCGTCAGCTCGTACCCACCGTCCGCGTCGCTCACCGCCCGGCCCGTGTAGTACGGATAGAGCGACAGCGCCGTCTCTCGCGGGTCCTCCGTCACCGCCTCCACGCGCGCGAAGGCGACTGGCTCGCCGCCGATCCTGCTCACCCTGCCGCGGATCACGGCCCCGGGCACAAGCTCGATGCGGACGTCGTGCCAGTCTCCCGCGACCTCGGCGCTCTTGATACAGCGAGGAGAGAAGCCGTCCGCTCGCACGAGCAGCGAGCGCACCGCCGCCCCTTCGGCCACTTTCAGCTCGAAGACACCGTTCTCGTTCGTCTCCGTCCCGCTGCCGAAGTCGCCGGGCTCGAGCACCGCCATCACGTGCGCACCGCGGATCGGCATCCCCGAGCGCTCGCACACCAGGCCGCGCACCGGCGCGGCGCGCTCCAGCTCGATCACCACGCCCGACCGCGGCGTGCCCGGCGTCAGCTCGATGGGCGAGCTGACCTCGTCCGCGAAGCCATCGGCGTGGAAGCGAAGCTCAACGCCGCGCACGGCCCCGGACCGCAGCGGCAAGGTCAGTGCGAACCGTCCCTCGCGCTCCTCGACCGTGGTCCACGGCAGCAGGTTCGATCGATCCCCGTCGCAACCGTCCGCTCGGACCTCGAACGACGTGACCGCATTGCCCAGACGATCCCGCACTTGACCAAAGAGCGCGGTGGCCATGACGCGCGGCAACAGGCGCACGAGCACCTCCGCGCCCCAGCTCACCTCCAGCATCGCTTCCACGTAATCCGACGCCTCCGCCGTGAGCACGAGCGGCTGCTCCTCGATCTCCCAGAAGGCGAAGCTCCCGTCGTCCGCGCTCCTGGTCTGCGCCAGGCGATGATCTTCGATGCCGCTGGAGCGCAGCAGGACGTCGTCATCGATCCGGTCAGGGAGGCTGCCGGCGTACAGGGTGATCCGCACGGCCGCGAGCGGTTCTTCTGCCGCGCCGAGCACGCGCCCCCTGACTCCGGGCCTGTCCAACTCGGGCTCGCCGCGAACAGGAAGGGACGGCGCGGCTGCCGGCGGCGCGACACGGCCTTCGGACACCGGCTGTGCCGCTGCTGGGGTCGCGACGCCCTTCACCTCGCTGCCGCCGCGTACCCTGGTCAGGAGGAACGCGGCCAGCAGCAGGATCACCAGGCCGGCGGCAGCCGGCACGATTCGCCTTCTCGACACCGTCTCACCTCAGTCGCGAATCGTACACATGCTGGCCCTGAGAGCTTCGCACTTCACCGCGGCTCCACGGTCTCCGGCGAGCTGCATACCCACTGCAGTTCCCAGGTCCAGCTTACGATCCTCACGAAGGCGATACCTGGGGGATCGAATGTCAGGATCGGCCAGGTCTTCACGTGCTTCACCCAGCCGTAGTACGGCCAGCAGAACTTCACCTCGATCGCGTCCCCCTCGCCCGCCCCGTTCTGGTCACCGCCTCTGGGACCGAAGAGATCGCCTCCAGAGTTGGTCACGGTTCCAGAGGCGCTCGTCCCGGTCGGATCCTCGTTGGCTGGCCCCATGGGATCGTCGTTCGTCCCTGGTCCCTCGCCTCCATCGTCTTCCATCATGCAAGGGCCCGGATCCACATCCCCTGGTCCGGGCCATTGGTTGGGACCCGGCGCGCCGTTGGGCGCGGGCGGCAGAGGCGGCTTCGCGTGCGTCAGAGTGACGGTCCCGCCGTCGGGGATCCCAACTGCGAAGGCCGTGCCCATGAAGAGGACGGCCACCAAGGCCCAGGTTCGCTGGTGCTTCACGATCGGTACCCTCCCATAAGAGCCGCCCGAGACGCCACTCGGCCGGGCTCGCCATCGTCTGCGTACAAGAACGCATCTGCCGCGCAGATCTAACTCGCCAAGTTCTGAGAATCCCGCGCGAACGGAGGTCGCCTGCGCGGCGAGCAGGACCGGGCGAGCCCCAAAATCCGCCGAGAAGGCCGGCTTTTCACGGAGCAAGGGGCGGCCGTTTGCACTCAAGGAAGAAACAGGCGCGAGCTGCCATCGGCTCCCGGCCGCAGGAAAGCCAAGACGCATCTCCGAAGGAAGGCAACTGCCAGGCGATGTCCCGTGCTGATCTGCTGTTTGCTGCTCGTTCCCGCCTGGGCCAGCGCCGGCACCCTGCCGGTCCCCAGCCCGAGCTACCCGACCATCCAGTCCGCCATCGCCGCGGCGGTGAACGGCGACACCGTCCTCGTGTCGCCGGGCACCTACGTGGAGAACATCGACTTCCTCGGCAAGAGGATCGTCGTGGAGAGTGCCTCCGGTCCGACCGTCACCGTGATCGACGGCGGCGGCGGCGTCTCCGTGGTGACGTTCCAGAGCGGTGAGAACAATGACTCGCGACTGGAAGGCTTCACCCTCACCAACGGCGCCGCCTACCACTGGGCGGGCGGCGGCGGCGTGGATCTGGGCGCGGACGAGTGCCACCCGCACCTCTACTTCATGGGCCAGTTCACGCCGGGGGGGAGCGGCAACCTGCGGCTGGTGGGCGCGGCCGGGACCGTCCCGGTCCTCCTGTGGATGGGCGCGGGGCTGCGCGACGTGCCCATCCAGACCGGCTACGGCCCGTGGTATCTGGAAGACCCGATTTTCTTCACCTTGTATCTGGGCTCGCTGCCCTCTCCCGGCGGGCTGCTCGACATCCCCTTCACGCTGCCGCCGACCACGCCCGCGCCCCTCTCCCTCTATCTGCAGGCGGGCATGGGCACGGCGTTCGTCAACGCCTACGAGCTGCGCATCGAGTAGACGCGGCCGCGCTTCCAGGCGTAGGTCAGGCGGATGGCGAGGGCCAGGCTCGCGGCCAGCAGCAGGAAGGGAAGGGCTTCCCCGACCAGCGCGGCCGCGAGCAGGCCCATGCCGGCCGCGATCAGCACGGCCAGGAATGGGCCGCCGCCGAAATCCGCCGGGAAGACGCCGCGGTCCTCCTGCGAGAACGCCTTGACCCGTCGTCGCTCGAAGTACAGCGCAGTGAGCAGCACGGCGAAGAGCGCTGCGATCAGGGCGTGGCGCGCGCCGAGGAGGAGCGGCAGCCCGCGGCCGAAGATGGCCACGGCCGCGAGCGCCACTGCCAGGAACAGGTAGACCGGCGCGGCGAGCCCGACCAGGAACGCCTTCTCGGCGCCGAGGCGAAACGCGCCCTCGTTCCTGAACGGCAGGGTCTCGAGCAGCCGCGGCCCGCCCTGCGACTCGGAATACCCCTGGAAGGTCTGGGCGAGCGTCAGGTACACGGCCGCGCCGTAGAGCGCCATGAGCGCGAGGTGCGGCTCGTCCGGGCGCGCGGCCACGAGCAGCACGACCGCGAAGGGGAAGGCGAAGAGCGGATAGACGCGCGCGCGAAAGGAGCGATCCCGCGCCTGGTTGGCCAGCGCGAAGTCGAAGGCGGCGCGCTCCTCCTCGCGCACGAGCAGCCGGCGCAGGAGGCGCAGGAGGCGCGTCTCCTTGGCGCGCGGCGCGCGGCGCGCGCCCTCCCGCGTACGAGAAGCCGCCAGCTTGAAGGTCAAAAGCAGCAGGAGGAGCGAGCCGCCTGCCGCCAGCACGCTCGCTGCCACCGCGGCGCGTCCCCCTTCCGCCGTGGCCAGCGCGGCGTAGGAGCAGGGCGGCAGCGACTCAAACCAGGAGAACCTCGCCGCGAGCGCGGTCGGGTCGGGCGCGCTGAACAGGACGCCGAAGAGCGCGACGCCAATGCCGAGGCGGATCGGCCCCTCCAGTTCGAGCAGGCGCTCCACTCCGGCCAGGCGCTCCAAGAGCGCGCGTCCGGCCTGAGCCAGGGCCAAGCCGGTGAGGGCTGAGAGCAGCGCGCCGATCAGCGCCAACAGGCCGCGGCCCGCTCCCCACTTCACGGCCACGAGGATCGCCGCGGGCAGGGCGATGTTGAGCGCGCTGATCAGAAGCACGGCGCCTACCACGAGGGTGCGCGCCGCCGCCATCATCCAGTGCGGCAGCGGCAGCGGCTCGAGCACGGCCCGGTCCAGCTCGCCCGCGGCCAGGTCGTGCGACTCGAGGAAGGCTCGCGTCCCGCACCAGACGCAGCAGGCGAGACAAAGCAGCGTGACCGAATCCTCGAGCGAGCGCGCCTGGACGATGGCGGTGAACAGCAGCAGCGAGAGGGAGAGCGTCAAGAGCGCGCCCGGCACCAGCGCGGCCGCCTGCTCGCCGTCGCCGAGCAGGCGGCGCTCGAGCACGCGCTGGCAGAGGAGACGCAGGCGACTCAC
>DYIW01000064.1 GCA_020723465.1 Phycisphaera mikurensis
GAGCAGCGGCTGCCTCAACAACAACCGTCCTACTCGGGGATCGACGCCATCTCAACTCTTGGGTTGCGGGCGAAGCCCGCGCTAGGATACGGAGAAGGCCGGCGTGGGACGGCGACGCAACCGGGAAGTGGAACCGTCCTGATCCACCGGGCAAGCCGCCCGAGCGCCCGCTCGCCGTCCGCAACTCGCCGATGAGTCAGCTCCCACGAGCTCGCGTTTGCCAACCATGGCGGGAGCGCGCTCTCACGCCCAGAGTGCGCAGATCGGCACTGCTGTGACCTGCTCGGCCAGCGCGTACGCCCGCGGGCCGGTGTGAAACACGATTCCGGCAAGGAAGCGCTCGCCGAGAGAATGGCTCAGCCAGACCAGGTGCCTCGCGTCCGCCGGACCCGGCGAAGCGCTGGCCTTGACCTCGATGGCGACGACACGTTGTCCTCCCAGTTCGGCGACCAGATCTACCTCGTGCCGTCCTTGTTCCTGGCGCAGATGATACAGGCGCGGGCGAGTCCGGCAGACGGCCAGTTCGGCACGTAGCTGCGCCGTGACGAACGTGTCCAGCATGCGTCCGAGAAGGTCGCCGTCCCGAAGCACTGCAGATGCGTCGAGGCGGAGAAGGGCCCCCGTGAACGCCGGATCCACGAGGTAGCGCTTTCTCTTGCGCGTGAGTCGCTTGATCCGATTCGAGGTCCACGCGGGCACACACTCGATGACCATCAGGTTCTCGAGGAGCCGCTCGTAAGCCGCAGCCGTCTTTCGGTTCACGCCTGCCGCCGCCAGCAGTGCGTTGTCATCAACCACGCCGGCCGAGTGGAGCGCCAAGGCTTCGAAGTATCGGCCCAGGCGCTGCGGGTCGCGGCGCAGGCCGAGCTGCGGGGCGTCGCGGGTCAGAAGTTGTTCGACGTAACTCTCCAGCCATCGCCGGCTGGCCTCACCGCCCAGCCGCAGAGTTGCGTGAGGAAAGCCACTCCGAAGGGCCAACTCGATGTAGCCACGAAGATCTGGAGGATCCGCTTCGGCGTGCAGCGTCTCGCCACCAGCCACGCGATCGAGGAATGGAAGACGGCCGAGCTGTCCGCGTTGTTCACGAATCGTCATTCCATGGAGAGTCAGCCTCACGACGCGGCCCGTGCCCGGCCACGTCTCCGCGTCGAGGCCATCACGCACCGAGCCGGTGATCAGGAACCGGCCGGGTCTTGGTGCAGCGTCGACCGCTCGCTTGACCGCACCCAGCACCTGAGGAACGAGCTGCCACTGGTCGAGCAGGACCGGCTCTTCGAGATCCGCCAGCGCCACATCCGGGTCGGCCCGAAAGGCGACCGCCTCCGCTTCTCGATCAAGGCGGACGATCGTCTTCGCGTGCCGCTCTGCCGTCGTCGTCTTGCCGGTCGCCCGCGGGCCCACGACGAACAACGCGGGCACCTGGGTCAACAACTCGGCCATGAGGGCGTCCAGATGGCGCGTTTGATAGGCGTCCACGGAGACACACTGCCGGTTCTCCGCACCGTTTGGTACCGGTTTTCCACAATCCTCAGTACCGTTTTCCCGCGGTCTCGTTGCCGTGGCATCCGAGAACTCGAACCTGCTGAATGGTGGAGGCTTCCCTCGCCCGGCTGTACGGTCTTCCGGACCACGCCGTCGCCGCCGAAGGCCGCACTCACATTCCTCTTCGCCCTTCCCCAGCCGGATGCGGCCCGCCACCGGTTCGCCGTCCAGCCTCACGTCCACTCCCGGAGCACGGCCACAACACCAGAAGACCAGCTCCAGACTCTCCTTCACCAGCTCCGTGTCGAGCAGAGTCTCCTGATCCTCGCCGCGCATGATGTCGATGGCCAGGCGGTGCTCCTTCGCCGTGAAGACGCCAGAAAGGGGTCGTCTCGTGGACCATCGAGCGCACGGCGGCCGAGACCACCGACCGACCGGCCGGAGATGCTCGCGCGGCTGCATCTGCTGGCGGGCCAGTTCCTCGGTTCCCTCGGACGGCCGCTCAGGTCAACGGCGGGACCGTCCGAGGATACCGGATGTCTGCGCAGGATAGCGTGCCGGCCGCACGCCGACGCCGCGGGCGCGGGTGTCGGGAGGAATGCCGGTCCGCTCCGCGGAGCGCGAGTCCTGGAAGGGCGCGAAGTAGCTGCCGCCGCGGATTGCCTTCTTGCCGGTCTCGGCTGAGTCGCGCGGGCCGTCCCCCTTGCGCGGCTCGAGCCTCGCGTACGAGTCCGCCAGGTACCCGTCCTCGCACCACTCCCAGAGGTTGCCGTGCATGTCGAACAGGCCGAAGCCGTTCGGCACGTAGGAGACGACCGCCGCCGTGCAGTGGGTCAATCCGCGAGCAGCCGGCGAAACTCCTTCGCCCCGTCGGCGCCGGGAAGGACCCGGATTTTCCCGTCGATGTAGACCCAGGTGAGCACGTCGCCGAAGTCGAGCCCCAGCCAGAAGTAGGCGGTCAGCGAACCGAGGATTTCCTCGGCGGTCGGTTCGACTCCGAGCAGCCCGGCATTCGTCCCGAACTGGATGCTCTCCGGCCTGGTGGCTGCGTTGAGGTCCACGTCGATGCCGGTCCGCTGCCCGATCCGCTTCGCGATCTCGGGGAGGGGGAGCCAGCGGATGTCCCGGAGCAGGAAGCGCTCGCCGGAGACCTTCGCCATCAGCGGCTGCGGCACCAGGTAGTGGTTGAGCAACGGTGAAGCGGGGTCATGCTCCAGGAGCCAGCTTTTCGCGGCGGGGTCCCGGATCCTCGAGAGGCCGAGGGTAGTCGCCCCGGCGACAGACCGGTTCTTGCTTCCCAGGCCGGCCCGCAGCCGCTCGGCGTACCGTTCCGCGTCGATGGCGCCGAGCGCCCCGAGACAGGCGCCGAGCAGTTCGTCGTCGCCGGCCTCCTCCGCGGAGTCCGCCAACTTCGCCACGGGTTCGCCCGACGACCGGGCTCCGATCGCTCCGAGCCACATGACGGCCGGTCCCCGCACGTCCTCGTCCTCGAGCCAGCTTTCGAGGATCGGAGCCAGCGCCTGGTCCCGAACGACGCACACGAACTGGCAGACCTGTCCGCGTCGCCCCGCCGGGCACTCCGCGAGCATCCTCGCGAACCGGTCGTTCGCCCCTTCGTCGCCGAGCGCCACGAGCGCGACCGCTGCCAGCCACTGGAAGGCGACGTCCTGCTCGTCGGCCGGCTCGCCGGCCGGCTCGCCGGCCGGCTCGCCGGCGAGGAGGGCGCGGATGTCCTCGGAGGCCTCGACCGCGCCGAGCTCCCAAAGCGCGCACAGGCTCATCTGCCGGACGAACCGGTCATCGTCGGCGAGGGCCTTCCGGAGCGCGGGGATCGCGGCGCGATCGCCGCTGTGGCCGAGCTTGTTCGCGGCCGTCGCGCGCTCCATGGGCGAGCCGTTCGACAACGCGGCCAGGCGAGAGTTGGTGTCGTCGGAGACGATAGTAAGGAGGAAAGCGAGGGAGAGGAGGAGAGCGTTCATGGCGCCCACTCTAGCCTGGGTTTCCACGTAGGGAAATCCACCTAGCAGCCCGTTGAATAAGTCATCCTGCCTGCGGCGGCGCCTCTCGGCCGATCTCTGCGTCGCGAGATCCTCGGCGAATTCCTCAATTCGCCTGCGGTCTCGCTCCTTGATCTCGGCCGAGATACGCTCGCCTCGGCGACGGAGCACTTCTTCAACGGGCTGCAGGGTCGGAGGCCCCGTCCCCCTCGTCGGATGGACCGCTCTGTGCCAACCGCTAGGATCTTCGCACGGCACAAAGATCCCGAGCTTCCTCGCCGAGATCCCGAGGAACTCGAACGCGTTGCGGCCGGCAGTCGGCCTGAAGGTCTTCCGGCTTCCGACTTCAAACTTCAGACTTCAAGCTCGCGGCGGCGCCGGTCGGACCCCACCAGTGAGCGCGGACACGTCTGGTGCGGCGCCGCCGCGATGTGGTTCCGAATCAAGGAGGTCGCCGTGGCCGACGAGGTTTTTCCCGTCAAACCGCATATAGCCGAGCGCGCCCGCATCAAGACGCTCGCCGAGTACGAACGGCTGTATCGCCTGTCGCTGGACAACCCCCAGTGGTTCTGGGGCGAGCAGTCCCAGCAGCTCCTGACCTGGTTCCACCCGTGGCATTCGGTGCTCGACGCGGACTACGACGAGGTCGATTTCGCGTGGTTCTCCGGCGGCCGACTGAACGCGTGCTTCAACTGCGTCGATCGCCACCTGCCCGAGAGCGGCGATCGCACGGCGATCATCTGGGCCGGGGACGAGCCCGGAACCTACCGGCACATCTCCTACCGTGAGCTCAAGCATCACGTTTGCCGGCTGGCCAACGTGCTGGTCGCCCACGGCGTCCGCCGTGGCGATCGCGTCTGCATCTACATGCCGATGATCCCCGAGCTGGCCTTCGCCATGCTGGCCTGCGCCCGCATCGGTGCCGTGCACTCGGTCGTCTTCGGCGGCTTCAGCGCGGATTCCCTGCGCGACCGGATCCTCGACGCCGGCTGTCGCGTCCTGCTGACGGCCAACGAGGGGCTGCGCGGCGGCAAGCGCGTGCCGCTCAAGAAGATCGCCGACCGGGCGATCGAGGGCCTGTCGATGATCCACACGGTGCTCGTCGCCCGGCGAACCGACGCCGAGGTCGAGATGCGCGAGGGGCGCGACCACTGGCTCGACGAGGCGTGCCGCAAGCAGCGCTCGACCTGCACGGTGGAGTGGATGGGAGCGGAGGATCCGCTGTTCATCCTCTATACCTCGGGGAGCACCGGGAAGCCCAAGGGCGTGCTGCACACGACGGGAGGGTATCTCGTCTACGCCGCCTTCACGCACCAGATGGTCTTCGACTATCGACCGGGCGAGATCTACTGCTGCGCGGCGGACATCGGCTGGATCACGGGACACAGCTACATCGTTTACGGCCCGCTGGCCAACGGTGCCACGACGGTCATGTTCGAATCGGTTCCGACCTATCCGGATCCCGGCCGATACTGGCGTCTGGTCGACGATCTGGGGATCGAGATCTTCTACACGGCGCCGACCGCCCTGCGTGCGATCGCCCGGGCCGGCAACGAATTCGTCAAGCGCTACCGCCGGACGAGTCTGCGTATCCTGGGCACCGTGGGCGAGCCGATCAACCCCGAGATATGGCGCTGGTACCACGATGTCGTCGGCGAGGGCCGCTGCGCGGTCGTCGACACATGGTGGCAGACGGAAACCGGCGGGATCATGATCTCGCCGCTGCCCGGCGTGACCCCGACGAAGCCGGGGTCGGCCACGCTGCCGCTGTTCGGGATCAAGCCGGTGATCATGGATCCCGAGGGCCGGCCGCTCGAAGGACGCGGCGTGAGCGGAGCGCTGTGTCTGGCCTCTCCATGGCCCGGGCAGGCGCGCACGGTGTGGGGCGACCACCACCGGTTCAAGGAAACCTACTTCACGCAGTTCCCGGGCTACTACTTCACGGGCGACGGGTGCCGGCGCGACGAGGATGGGTTCTACTGGATCACCGGACGCATCGACGACGTGCTCAATGTCTCCGGCCATCGCCTTGGGACGGCGGAGCTCGAGAGCGCCCTGGTGGCGCACGAAGCCGTCGCCGAAGCGGCGGTGGTCGGCTACCCGCACCCGATCAAGGGCACCGGCATCTACGCCTACGTCGTGCTGGCGGCGGATCAGGCGGGCGCCAACGTCGATGCGATGGCCGGCATGCTCAAGGAGCAGGTGCGGCACGCCATCGGGGCCTTCGCCGCGCCCGACGTGATCCACGTGGCGGCGGGCTTGCCCAAGACGCGCAGCGGGAAGATCATGCGGCGCATCCTGCGCAAGATCGCGGCGTCGGACTACGAGGGTCTCGGCGACACGACGGCGCTCGCCGAGCCGGAGGTCGTCGAGCGGCTGATCGCGGAGCACCGCGACCGGGTGGGATGAGACGAGGCCTGGGTGGATGAACGGCGGCTCGCTGGGGACGTCGACGGCGGATATGTGCCACTAACCGCCAGGAGCTTCGCGCGGCACGAAGATCCCGAGTCTCCTCGCCGAGAGCCGGAGGCACACCCGGGCGCGTTGAAGCCACCTGTCGGCCGAAGGCTCATCCGGCTTCGAACTACGGACTTCTGACTTCGAACTCGCGGCGGCGCGCGCCGGACCAAACGACAAGCTCGGACCCATTTGGATGCGGCGCCGCCGCGACGGGAGGTAGGGGCCTGCCGAGGCCTTAACGGGATGGTGCACTGAGCGTCCTGCGCCAGAAAGACCAGCACGCTTGGCTGCGACCGGCTGCGCGCCGGAATGCAGTGGTTCTCGAGCAATGGCTGCTATCCAGACAGGATCAAGTCCTGGATCCCTCCCTCGGGAACCACCACCGTCGTCGTGAAACGGGACCGCTCCTCGCCGCGACGGATCGAGACCCGGACCTCGTAGGTTCCCGCTCGGATCTCCCGGGAGTGAAAGGTCGCCTTCCCTTCGCCGAGAGCGCAGTAGAGAATCTCCTTGAAGTCGCCGCTCTTGAAGCGGACCGAGATCTCGTCTACCCCGGTGAGGGCGGTGCGGACTTCACCTGCCACCGGAATCGTCGGCTCGAGCTGCAGCAGCAGGGGTGGCGACGACACCCCTCCCCTCACCGAGAGGGGACTCAGGTGCACCTGGTGATAGTCGTCGTACCCCTTCCACGCTGTCAGCGTGTACTCACCCTCGGTGAGCGGGCCGATCTGGAACCGCCCCATCTCGTCGGCACGCGTCATGCGGGTAGAATCACGAATCCCATCGACAGGACACACCGAGATGCCCGCCTCGAGCGGGCGTCCGTTGGTGGCGTCCACGACCCGGCCGGACACACTGCCCGTGATGATCTGGATCGTGAGGTCGTGCCGGTCGCCGGCGGCCAACGCGAACTCCTCGCGGTGAAAACACCTCGCGCCCCGTTCCCCGAGAAGCTCCCTTGGAACCACCCTGACCACGAGCTTCCCCTCGACGCCGACAGCCAGGCTGCCAGCGTCGAACCGGCCTGATTCGTCGGTCGTGATCTGTCTTTCCTGGCCATCCTGCCTCCGGAGCAGATCCCCCTTGGTTTCGAGAGTCACCACTGCTCCCGCGGAGGGAGCCCCGTTCAGGAAGACGCGGCCCTGGACCTGAGCCGCCGGCCCATCGCCGGCGGCGCCGAGCAGGTCCATGTCGACGAACTTCTCTTCACCAGGCCTCAGGAGAAGCTCCTCTTCCCTCTGTCGTCCGCGGTCCTCCGGCGCTCGGGAACGCGTCAGCAGGTCCGGCAGTTCGAAGAACGGCAGTCCCCGCTCCTGGACTTTCAGCTCATAGAATCCTGGACCCAGCGAGCGAAAGGAGAATTGGCCCGTGGCATCGGGCAGGGCCAAGCGCGGGAACTGCATCTCCTTCTGCCGGCGCGTGAGAAGCGCGACCATGGGGGTCTCAAGGGGTTCTCCCTGGAGGTGGATCCTCCCGTTGACCACGCCGCCTCTCGTCAGCGTGACTGGAATCGGCTCGTGCTGCGGCTCCTTCAGCCGCACGAGGAAGTCCGCGTATCCGGGGTGCTCGACCTCGAGCAGTATCTTGGATTTTGGCTCCGCCGGGAGATTCTCGAGGACCGCCACGCCGGCTGCGTCCGTGATCACCGAGGCGAGGGCCGGCGGAAGCAGCTCGTGCTTGCGGCTGTCTTCCGTCGTTGCCGCGACCCGGGCCCTTGGCACGGGCACGCCTTCCTCGCCGGTGACTCTGACCTCGGCCGACCATCCCTTCTGCAGACGGACCGTCAGCTCGACCGGCTCGTCCTTGATGGAGAACTCGGCTCGACCCACCGCATGGCCGGGGGCACGGACGTAGAGCCCGTATTCGCCGCCGCCGAGGTGCGGGATCCGCACTCTGCCGTCTTCCAGGAGCTCTCCCTCGACGCGATGCGGCGGCAGCAGGAGCGGGAGCAGCCCGAAATCGTCCTGCATCTCGGCCAGGGCGAGCTCCGGATGATGGATCGGTCTTCCCTCCGCATCTTGGGTCGTCAGAGTGACGTCGTACGAAGGGGCCGAATGAACCACCGATTCGTCGTGACCGGGCATCGCCTCGACCACGGTCCAAGCCACTGCCCCTTTCTCACGCAGGGCCACGTAGTGTTCGTCATCCGGGAGACCCTCGACGCGGAACCTCCCCTCGGCGTCGGTCCGCCCCCCGGGCCGGACGACCGCCATCGGGCCCTTCCCTTTTTTCTTCGCGGTCTTGCGCCCTACGAAGACGTCCGCCTCGGGGATCGGCGTGCCGTCCTCCCTGACGAACCGGCCGGCCAGGGTCTCGCCGGCGGAGAGCTCGATCGTGCCGATGTCGCGCCGCCCTCCAAGGTTGCCCGACGGGTCCGGCCCGTGGGTCCGGGTGACGAATCCAGCGCAGTCGACGACCACCGTGATCAAGCCGCTCGGGATTCCCGGCAGCTCGAAGCAGCCGTCCGGACCGGTGCGGGTCGTGGGCACCGGAAGGTCCTGAAGGAGTCGAGCGGCGCAAGGAGGAAGGCGCCAGACCTGTGGTCCGCCGGCCTTTTCTCCCGCGTCGACCAGCATGCCGCCGCCCGGCCCGAGATCCGCCACGCCGAAGTCGATCGCCTCCTTCGGCACATCGGTGGCGCGTACGCGGGCTCCGCCGAGCAGATTCCCGTCCTCGTCGGCGACCCGGCCGACGAACGTCGCGTATCGGGCCAGCACCAGGTCTCCCACGTCGGCACACTGCCCCGTGTCGACGCTCTGCTCGAGGAACCGCACCGTGCCGCGCGGCCCGCCGAGATCGATGCCGGCGACGAGCATCAGCTCGGGGTCCACCCGATCGATACGGAAGCGACCCGTGGGGTCAGTGATCGCCTCGCCCGCCAGCAGCTCCGGCGCTATGTTCTCCCCGGAGAAGAAGGAACCCTGGTCCAGACGGAGTTGAGTGAGGCGGCCTCCGAACAGAGTGACCGAAACGCCGGCCACGGGAGTGCCGTCCTCTTCGACCACCCGGCCCGTGAGGCTCCCGAGCGCGCGCTCGTACGCCAGCTTCCCCTCCAGGTCCATGTCCACTTCCACCACGACACGGTCCTCCGCGGCGGGGGCCTGACTCGTCGTGTCCGGTGGAGCCTGAACTCGGTCGTCGCTTGCTGGAAGCTCCGCGGCCCCTCCCAGCGGGACGGGCGCCGGGTCGATTCCGGAGGGAACGTTCAACAGGAGGAGAAGCGTGATCGAGAGAACGATGAGAGCGAGGAGCGCGGTACCCAGTCGCCGAAACGAAGTCACAGCAGTGGTCCCCCTTCTGTGCCGGTGGTCATGACCGTGACGCCCGCCAGTGTACAAAGCGGAGGGGCCTGTCGCCGCCCGTTTGGCCGATTCGCGGACCCGGTGGCGGGCCGCTACACGCGGCGCTGCTTGTCCGTGGGGCCGTGACGCGACGCGATCGCGTCGGTCAGCTCGAGCCGCACGCGCTCGGCGTCGAGGCCATAGGGCGCGAGGGCCTCGAGCACGGCGCGGCGCGCGCGCGCGGCGAAGGCCGCCTGGTCCGCCTCGCGCGTGGTCACGAGGATGCGGATGCCGTCCTCTTCCGCGCGGATCTGGAAGCGCTCGACGCCCGGCATCTCCTCGAGCGGGCTCTCGACCGCGAAGGGGTGGACCTCGACCAGCGCGCCGCTTCGGCCTCTGATCTTGAGGATCTCCTCGCGCCGGCCGAGCACGGAGAGGATGCGCCGGAAGGGCAGGCCGCAGGGGCAGGGCTCGTCCGTGACCGTGAGCAGGTCGCCGACCTCGTAGCGGATGAGCGGCAGCGTGCGGTTGAACAGGTTGGTGAGCAGCACGGCCTCGCCCTGCTCGCCGGGCGGGAGCACGCGGCCGTTCTTGTCCACGACTTCCACGAGCACCGCGTCCTCGAAGATGTGCATGCCACAATGCTCGCGGCACTCGACCGCCACGAGCAGCGTCTCGGTGAGGCCGTAGACGTCGTGCGGCTCCACGCCGAAGGCGCGGCGCAGGCGCGCGCGCGCGGGCGCGGTGAGCGTCTCGCCGCCGGTGACCACGAGGAACGGGTGGATGGAAAGCCGGCCGTCGAGCTGCGCCTGGGCGAGCAGGCCGAGCGCCGAAGGGTAGCCGCCGAGGATGGACGGTTGGAAGGCGGCGAGGTCGGCGATCTGGCTCGCGACCGGGCTGCCGGCCGCGAGCGAGAGGGTCGGGGCGAGACCGAGCGTGTAGCTCTGGCGCAGGCGCGTGCTCACGTGGATCGGGTGGTGCGTGAAGACCAGGGCCGTGCGCGGGCGCTCCCACAGGGCGCGCGCCCAAGTCCAGCCGGCCGGTTTCAAGAGCGTGGCGGCGCGGATCTGGAAGGCCATGCCCTCGATCCACTCGGCGCGCGAGAAGGGGTAGAGGGCGGGCTCGCCGCTGCTGCCGGAGGTGGTGGCGACCACGAAGGGCGTGCGCCGGGCCGAGCCGAGCATCTCCCGCGCGCGCGCCTTCGTGAGCCCGGGCACGGTCAACGCCTCGTCGAACTGCGCGCCCAGGATCTCCTCCTTGCGCACGGGCTCGAGGGAGGCGAGGTCCGCGGGCCGCGGCGTGCGGCCGCCGAACCTGCGGCGATAGAAGGGCGAATGCGCGGCCGCGTGCTCGAGGAGGCGGCGCAGGCGCTCTTCCTGCACCGCGCGCACGGCGGCGGGTGTCGTCCGCTCGAGGCCGAGGAGGCGCAGGCGCGACACCAGCGCGCGCGCCAGGTCGAAGCCGCGGGCGGCGAAGGAGAGGACAGACGGCATGGCTCGGAGCCTCCGGCCCGTGATCTGGGGGAGGGACTCAGTATAGAGGCGCGGCGCGCCTGCTTCCTTGGGCGCCGGGGGCGGGAGCGCCAGGATGAGGGAGTGATGCGGACCAGACGAGCTGTTTGCGTCTGCGGCCCATGACGATCATGATGCTGCGCGTCGTCTTCGCGGCCGCAAACAGGAAGCGCGAGGCGCGTACCGGAAGGAGCAGGTCATGAAGGCTCTGCTGGTCGTGGGTCTGATTCAGGCGCTTGCCGCCGCCGTGTGGGCGGGCGAGGAGCAGGCGGACTACGACCCGCTTCTGGCCGGCGAGGCCAAACCCGAGCAAGCCGACCTGGTGGTCCGCGACGAGGGACGTGCGCATCAAGGCCGCGGCGATGATGAGCCCGAGCGCCCCGCGCGGCGGCGGCGGCCCCAAGACGGCCTTTTCCAATGTGAAGATCCCGTGGCTGCTGCTCACCGGCACCAAGGACGACGCGCTCATCGTGGACGCGGACGCCGAGTCGCGCTTGAAGGTGTTCCCGGCCCTGCCGCCGGGCGGCAAGTACGAGCTGGTGCTCGACCGCGCCGAGCACTCGGCCTTCAGCGACCGCGCGCTGCCGGGCGACTCCGAGCGGCGCAACCCGAATCACCACCGCGCCATCCTGGCCGTCACCACGGCCTTCTGGGATGCGTACCTGCGGGAAGACGTCCGGGCGCGCGCGTGGCTCGACGGCGAGGCCGTGCGCGGCGTGCTGGAAGCGGGGGACTCCTGGCAGAGGAAGTGAGGGGGTTCTCCCCGCGCGGCTGAGCCGGCGGGTCGAATCGCGTCGAGATTGTCATTCATCTTGTGAATGATTATCATTCACGGCATGGATACAACTGTTCTCCCTCGCCTCGTGGTCTCCAGCCTGATCGACCGGCTGCGCGTCATGCCCGCGGTGGTGCTGACCGGCGCGCGCCAGACCGGCAAGAGCACGCTGGCCGGCACGCTGGCGCCCGCGCGCCGCTACTTGTCCCTGGACGACCTCGACGTCCAGGATGCGGCGCGCCGCGACCCGGAGGCGCTGCTCGGCGGCCCCGGCCCGCTCACGCTCGACGAGGTGCAGCGCGAGCCCGACCTACTCAGCGCGGTCAAACGCGCCATCGACCGGCGGCGGCGACCGGGTCGATTCCTGCTCACGGGTTCGGCCAACCTGCTGCTGGCGCGCCGCGTGTCCGAGTCGCTCGCCGGCCGCGCCAGCTACCTGACGCTTCGGCCGATGACGCGGCGCGAGCAGCGCGGCCTGGGGCGTTGCGGCCTCTGGGAGGAATTGCTCCAACACCGCGACGACGACTGGCTCGACGTGCTCGCCGCCAACCACGAGATGCGGGAGGACTGGCGCGTGCTGGTGCGCCGCGGCGGCTTCCCGACGCCGGCCGTGCACCTGGCTGCCGCGAAGGACCGGGCCATCTGGTTCGACGGCTACGTGCGCACCTACCTGGAGCGCGACCTGCAGGACCTGTCCTTGATCGCCGCGCTGCCTGACTTCCGCCGGCTGATGATCGCCGCCTGCCTGCGGCTCGGACAGCTCGTGAACCAGACGGACCTCAGCCGTGACGTCGCGCTCCCTCAGCCGACGGTGCACCGCTGGCTCAACCTGCTCGAGACTTCGTACCTGCTGGTGCGGCTGCCGGCGTACGCGGTGAACCGCACCAAGCGCCTCATCAAGTCGCCCAAGCTCTACTGGGGCGACACGGGCGTGGCGCTCCACCTCGGTGAGGGGACAGAGCCGGGCGGCGCGCACCTGGAGAACCTCGTGCTGCAGGATCTCCTCGCCTGGCGCGACGCGCGGCTCGAACGCGCGGAGGTGTACTACTGGCGCAGCGCCGCGGGGGAAGAGGTGGACTTCGTGATCGAGGCGGCCGGCAGCCTGCTGCCCGTCGAAGTCAAGGCGGTCGCCAGGCCGCGGCTCGGCGACGCACGGCACCTGCGCACGTTCCGCGCCGAGTACGGCCGCAGGGCGCGCGCAGCGCTGCTGCTGCACACCGGCAGCATGCTTGAGTGGCTGGCGCCCGGGGTTCTGGCCGCGCCCTGGTGGCGCGTGCTGTGAGGGGGGCGGTGCGCGGGCCAGGCGAGTGGTAGGCTCGTACGGGCTGGAACGACAGAGGAGGAACCGTCATGAGCGCGAGCGCCGTTCTCACCCGGGTGAAGGGAGCTCTCGTTTGCTTCGTCGCGTGCGCGGCGCTGGCGTGCGCGGACTCGGGCCAGGAGGAGGCTGCCTCCGACAACAAGGCCGCCGGCAAGAAGGAGGCGCGGCGCGAGGTCACGTTCGCGTCGAAGGACGGCCTCGAGATCACCGCCGACCTGTACCGGAAGCACGAGAGCGAGCAGACACCCTTCATCGTGCTCTTCCACCAGGCGCGCTCGAGCCGCGGCGAGTACCGCGAGATCGCCGAGCGCCTGAACGAGCTGGGCTTCAACTGCCTGGCCGCCGACCAGCGCTCGGGCGGCACGATGAGAGAGGTCGCCAACGGGACCGCGGAGCGCGCGCGCGCGGCGGACAAGGAAGCGACCTACCTCGACGCTGAGCAGGATCTCATCGCCGCGCTGGAGCACGCGCGCGCCCAGTACGCCAAGGGCAAGCTGCTCGCCTGGGGCAGCTCGTACTCGGCGTCGCTCGTGCTGCGGGTCGCGGCCGAGCAGCCGAAGCTCGTGGACGGCGTGCTCTGCTTCTCGCCGGGCGAGTACTTCGAGCGCCTGGGCAAGCCCGCGACCTGGATCGAGGAGGCGGGCAAGCGCGTCGCGTGCCCGGTGTTCGTCACTTCGGCGCGCTCCGAGGCCGGCGACTGGAAGGCCATCTTCGACGCGCTCCCGAGCGCGGAGAAAACGTCCTACGTGCCGGAAACCGAGGGAAACCACGGCTCGAAAGCGCTCTGGCAGGAGTTCGAGGACAGCGAGAGCTACTGGCAGGCGGTCGAGGCCTTCCTCGGGCGCTTCCTGCCGCAGCGCTGAGGCAAGCGGGAGACGGCCTAACGGCTTGCGCCGCGAACTCTTGCGGCGTTCGCGCTCGGCGGTTCGCCTCCGCGCCGCGAGCCCGCCGAGCGCCCGTGGGCCACAATTCTGTCGCCCGTCGCCCGCCGCGAGCCGCAACTCAACTCCCCGACCGACTTGACGCTCACCCTTTCGTCGGACAGCCTTTCCGTACTACATTAGTTCTGCTGCTTCGCCCAGTTGCCCCGAGTACCCAGAACCCTGCGAGGATCCGCTCCATGGTCAAGCCCGTTCGTCTTCTCGTCGTGGGCGCTGTGTCGGCGCTCATCTCGCCATCTCCTCCGCTCCGGCCGAGGCGCAGATCAGCTACGGGGGAGAGCCCCCGAGCTTCACCGTGCCGCTCACCCAGCACGTCCCGAGCCAGGTGATGCCGCCGGTCAACGAGGCGGTCCTTCTCATGGAGGACGCGCGCCGGCCCAAGAACCAGCCCTTCCGCTTCGGCAAGGCGTTCCCGGTCGCCCTGAACCTGGCGAACTCGGGCGTGTGGGAGGACCTTCCGAACGGCGCCCGCCTGTGGCGGCTGCGCATCGTCTATGCCTACGAGCTCACGCACGACGAGCTGCGCATCGCCTCGCGCGACGCCCGCTCGATCAACCTGACCTTCAGCCGCTTCCACGTGCCGGACGGCGCCGAGCTGTACATCTACAACGACGACCACTCCCACGTGCTCGGCAGCTACAACGCGCTCAACCACAACCCCGACGGCCGCTTCGCCACCGAGGCGGTCCTGAACGACGCCATCACGCTCGAGTACATGGAACCCTCCTGGGCTGACTTCCCGGGCGAGCTGGAGGTGGGGCAGGTGGTCCACGCCTACCAGGAGATCATCGTCTACATCATCAAGGGAGCCGCGCAGCCCAAGGCGGCCGGCGCCTGCGAGGTGGACGTCAACTGCCCGCAGGGCGTGGGCTGGGAGAACGAGATCGACGCCGTGGCGCGCATCCTGACCGGGCCTTATCTCTGCACCGGCTCGCTCTTGAACAACACTGCCAATGAGGGCACGCAGTACTTCATCACCGCCAGCCACTGCGGCACGCTCAACTCCGCCATCTTCTACTTCAACTACCAGAGGTCCGGCTGCGGCACGGGCACCGCGCCCCTCACGCAGACGGTGCAGGGCTCGACGCAGATGGCCGTGGACACGACCATCGACTACCGCCTGGTGAAGATCACGCCCGCCATTCCGGCGAGCTACGGCGTGTACTACGCCGGCTGGGACCGCACCGACGTGGCGCCCTCGAGCTCGGCGTGCATCCATCACCCGGCGGGCGACCCGAAGAAGATCTCGCACGACTACAATGCTCCGCTGAAGAGCGGCAATGACTGGCACATCAACCAGTGGGACGTGGGCGCGACCGAGGGAGGCTCCTCCGGTTCTCCGCTCTACAGCGTGGCGCACCGCTTCATCGGCCAGCTCTGGGGCGGCCAGTCGGATTGCTCCTACCCGTATCACGACTACTACGGCCGTCTGGCCAAGTCGTGGAACGGCGTCAAGGCGTACCTCGACCCGCTCAATACCGGAGCCACCTCCATCGCTGGCCTCGACCCGAACGCCTGCCCGTCGCCTTCGAACTACGGCACGGGCGAGATCGGCTCGACCGGCACCATGGCCCTGGTCAGCGCCAGCGGCGAGCCCACGGTGGGCAACCCGAGCTTCTACATCGTGTTGACGGGCGCCAAGCCCAACCAGTTCTGCTGCATGCTGTCGGGCGACTCGCAGGCGAGCGTGCCCTACGCCTGGGGCACCGTGCTCGTGGGGGCGCCGAACTTCCTGCGCACCTACAGCGCCACGAATGGGTCCGGCGGCTGCTCGATCAACATCCCGATCACGTCGGGGATGGTCGGGACGACCAAGTACTACCAGTACGTCGCGCGTGACGCCGGCTACGGCGGCGACGTCCAGGCCTCCAACGGCCTGATGGTGACCTTCTGTCCGTAGGGAGCGCTGCGAGGGACCTGGCACAAGCTCCCGTTCTCGAACGTCCCCGGGACGGCTTCGGCGCCGCTCCCGGGGACGTTCTATTATGGGCGGTCGCGCCGGAGCGGAGCGCGCGCCTGCCGCGCGCGCGGCGGCGCAGAGGAAGCGACAGGACGATGAACAAGACGGTGTTCCTTGCGATCTGGCTGGCGTGGTGCGGCGCGGCGACGATCGCGGCCGAGTCGGTGCGGCACGAGCTGAAGGTCGAGCTCGATCCGGTGCAGGGAACGCTGGCCGTCGAGGACCACATGGTCTTGCCGCAGGCGCTCCGCGCCGGCGCGGTCGAGTTCGTCCTGAACGCGGCGCTCGAGATCCGCGCGGCCGACCCGGCCGTGACCGAGGTCGCGGACGCGGGCGGCGGCGCGGACGCGGGCGGCCTGCGCCTCGCGCGTTATCGCCTCGACCCGGCGCCGGCGGACGGCCGCGTCACGCTCGCCTATGAGGGCCGCGTGCACTTCGGTCTGTCCGATCAGAAGGAGGAGTACACGCGCGGCTTCCGCGACACCGAGGGCTTCCTCGGCAAGGAAGGCGTGTACCTGGCCGGGGGCGGCTCGTGGTACCCGGTCTTCGATGGAGCGTACGTCGAGTTCGCGCTCGATGTGGGGCTGCCCGAGAGGTGGCGCGTGATCGGCCAGGGCGAGGGCACGGCGCGCAGCGAGGCGGGACGGGCCGTGTGGAGATCGCAAGGCAGGACCGAGGACATCCACCTCGTGGGCGGCCCGCTGGTCGCTTATTGCGAGGCGGCCGGCGCGGTGCAGGCGGAGGTCTACCTGCACGAGCCGGACGACGCCCTGGCCGCGCAGTACCTCACGGCCACGGCGCAATACCTCGAGATGTACCGCGGGCTCATCGGGCCGTATCCCTACGGCAAGTTCGCGCTGGTCGAGAACTTCTGGGAGACCGGGTTCGGCATGCCGTCCTTCACGCTGCTCGGCCCGGCCGTGATCCGCTTTCCCTTCATCCTGCATTCGTCCTATCCGCACGAGATCCTGCACAACTGGTGGGGCAACTCGGTCTTCGTCGATTACGAGTCGGGAAACTGGTGCGAGGGGCTGACGGCCTATCTCGCCGACCACCTCATCCAGGAACAGCGCGACAAGGGCGCGGAGTACCGCCGGAGCACGCTGCAGAAGTACCGCGACTACGTGCGCGCGGGGCGCGACTTCCCGCTCAGCGAGTTCCGCGAGCGGCACAGCGCCGCCACCGAGGCCGTGGGCTACGGCAAGGCGCTGATGCTCTTCCACATGCTGCGGCGACGCGTGGGCGACGAGGTGTTTCGCCAGGCGTTGGCGCGCTTCTACCGCGCCTTCCGCGAGCAGCGCGCCTCCTTCGCGGACCTGCGCGCGAGCTTCGAGGAGGCGAGCGGCCTGGACCTCGCCGCGTTCTTCGAGCAGTGGGTGGGGAGAAGCGGCGCTCCCGCGCTCGCGGTCGCGGCTGAAGCGGCCGCGGCCGGGGGCGGGGGCTTCGTGGTGCGGGGCGCGCTCACGCAGCGCGCGCCGGCCAGACCCTTCTCGCTCTGCGTGCCGCTCGCGGTCTTGACCGCGGCCGGCACCGAGCGTGCCCTCGTGGATCTCGCCGGGGAGAGCGCGGACTTCGAGGTGCGCTTGGCCGCGCCGCCGCTCCTCATCGAGGTGGACCCGGAGTTCGACCTGTTCCGCCTGCTCGATCCGCGCGAGACGCCGCCGTCTCTCGGGCAGATCTTCGGCGAGGAGAGCATCCTGGCCGTGCTGCCCGCGGCGGAGCCCGAGCCGCTGCGCGCGGGGTACCGCGCGCTGGTCATGGGGTGGCGCAGCGACAGCCACGCGATCGATGTGGTGCTCGACGCGGAACTGCGCGCGCTTCCGGTCGGGCGCTCGACCTGGCTGCTCGGCCGCGCGAACCGCTTCGCCGAGGAGCTGTTCGCCGCCGATCCGGCGAGCGGGGTCGCGCTCGACGGGGAGAGCGTGTCGTTTGGCGCGGAGAAGGCGCCGCTGGCCGCGCACTCGTTCGTGGCCGTGCGGCGCCATCCGGCGGACGCGGAGCGCGCGCTCGGCTGGCTCGTGGTCGATCCCGAGGCGGCGTTTCCCGGCCTGGGGCGGAAGCTGCCCCACTATGGCAAGTACTCCTATCTCGCGTTCGAGGGCAATGAGCCCACGAACGTGGTGAAGGGGCAGTGGGCCGCGCTCGAGTCGCCGCTGCGCGTGGACCTCAGGCCGGCGGGCGAGCGAGGGGCGCCCCTGCCGCCGAGCGAGCCCGAGGCGCGGCCGGCGCTCGCCGAGCTGCCCGCGGTGTTCTCGCAAGAGGATCTGCGGCGGCATGTGGAGCGCCTCGCGGCCGAGGACATGGAGGGCCGGGGCCTCGGCAGCGCGGGTCTCGCGGCCGCGGCGGACTACGTGGCCAAGCAGTTCGCGGCCGCGGGCCTCGAGCCGGGCGGCGCGGGGGGCTGGTTCCAGGAGTTCACGGTGGACGCGGGGCCGGACGGGAAGCCCTGCGCGGCGCGGAACGTGATCGGGGTGCTCCGCGGGACGCGCGCGGACTGGCGCGAACAGTCGGTGATCCTCTGCGCCCACTATGACCATCTCGGCCGCGGCTGGCCGGAGGCGCGGGAGGGCGAGGCCGGGAAGATCCACCCGGGCGCGGACGACAACGCCAGCGGCGTGGCGATCCTGCTCGAGCTGGCGCGCCAGCTCGCGCGCGAGACGCGGCATGCGCGCAGCGTGGTCTTCATCGCCTTCTCGGGCGAGGAGGCGGGAAGGCTCGGCTCGAAACGCTTCGTGGCGGAGCCGGGCGCCTTTCCGCGCGCGGGCATGCGCGGCGCCATCAACCTGGACACGGTCGGCCGCCTGTCCACCGGGAAGCTGCAGGTGCTCGGCGCGGGCACGGCGGACGAGTGGCAGCACATCTTCCGCGGCGCGGGCTACGTCACGGGCCTCGAGTGCCAGATCGCGCCTGGCGCGGCCGAGGGCTCGGATCAGCAGAGCTTCATCGAGCAGGGGATCCCGGCGGTGCAGATCTTCACCGGAGCGCACGAGGACTACCACCGGCCGAGCGACACGCCGGAGCGCGTGGACGCCGCGGGCCTGGTGCGCGTGGCGGCCTTCGTGAAGGAGGCCGTGGTGTACCTGGCGGAGCGCGAGGAGCTGCTGACTGTGCGCGTCGCGGGCGGCGGTGCGGCGCCGGCGCCACAAACGCCCGCCGCGGGCCGCAAGGTCCTCTTCGGCACGGTTCCGGACTTCGCCTTCAGCGGCGAGGGCGTGAAGGTCGCCTCGCTCGTGGCCGACTCCCCTGCCGCGCGCGCCGGCATCCTCGCCGGGGACGTGCTCGTCGAGCTGGACGGCCAGAAGGTCTCGAACCTGCAGCAGTTCTCCGCCCTGCTCAAGGCCCTCGCCCCCGGCCAGAAGGTCGCGGTGACCGTGCTGCGCGACGCCGCGCGCCTCTCCTTCGAGGTCACGGTCGAGGCGCGGTAGGGGGGGGCGGAACCGGCGACGAGCACGCTGCTCTGCGCTCGCCGCCGCGCGTTGGCGAAGACGTGCGGCGTCTCACGTCGCGTCCGCGCGGCCGGCCCCGCAAGAGCCGCGCGACCGACCTCCGGTGGGGGAGTATTCACGGCCAGCGGCAGGCATGCGGTGCGGGGAGCCGCTTGGCGGCGCTGGGTGTGGGAGAGGTCGGCCGGGGCCGCGTTCTGGTAGGCTCTTCTCGTGAGCCCGACGGTCTTCAGGAAGGCAGGACTGCGCTTCTACATCCTTCTCGCGCGAGGAGCTGCGGCCGCACGTACATGCTGGTTCAGAACCTGGGATTGACCCGGAAGACGCTGGAGACGGCTCGGCGTCTGATCCGGGAGCATGAAGATGAGATCCGTGCGGCGTGGAAGAAGCACTTCGGGCGTTGAGGTGACGAACGTCTCGGCGAACGGCCTCTGGCTGTTGCTCGATGGCGAGGAGGTCTTCGTCGCCTTCAAACACTTCCCGTGGTTCCGAGACGCTTCGATCGGCCAGTTGCTGAAGGTCAAACGTCCGGCGGCGCATCATCTTTGCTGGCCGGATCTGGACGTGGACGTGGCGGTGGAGTCGCTGGCGAATCCGGAGCGCTACCCGCTGGTGAGTCGCGTGCGGCCGGGGGACAGGACGCCGCGCCGGGTGTCTCGGGGCGCGAAGGTCGCGAAGAAGCGCAGGGGCCCCGCCGGGCGCTCCCGGCGCTGAGCGCGGACGCTCACAGCTCCCGCGTTTCCCCGCCGACGAGCGAGAGGTCGATGGTCACGCGCAGGTCCTTGAGAAGTTCCGGCTCGCTGACCGTGGCCTGGGGGACGCCGTCCTGGTCGCGGGTGACGTCGAGCCAGGGGACGCGCAGGGCAGGCCAGTCGGCCAGCGCGGGAAGAGGGACGCGCAGCGGCGCACGCACGGGCCTGAGGCGCAGCGTCTTGGCCCGGCGATCGAGAGCGAAGCCCGCGGCCGCGTCGACGAGGGCGAAGACCGCCACGCCGCGCGGGTAGTAGGAGAGATGCCGGTTGTAGGGCGAGTCGCAGAAGCCGGCCCAGTCGGCCGTGTCCGTGGCGCGGGCGCGCGCGCGCTGCAGCTCCACATAGCGGCCGGCGCGCTCGAGGACATCGACTCCGAGGTAGCACTGCGCCGCGTCGCGGAAGAGGTTGAGGGACACCCAGGTGTTGCTCTCGAATTCGGAGTGGGCGGAACCGTAGCGGCGCTCGGTACGCGTCGCCGCGGTCGCGAGGTCCTGCTTCAAGAGCGTCTCGTCGAGCGGCAGGCTGATTCCGGCGCGCTGCAGGTAAAGGAGCCCGAGCGCGGTGTAGGGATGCGCAGCGTCCCAGCCCTCGATCTCGTCCTTGCCCTCGACCGCGGCCACGGCGCGGCGCGTCAGGGGGTCGACGAGCCCGGCGGCGCTGCGGTCGACGCATAGAGCGAAGTGGTCCCCGAGCCAAGCCTCGGCCTCGAGCGTGGCGCGGATCTTCCCGACCTGCTCGCGATAATGCGCTGCCGCCTCGGCGTCGCCCGCCGCGTCCGCCAGCTCCGCCCCGGCCACGAACGCGGCCGCGCACTTCACGCCGAGATAGGTCTGCTCGCGCGCAACCTGGACCGCGGGCGAGGCGTCGTCGATGGTGTTCGCCGTACCGTCCTCGGCGAAGCCGTCGCCGTCGTGGTCCGCGGCGACGATGTAGTCGAGCAATCGCCGCACGACCTCGAACTTGCCCTTGGCGAATTCCTCGTCGCCCGTCATCACCCAGTAGTGGTGCAGCAACTGCACGTAGTTGGCGTTCTCCTCCACCGGCATGTCGTGCGGGTACTTCTGCTCCCCGACCACGCCGTCGAGCCCCATGTCATGCGGGAGGAAGCCGTCGAGCGCGTGGCGCGGCCAGGCCTCGAGCAGGTGGCGCAGCAGGTCCGGGGCGAACCAGAAGTAGAAGGGCGCGGCGTTGTACTCCACGTCCACGGTCGAGTGGAAGCGGCAGTAGCCCTCGAGGCAGGAGTACCAGGCCTCGCCCTGTTCGCTCTCCGTCAGAAACGTGTTCAGGAAGAACGAGGGCACGGCGAAGGCCATGAGCTCCTTCACGCCCTCGGGCAGGATCGCCTGCGTCGCGAGCGAGTCGACCACGGCCGAGGCGCGCAGCGCCTCGTCCAGACGCGTGGCCGCGTGGCGCGCCACCTCGTCGATGGACGGAAAGTGCGCCGCGTACTGGAAGCCGTGCTGCACACCGTCAACCAACAGGACCGAGTCGGCCACGTGCGCCGCGAGCAGCACGTCGGCGCGGGCCGAGTTCTTGGAGTACATGTAGAGCGGCACGCCGATCCAGGCGCCGTAGTCGACGAGCTTCACCTCGGCATTGGCCGTGGCCGAGGACTCGACGCCGGGCGTGCCCACGAACAGGCCGCGCCGCGTCAGGCGGCCGTTGACCAGCTTGGAGAGGACGACCCCGCGGAAGTCCTTGGCCTCGGGCGCGACGAGCCGGCCCTTGGCGTCATAGAGCGGCAGGAACACCCCCGCCTGCGGCTCTTTCGGGGAATCCTCGGCCAGGCGGCGCAGCTCGAAGCGCAAGGAAATGACCGGCAGCGAGGAGAGCTCTCGGTCGCCGGGATGGAAGGGGGCGCACAGCGAGATCGTGCCCTCGAGCCCGTCGAACTTCACGTGGTACTTGACCGAGGTGAGGGTGCGCTCCTCGCGCACCTCGTCGAACGGCTTGAAGCCCGACTCCGCGTCGCAGATCGGCAGCGAGCGGTTGCCGTGCTCCGTGGTGAAGCCGATGACCGCGGACTTGGGCTTCTCCGCGAACTTGCCGAGCGGCGAGGACTCGATCCGGCTCCACTGCGGCTGCAGGTCGAGGAAGAAGCGCGATCCCAGTCCCGCCACGATCGCCTCGCCGAGCGGCGCGGCGTCGCCGGCGGCGGGCAGGTCCTGGTCGCCGCCGCAGTCGACGAGGTAGCGGGCGCCGCCGCCCTCGAGCGCGATCCAGGCGATGGTCGCGTGGTTGCTGCGCGAAACCAGGCGGATTTCGAGCGCACCGTCCGCCACGTCGGTCTCGAAGGTGCGCACGAGCACGGCCGGACACTTGCCCGTTTCCTTCGCCAGGTCGAGGTCCTCGAGCACGGCTTTGCCGTTCACCAGGACCGCGAAGGCACGCACTCCCGCCGTCTCGAACACCAGCTCGGCGAAGCCCAGCTCCACGGCATAGCGCCCGGCGGGCACGCTCAGGCGATAGCCGAAATCATCGCCCTCGCGCGCCGTGCCCGCGGCCGGATGGGCCAAGCGCAGGTCGCGCGGCAGGGGCCGGGTGATCGGCACGCCATCGCCGAACCGCTCGCCCGGCGGCGCGCCGGCCGGGGGCGGCGCATCCGTCTGCGACCCGCAGGCCGCGAGCGCGAGGACGGCGAGCGCGAGCATGTTCACCAGCATGGGATCATGCATGGTAGCGGGCTCCCTGCCGCCGTCCATCGCGCGCGGCGCCGGCCC
>DYIW01000065.1 GCA_020723465.1 Phycisphaera mikurensis
CTCCGCTCACCGCCCTCCCCTCCGGCTTCTGCAAGGCGACTGCGACGCCCCGCGCAGGCGCTCCTGGAGGCCGGGGAAACGGCTGCGATCGCTCCTCGCACTTCTCTCCCTCCCGTTCCCAGTAAACCGACCGCGACGCCTTTCTCACCGCGCGTCTTCGTGCGGTGCACCATTCTGGGGCGGGAGCGGGCTCCGGCCCGCGACCGCCTACCGCAAGAAACTCGTGCACAAGCGGGCCGGCCTGGCGCCGAGCATCGAGATGGAGCGTCAAGGGAAGCGGAGCAGCGTTTTCCCGGCGCAGGGGCCGGCAGCGACTTCGTGCCACTCTCGCCCGCCGCAGCTCACGCCGCGGAACCGCCGGCATCGCCTTCGCCGTGGCGAGCCTCATGGCGTTCCTCGCGCACGCGATGCACCGGGAGTCGCGATGCGGCACCGGAGGCCGGGGAAACGGCTGCGATCGCTCCGCTCACCGCCCTCCCCTCCGGCTTCTGCAAGGCGACTGCGACGCCCCGCGCTGGCGCTTCTCGTAGAGCAGCCAGTAGCTCACTGGGATCACGAACAGCGTGAACACGGTCGAGGCCAGCAGCCCGAAGATGAGCGCCCAGGCGAGTCCCGAGAAGATCGGGTCGATGGTGATGGGCGCGGCCGAGAGCATGGCCGTGGCCGAGGTGAGGAGGATCGGCCGCAGCCGCACCACGCGGCTTTCCATGATGGCGTCAAACAGCGTGCGCCCGCGCTTCAAGGACAGGTGGATGAAGTCCACCAGGATGATCGCGTCGCGCGTGACGATGCCGGCGAGCGCGATCATGCCGATCATGCCGGTGGCGGTGAAGAACACCGGATCGGCGAAGCCGCCGTAGCCGCGCGCGAAGAGCGCGTTCAGGAGCCAGAAGCCCGGCATGATGCCGAGGATGGTCAGCGGGATGGCGAGCATGACCACCAGCGGCACCATGAACGAGCCGGTCTGCGCCACCAGGATGACGTAGATGGCCAAGAGCGCCGCGGCAAACGCCAGCCCCAGGTCGCGGAACACGTCGAGCGTGATGTTCCACTCGCCCTCGCCGGCAAAGCCCACGCCGATCTCTGGCGGCACGCTCCAGGCGATGCCGCCGCCGTTCCTGAGGAAGGTGCGGCCGTCGACCGGCCGGGGCGCGGCCGCGGCCACGCCGCCCGCGACCGGCTCGTGCGAACGATCCGCCTGCACGTCCATGACCACGTCCGCGGGCGGTCGGCCCGCCACCTCGGCGAACACGTAGACCAGGCGCTCGAGATCCTTGTGGTAGATGGTGCGGTCGACCGTGGCGCTCTCGAAGCGGCCGAGCTCGAGCAGCGGCACGAGCGCGCCGGCTGCGCCGGCCACGCGCAGGCGCGACAGGTCGTCGCCGCCCGAGCGCAGCGGCCGCGGCAGGCGCAGCAGCAGCTCCAGCGGATGGCGCTCGCCCGGCAGGCGCAGCGTGCCCGCGCTCGCGCCCGAGAGCGCCAGCTCGAGCGTGCGCGCGATGTCCGCCACGGCCACGCCGTTCAAGGCGGCTTTCTCCTTGTCCGTGACGAAGACCAGCTTCTCCTGCGCGGCTTCCACGGTGTCGTCGGTGTCGACCACGCCCGGCTCGGCCGCGAGACGGCGGCGCACCACGCTCGCGGCCTCGGCCAGCTCGTCATAGGTGGAGTCGGCCTGGCCGCGGATCTCGGCCACGAGCGTGGCGATCACCGGCGGCCCGGGCGGCAGCTCCACCAGCTTGAGGCGCGCGCCCTGCTCCGCGGCGATCCGCTGCAGCTCGGGCCGCAGGCGCAGGCCGATGGCGTGGCTCTGCGTCTCGCGGTTCCGCTTGCCCACGAGGTTGACGCGGATCTCGGCCACGTTCGGCCCGCGGCGCAGGTAGTAGTGGCGCACCAGGCCGTTGAAGTCCATGGGCGAGGCCAGGCCCACGTAGGCGGTGTAGTCCGTGACCTCGGGCACGGCCGCGAGATGCTCCTCGAACGCGCGCGTGGCCGCGTCGGCGCGCTCCAGCGTCGTGCCCTCGTCGTAGTCGAGCACCAGCAAGAGCTCGTTCTTGTTGTCGAAGGGCAGCATCTTGAGCGGCACGGCGCGCAACGCGGCCAGGCCCGCGGCCGCGGCGGTGAGCAGGCCGAAGATCAGGAGGAAGGACCAGGCGCGCCGCCGCGAGGCGAGGATCGGCGCCATGAGCGGCCGGAAGAAGCGGTAGAGGAGGGAGCGCTGGAGCTCCTCCGCGTCGGGCTCGCCGGCGTGCGCGGGCGCGCCGGCGTCCAAGCCGCGGAAACGGCCGCGCAGGAGATGATAGGACAGCCAGGGCGTGATGGTGAAGGCCACGAGCAGCGACATGAACATCGCCACGGGCACGTTCACCGCCATGGGGCGCATGTAGGGACCCATCATGCCGGTGATGAAGAACATTGGCAGGAACGAGACGATCACCGCGAGCGTGGCCGAGATGAGCGGCGGCCGGATCTCGGCGATGGCCTCGAGCACGACCTCGCGCGTGGCGCGGCGCCGGAGCGCGAAGTGGCGCGTGATGTTCTCCACGTCGACGATCGGGTCGTCCACCAGCAGGCCGATGGAGAGGATGAGGGCGAAGAGGGTGACGCGGTTGATGGTGTAGCCGCACAACAGGTTGACGGCGAGCGTCAGGCCGAAGACCACCGGCACGGCGAGAGCCACGATGAGCGCCTCGCGCCAGCCCAGGCCGAGCGTCAGGAGCGCGATGACGATGAACACGGCCACGGCCAGGGCCTCGACCAGCTCGTTGACCTTGTCGTTGGCGGTCTGGCCGAAGTTGCGCGTCACCACCAGCTCGACGTCGTCCGGCAGGAGGTCGCGCTTCAGCTCGGCCGCGGCCGCGAGCGCGGCCTCGGCCACGTGCACGGCGTTGCTGCCTTTCTTCTTGGCGAGCGCGATGGTGACTGCGGGCACGGCGCCGTCCGCGGCGCCCGGCGCGGCGGCGCCAAGGAGCGTGCCGGGCTGGTCCGGCCGCGCCGCGAAGCCGCGCGCCGGCCCGAAGCCGTGGCGCACGTAGCTGTCGATTTCGGCCGGCCCGTCGACCACGCGCGCCACGTCCTTCAAGAAGACCGGGGCGCCGCGCGCGACCCCGATGACGAGGTCGAGCAGCTCCTCGGGCCGGGAGAAGGCGCGTCCCGCCTCCACCTGGAAGGCGCGGTCGTCGCGGTCGAAGGCGCCGGCCGAGAGGGTGACGTTGGCGCCGAGGAGAGCGCGCTCGACTTGGAGCGGCGCGATGCCGTGGGCGTCGAGGCGGTCAGGCTCGAGGTAGACGTGGACCGCGCGCGGCTCGCCGCCGGTGATGGTGGTGCGCGACACGTCGGGCACCGAGGCGAGGCGCGCCGCCGCCTCCTCGGCCACGCGGCAGAGCGCGTGCGCGTCGGCCGTGCCGCTCCGGAGCGCCAGCGTGACGATCGGCACGTCGTCGATCTCGATGGGCTTGACCACCCAGCCGGCCACGCCCGGCGGCACCAGGTCGATGTGCTCGTCGATGCGCTTGTAGATCTTGACCAAGCTGCGCTCGCGGTCCTCGCCCACGAAGAAGCGCACGGTGACGATGGCCTGGTCCTGGCGCGACATGGAGTAGACGTGCTCCACGCCGTCGATCTCGTAGAGGAGGCGCTCGAGCGGCGTGGCCACGAGCTGCTCGACCTCGTGCGCGGAGTGGCCGGGGAAGCGCACGTGCACGTCGGCGAGCGGCACGACGATCTGCGGGTCCTCCTCGCGCGGCGTCACCCAGAGCGCGGCCGCGCCCGCGGCCGCCGCGAGCAGCAGCAGCACGAGGGACAGGTTCGAGCGCAGGAACACGCCGACAATGGCGTCGGTCCAGGTGTGTGCGCCGGCCGCGCCGGCGGGCTCGTGGCTGGAGGCGGGGTTCTGGCCGTCCATCAGCGCCGCTCCGCTCTCAGGAGCCCGCGGGGAGCGCGACCGGTTCGCCGCTCTTCAAGCCGGAGAGCACCTGGACGTCGGCGCCGAACTCGCGGCCGAGCTGGACGGCGCGGCGGCGCAGCATCCCGCCGTCGGCCACGTCCACGAGCGTCATCTGCCCGACCTGGCGCACGGCCGCGCGCGGGATCACCAGCACTTCCTCTTCGTCGAGGGGGATCTTGAGGCGGCCGAACATGCCGCCGTAGGCGCCCGGCGGGCAGGGGCCGGTGACCTTGACCTCGAAGGTGCGGCTCGCGGCGTCGGCCGAGGGCACGACCTCGCTGATGCGGCCCTGGCAGTCGAGGTCGAGCGCGTCGATGCGCACGTCGATCAGGTCGTCCACCTTGAGGCGGCGCGCCAGCGACTCGCGCACGTTCGCCACGAGCTGCATGTGCGCCGGGTCGTAGAGCGAGAGCAGTGCCTGGCCGGGCGTGACCGTGTCGCCGGCCTCGACCAGCTTGTCGACCACCACGCCGGAGAAGGGGGCAAGGAGCGTGGCGTAGCCGAGCGTGGTCTGCGCTTCGTCGCGCTGCTGCGTGGCGCGCTCTACTTCCGCTTCGGCCGTGGTGAGCCGCGTCTTGGCCTTGTCGAACTCGGCTTCGCTGATCACGTCCTGGCCGCGGAGCTTCTCGGCGCGCTCGAAGTCGGTGCGCGCCTGCGCGGAGTCGGCCGTGGCGGACTCGAGCGCGGCCTTTGTCTGCTCGAGGCGGGCTTCGAGGTCGACGGCGTCGAGCGTCACCAGGACCGCGCCCTTGTCCACGCGCTGGCCGGCCGAGATGGGGATGTGCTTGACCGTGGAGAGGAGGCGCGAGGCGAGCACGGTGCGGCGCACGGCCTCGACCGTGCCGGAGGCGGTCTCGACGCGCGGCACGCGCAGCAGGCGCGCCTGAGCGAGCGGCGCGCCGGCGGCCGGCCGGCCGGGCGCGGCCTCCTGCGCCGCGGCCGGTCCGCGGTCGTCGATCTTCTCCTCGAAGGCGCCGGCGAGCCAGAGGAGCAGCAGCACGGTGACCGCGGTGAAGACGAGCGCCACCGCGGCGCGGCGCAGGACGAGCAGGATGGCGCGGGCGTTCACGGTCTCCTCCGGCCGCGCCGCCATGCGTTGCTTCGGTCCAGGCGCGGCCCGCTGGAGGATACACGGGCCGGCCCACGTTCCAACAGCCGAGGGCGGCGGGCGCGCGGCCGCCGACTTCCGCGATCGGCCCGCCTGATGCGTACGAGCCGTGGATTTCGCTCTCCGTGCGATGGTGGAGGCGTGGACATGGCGAAGAGGTGCTCCAGTTCGAGGAAGCCGGTGGAAGGCGCGTGGGTCGAGTTGCCGTCAGCCAAGCGCGCGGCGACCGTGCTCGCGATGCTGGTGGTCACGGTCTGGGCGCTTGGGGGGCGGGGCGCGGCGCAGGACAACGCCACGTTCGCCGAGTCGCAAGCCGAGGAAGCCAGATCATGCGGGATGGCCCTGGCTGACCTCAAGGCACGCATGGACGGCCTCTGGCCCGCTCACCCGGAGAACATCGAGGCCATGGAGCTGTGGCTCGAAGAGGCGCGCGGGCTCGTGAAGCGCCTGCCTGCTCACCAAAGAGCGCTCGCGGACCTGTGCTCTCGCGGGCGTCCGTTTCCTCACACTCGCGACCGGGACCTGGCGGAGCTCAAGGTGGAAGCTGCCGCCCTCGCGAAGGGGCTCGCGAGCACGGAGGATCAAGAGGCGCGGCAGGCGGCGGAGGCGGCGCTTCACGCCAAGGAATCGCACATCTCCATCCTGGGGGCTTGGATCGAGTGCGAGCGGCAGTACGAGTTTGCGGACGCAGCGGACGCGTCCAGGCAGAACGCGCTGGCGTCCATGGTCTACGACCTCATGCGGTTCCGGACGGACGACCAGTACCGGGACAGGATCCGGAGCATGGAGGAGCGACTGGAGTTCGCACGCACCATTCGCCAGCGCTCCATCCACGACCAGCAGGTCGCGTGGAACCAGGCGATCGCCTCGATCGCGAGCGAAGACGAATGCCCCCAGTACAACGGCCTGCAGCTCAAGCCGCAGCTCGGGCTCGTGCCGATCGGCCCGGATGCGGATTCCGGGCTCTGGGAGTTCTGGCACGTGCAGACGGGCGAGAGGCCGGAGCGGAACGAGAAGGGGAGGCTGGTGCCTACCGAGGACATGGGCCTCGTGTTCGTGCTGATCCCGGCCGGGACCTTCTGGATGGGCGCGCAGGCGAACGACCCGGAGGGCCGGAACTACGATCCGCAGACAGAGCACAACGAGTCCAACGACCACGGCGAGCCGGTCGAGGTGGCGCTGGACGCGTTCTTTCTCTCGAAGTACGAGATGACGCAGGGGCAGTGGCGGCGCTTCACCGGCACGAATCCGAGCCGCTTCGACCCTGGGAGGTACGCGAGGAGCTGGAGTCGAGACGGGAGCGGTGGCGACCTGCGGCATCCGGTCGAGCAGGTAATCTGGCAGGACTGCACGGACGTGCTCGGCCGACTGGGCCTGGTGTTGCCGACCGAGGCGCAGTGGGAGTACGCCTGCCGCGCGAGCACTGACACGCCGTGGTGGACGGGAAGGGACGTGCTCGGACTGGACCAGGCGGGGAACCTGGCCGACGCCTACGCCAACGAGCATGGCGCAGGCAGTTGGCGCTGTCATGAGGAGCTTGACGACGGCTTCACGGGTCACGCGCCCGTGGGCTCGTACCGGCCGAACGGCTTCGGCCTGCACGACGTGGTCGGGAACGTGTGGGAGTGGTGTCGCGACAGCTACGGTCCATACGACCTCCCGGTCGCGGCGGGGGATGGAGAACGCCAGGTGACGAAGTTCACCAATCGCACGGTCCGCGGCGGCAGCTTCACCAGCCCGGCAAGCCCGGCGCGCTCCGCGGCCCGCAGCGACGGCCTGGCGGGCATCTACCTGAGCACGGTCGGTTGCCGGCCCGTGCGCCGGCCGGCAGGGTAGATCCACCTCCCGCTCCTCGTGCAACGGAACGTCGAGGGGCGCGGCGCGCGCAAGGGAACGAGCTATCTGGGCTTCCATTCCGCGGCTAGACTGCGGCCGTCCAGAGAAGGAGGCCGGGGGCATGGCCGGCGATTCGTCCGAGGCGAGGGAGCGGGCAGAGCGGCTGTTCCGCCACTTCATGGACCGCGTCGATCGCGGCGATCGGCCCGATTTCGAGGCGCTCTGCGCCACCGAGTCGGCCGAGGTCGAGGCGCGCTTGCGATCGCTCCTGCGCGAGCGGCAGGACATCTCGCGGTTGCTGGGGGACGGGCCGGCAAGTCCACCGGCGACCATCGGCACGGACGCGGACCCGGCCATCACGCTCGAACCTGCGGAGGGCGAAGTTGACGGCGGCTCCTCGTCCACCCTGTTCGAACGCCTGGCGGCGCACACGGCGCCGCAGTCGCGCTTCCGCCTGAAGGGTCAAATCGGCCAGGGCGGCATGGGCGCCGTGCTGCGCGCCTGGGACGAGGACCTGCGCCGCCACGTGGCGCTGAAGGTCATGCTGGGCAAGGCCGGGGCGGAGGCGACGGGCGACACGCCCCAGATCGACCCCGCCAAGCTCGGCCGCTTCCTCGAAGAGGCGCAGGTCACGGGCCAGCTCGAGCATCCGGGCATCGTGCCGGTGCACGAACTCGGGCTCGACGCGCAGGGCCGCGTGTACTTCGCCATGCGCCTGGTGAAGGGCGAGACGTTCGCCGACGTCCTGGAGAAGGTCAAGACCGGGGAGGGCGGCTGGAGCCAGACGCGCGCGCTCGGGGTGCTCTTGCGCGCGTGCGAAGCCGTGGCGTTCGCGCACAGCAAGGGCGTGGTGCACCGCGACCTGAAGCCCGAGAACGTCATGGTCGGGCGCTTCGGCGAGGTGTACGTCATGGACTGGGGCCTGGCGCGCGTGCTCGGCCGGAAGGACACGCGCGACCTGCGGTTCAGGGAGTCCCTGCCCTCGACTTTCAGCCAGGTGAGCACGGACGCACGCGAGGGCACCCCAGGCAGCCCGGCCGACGCGCTGGTCACGCAGGACGGTACGGTGCTCGGCACGCCGTCGTACATGCCGCCGGAGCAGGCGCAGGGGCGGGTGGAGGAGATCGGCCCGCCCTCCGACGTGTACGCGATGGGAGCGATCCTCTACCAGCTTCTGGCCGGGCAGAAGCCGTACCTGCCGCGAGGCGCACGGCTCGCGCCGCCGCGGGTGGCGGCGATGGTGGCCTTCGGCCCGCCCGAGCCGATCGCGAAGCTCGATCCGACCGCGCCCCCCGAGCTGGTCTCGATCTGCGAGAAGGCGATGGCGCGGGACATGGCCGCGCGCTACCCCACGATGCTCGATCTGGCGCGCGACCTGCGGGCCTTCCTCGAGAACCGCGTCGTCTCGGCCTACGAGTCCGGGCCGATCGCCGAGCTGAAGAAGTGGGTGAAGCGCAACAGGGCGCTCGCGGCGACCGGCGCGGCGGCGTTTCTGGCGGCGCTGGTGCTCGCGGGCTGGGCGCTGGTGGAGCGGGGGACGGCGCTCAGCGAGAAGCAGCGCGTGCTGCGTCTCTCGGACGCCAGGACGCTCGCGGACCTCAGGGCACGCCTGGACGGACTCTGGCCCGCGCATCCCGACAAGATCGATGCCATGGAGACGTGGCTCGAGGAGGCGCGAGCGCTGGTGGAGCGGGCGGGAGCGCATGAGGCCACGCTCGCGGCGCTGCGCGCGCGCGGCACGCCGCTGCCCCATCCGCGCGCGGCGGATCTGGCCGGGGACGAGTCCGGCATCGCCTCGCTCGCGGCGCGGATCGAGCGCGAGCGGCCGCACCAGTTCGCGGACACGACCGACTCCTGGTGGCACGACACGCTGGTGTCGCTGGCCTCGGACCTGGCCAGGTTCCAGGCGGACGACCGCCACGGCGAGACGATCCGCAGCGTGGAGGATCGCCTCGAGTTCGCGCGCACCATCCAGCGGCGCTCGATCGACGACGCGCGCGCAGCCTGGGACGAGGCGATCGCGTCGATCGCGAGCCGGGGCGAGTGCCCGCGGTACGGCGGCCTGGTGCTCAAGCCCCAGCTCGGCCTGGTGCCGATCGGCCGCGATCCGGACTCGGGCCTTTGGGAGTTCTGGCACGTGCAGACGGGCGAGCGGCCCCAGCGGAACGAGCAAGGGAGGCTCGTGCTCCGTGAGGACATGGGTCTCGTGTTCGTGCTGATTCCGGCCGGGACCTTCTGGATGGGCGCACAGGCCACGGACCCGGAGGGCCGGAACCACGATCCGCAGGCGCAGGAGAACGAGTCCAACGACGATGGCGAGCCGGTCGAGGTGGCGCTGGACGCGTTCTTCCTCTCGAAGTACGAGATGACGCAAGGGCAGTGGGAGCGCTGCGCCGGAGCCGACCCGAGCTACTACGACCCGGGAGGCCAGTTCGGGGGCAGGACCACGACCTTGCTGCATCCGGTGGAGCAGGTGAGCTGGGAGGACTGCGTGGACGCACTGGCCCGGCTGGGTCTCATGCTGCCGAGCGAGGCGCAGTGGGAGTACGGCTGCCGCGCGGGCACGGACACTCCGTGGTGGACGGGACCGGACAAGCTCGACCTGGACGAGGCGGGCAACCTGGCTGATCGCTTCTGCCAGGAGCACGGCGGCCCGGCTTCCTGGACGTACGAAGAGGAGCTGAACGACGGCTACGTGGTGCACGCGCCAGTCGGCTCGTACCGGGCCAACGGCTTCGGCCTGCACGACGTGGTCGGGAACGTGTGGGAGTGGTGCCGCGACCGCTTCGGCTCGTACGACCTCGCGCTCACGCAGGGAGACGGCGAGAGCGCGCTGCGCGACGCCCCGGACCGCGTCAACCGCGGCGGCAGCTTCAACTACGCGGCGGCGCACGCGCGCTCCGCGCTGCGCAGCTACCGCACGCCCGATCACCGCGCGCGCAATCTCGGCTGCCGGCCGGCGCGGGCCGTCGATCCCTGAGGGGCGGCGCGCCCTTGCTGCGCCTACGCTTCGGCGACGCTCGCCGAGGTGCTGGCGTAGCCCCGGAGGGCGCGGCCGCCCCTACCCGCCGGCGCGCTGCCGCTCCGCGAGCAGCTCCTCGAGCTTCTTCTCGAGGCGGCGGTTCTCGGCCTCGAGCTGCTCGAGCAGCGTGCGGTCCGCGCCGCGCGACAGGTCGGTGATCTCGGCCCGGAGCACGGCGTTCTTCTGCACCGCGTCGATCGCCTGGGCCAGGGGATCGTCCTGGGGCAGGCTCTTCAGGATCAGCTCGCGCGAGGCGTCGGCCAGCGCGGCGAACTCGCTGAACTCGGGATCGCGAAGCTCCTGGTCGAGCTTCCGCGCCTCGTGCGCCAGGAGGTCGAGGGAGTCGCCCTGAGCGTGGGTGCTGCGGCGCAGGAACTCGGCGAACTGCGCCACCAGGACCGAGCGCCGGTAGCCCGGGCTGCCCTGATCGTACGAGGCCTTGATCGCGGCGCCGTCGATCGACTGTTCGAACTCGACGGCCGCGTCGCCCTGGCCGCGCGGCGGCAGGAAGCGCACGCGCACGCGCGCGAACACGCCTGGCGCCGGCGGCGCCGCCGGCTCGATCTCGTAGAGCGCCGCCACCTGATGGCCGGCGCCGACCTCCCCGGCGTCCACCGTGTCGTTCCTGAAGTCCGCGTCCGACACCGCGCGGTTCTCGTAGCCGAGCAGCCGGTAGCGCGTCACGCGCTCCGGGTCGAACTCGACCTGGATCTTGACGTCGCGCGCCACGGGCACGAAGGCGCCGCTGAAGCGGTCGACCAGCGCGCGCTTGGCCTCCTGCGGCGTATCGACGTAGCAGCACAGGCCGTTGCCCCGGTCGGCGAGCTGCTCGAGCAGCACGTCATTGTGGTTGCCCATGCCCACGCCCACGGTGTTGAGCACGATGCCCTGGGCGCGGTACGCGGCCGCGTCGCGCGTGATCTGCTCGTGATCGGTCACGCCGGTGTTGGCCACGCCGTCCGAGAGGAGCAGCACGTGGTTCTGCGCCTCGGGATCGAGGCCGGAGAGCGCCTGCTCGTAGCCGATCGCCAGGCCGGCGGCGGCGTTGGTGCTCTGCTGCGGCGCCAGCTCGAACAGCTTCTCCTCGATGAGCGCGCGCTCCCGCACCGAGGTGAGCGGCAGGCAGAGCGAGGCGTCGCTGCTGAAGCGCACGATGGCCACGCGGTCGCGCTCGTCCAGCTCGGTGAGGAGCAGGCGCAGGGTGTGCTTCACCAGCTCCAGGCGGTTCTCCTGCGCCATGGAGCCCGAGGTGTCGATGACGAAGGTGATGTTCTGCGGCGGCCGAGCTGCGCGCGGCACCTCGCGCGCCCGCAGCACCACGCGCAGGAGCCAGCGGCCCTCGCCGCCGAACAGGCTCGGCGCGGCCTCCAGGTGCAAGGCGAGCGCGCCGTCCTGGGGCGCCGGCACGTCCGGCCGGAAGTAGTTCACGAACTCCTCGGTGCGCACCTGGGCCTTCTCCGGGATCAAACCGCGCTCCAGGTAGGCCCGGGCCAGGGCGTAGCTGGCCGTGTCCACGTCCACGCCGAAGGTCGAGAGGTTGTCCAGGCGCGCCAGCTCGAACGGATTGTCGCCCCAGAAGCGGAAGTACATCATGGAGGGGGACTCGCCGGGGAGGCGCCGGCAGCGCTCGAGGATGCCGGCGTCGGCCTGCACCCGGATGGCGCCCACAACCTCTTTCCGGCCCATACCCGTGAGGAACCCGGCGGACCCGGACAGCACAGGGGGGGGGGACGGGGCGTACGAGGAAGGTTCGGTTGCGCGGAGGACCATTGCCACCGTGTGACCTTCCGGCAGGGACTGCGGGGGAGTGAATCCGCCTCCCGGGTAGCCCAGCGCTACGAGCTCGTGCTGAACATCGAGCGAAAGCTCGTAGCTGTCCTGAGGGACCTGCGGGGCGGCGGCCGCGGAAACCGGTCTTTCCACGACAGCCTCGCGCGTGGCCGTCGGGCCGTACACCAGGAACGCGGCAAAGCCCACGAGCACGCTTGCGGCCAGAGCCGTGCACGCGGCCGTGGCCACGAAGCGCCTGCGGGCTCGCTGGGGCCGAGCTTCGGCCTCGCGCTCGGCCGCGGCGCGGAGCGCTTCTTGCATGGACTCTGGCAGCACGGCCGGCTCGGCGAAGGCCGCTCGCACCGTGGCGATCGTGGCCGCGAGCCGGTCGCGCTCGGCGCAAAGCTCCGGGTCGGCGGCGAGCGCCTCGTCCAGGCGCCGCCGCTCCTCGCCCTCGAGCTCGCCGAGGAGCGCCGCGCACAGCTTCACGTGCAGGTCCTCGTGATCGTCTCTCGGTTTCATGGCAGGTCTCCTTTCAGGCGCGCGACGCGCTCGGTCTCCGCGTGAGCCGCGCCTGCGAGCGGCGCCAGGCGCAGGGAGAGGGCCCGCAGCCCCTCGCTGATGAGCCAGGCCACGGTGCCGGCCTTGCGGCCGGTGATCTCGGCGATCTCCCGGTAGCTCCTCTCGCCGAGGAGGCGCAGCACCAGCACCTCGCGCTGATCGTCCGCGAGCGCCAGCAGGCCCTGTTCCACGGCGCGGCGCGTGTCCTCTGCTTCGACCAGCGACTGGCCGCCGTCGGACGCCTCGCGCAGGGCCGTCCGCTCTTCCCGCACGCGCCGCCGCGCGTCGCATCTCGCCTGTTCCATGGCGCAATTCCTCGTCACGCGGTACAGCCAGGAGGCGAGGCGCACGTCCCGCGGGCGCGCATCCTCCCCGTCCTCCCGGGGCAGGTCGGGCGGTTTCCGAGCCAGCCGCAGCAGCACCTCCTGCACCACGTCCTCGGCCCCGCTCCTGCCGCAGGGCAGTAACCGCGCGTAGGCGAGGAGTGGCCCCTGGAAGCGGTCCACGAGCGCCGCGAAGGCGTTCTTGTCTCCCTGCCGCCAGGAGCGCAGCAGGTCACCGTCGGTTGGTTCGGTCATCGCACGCTCTACCGGGGAGGGAAACGGCGCCGCGCCGTGTCTTCTTGGCGGAATCCCGCGAAGCGCGCGGCGATCCAGGCGCCCAGGTCATGCGCCTCCTCCGCGCGGATCTCGTGGCGCATGGTGTATTCGCGCCACGCGACCTCGTGTCCGAGCGCGCGCAGGCGGTCGCGCGTGCGCTGCCCCAGAGCGACGTCGACCATGGGATCGAGCGTGCCGTGCGCCTGGAACACGGGCAGGCCGCGGTTGGCGGCGGCGCGCTCGGCCGCGAGCGTGTCCTCGAGCACCAGGTAGGTCGAGAGCGCCACCAGCCCGGCGAGCGGCTCGGGATGGCGAAGCGCGACGTGGAGCGCGATCGCGCCTCCCTGCGAGAAGCCGGCGAGGATCAGGCGCTCCGGCGCCACGCCGCGCACCTGCTCACGCGCGATGAGCGCGCTGACCCGCGCGGCCGAGCGCCGGATGCCGGCCTCGTCGTGGCTTCTGGCCTGGCGCACCAGCTTGATGTCGAACCAGGCCGCCATGACCAGGCCGCTGTTGATCGTCACCGGGATGCGCGGCGCGTGCGGCAGCACGAAGCGGACCGGCGGGAGGGCGGGCAGGCTGAGCAGCGGGATCACGGGTAGGAGGTCGTAGCCCGAGGCGCCCAGGCCGTGGAGCCAGACGACCGCGTGCCGCGGTCCGGGCGCGGTCTCGATCTCGACGGCCGAAAGCAGCTCGCCGCTCACGAGCATGAGGAATAGCGGAACGTGGTGCGGCACGGAAGGGGGGCCCGCCGGGCCGCCGCGCTGGGCTACCATCATGGACGATGGAACCACTGCCCATCGACGAGCACTTGCCGCGCGTGGTGGCGGCCGTGCGCGCCGGACGCGACGTGGTGCTGCAGGCGCCGCCCGGCTCAGGGAAGACCACGCGCCTGCCGGCCGCGCTGGCCGACCTGCGCCTGCCGGGCGGCGGCCGCGTGCTCGTGCTCGAGCCGCGGCGCATCGCCGCGCGCCTCGCGGCCCGGCGCGTGGCCGAGGAGCGGGGCAGCCGCCTCGGCGGCGAGGTGGGCTACCGCGTGCGCTTCGAGGACGTCTCCAGCGAGGAGACGCGCCTGCTGTTCCTGACCGAGGGGCTGCTCACGCGCCTGCTGCTCGAAGACGCCGAGCTGCCCGGGGCCTCCGTGGTGGTGTTCGACGAGTTTCACGAGCGCAGCCTGCACGCCGACCTGGGCCTGGGGATGGTGCGCGAAATCAAGGAGACGCTGCGGCCCGACCTGCGCCTGGTGGTCATGTCGGCCACGCTCGACGCCGCGGAGATCGCCGCCTCTCTCGGCGCCGAGGCCTTCCACGCGCCCGGGCGGCCGCACCCGGTGGCGATCGAGCACGCGCCACGCCGCGAGGCGGGCGACTGCGCCCCGCGCGCGGCGTCTGCCCTGCGGCGCCTGATCGACCAGGCGGGCGGGGCGCTCCCTTGCGACGTCCTGATCTTCCTGCCGGGCAGCGGCGAGATCCTGCGCGCCCTGGCCGAGCTCGAACCGCTGGGCCGCGTGCTCGGCTTCGACGTGCTGCCGCTCCTCGGCGAGCTGCCGCTCGAACAGCAGGCCCGGGCGCTCTGCCGCGGGCCGCGGCCGCGCGTGGTGCTCGCCACGAACGTGGCCGAGACCTCGGTGACCGCCGAGGGCATCGCCCTGGTGATCGACAGCGGGCTGGCGCGCGTGCCGCGCCTTGACGCGCGCTCCGGCGTCGATCGCCTGGTGCTCGAACGTATCAGCCGCGCCTCGGCCGAGCAGCGCGCCGGCCGCGCCGGCCGCCAGGGGCCGGGCCGCGTTTTCCGCCTCTACACCAAAGGGGAGGAACGCGAGCTGCAGGACGCGCTCGAACCGGAGGTGCTGCGTCTCGACCTGTGCGAGGCGCTGCTCGCTCTCCATGCCTTCGGCTGCCGCGACCCGTTCGCCTTTGCCTGGCTCACGCCGCCGCCGCGCGCGGCCGTGGAGCGCGCCGAGAAGCTGCTCTCCCTGCTCGGCGCCGTCGCGCCCGGCGGGTCGGGCCTCACCGCCCTGGGCCGGCGGCTGGCGCGCCTGCCGGTCCACCCGCGCGCCGGCCGCATGCTGCTCGAGGCGCAGGAGCGCGGCTGCGCGCGCGACGGCGCGCTGCTGGCGGCCCTTGCGTCTTCGCGCCTGCGCTCCAGCCGGCCCGCTCCCACCTCGGGCAGGTCCGACCTGCTGGAGCTCCGCGACCTGTTCCTCGAGGCGCGCGCTATGCGCTTCGACCGCTCCGTGGTGGAGAGCCTCGGCCTGGACGTGCGCGCGGTGCTCGCCGCCGACCGGGAAGCGCGCCAGCTCGAGCGCCTCGCCGGCGGCCGCCAGCGTGCCGCGGCCGCGGAAGACGACCTGCTGCGCTCCGTGCTCGCCGGCTTCCCGGACCGGGTGGCGCGGCGGCGCGGCCCGGGCAGCGCCGAGGCGCTCCTGGTGGGGGGCCAGGCCGTCGAAATCGACGCGCACAGCTCGGTTCGGGACGCCGAGTTCCTGGTCGCTCTCGACGCGGTCGAGGCGGGCGCCGGCCGCCAGGTGCGCTGCCGCGTGGCGAGCGCCCTCGAGGAGCGCTGGCTCGCGGAGGTCTTCCCCCAGGCTCTGCGCACCGAGGAGATCACCATCTGGAACGAGGAGCGCGGCCGGGCCGAGAGGTGGCGGCGCGAGCTCTACCTCGACCTCGTGCTGCACGAGGCGCGCGCGGCGCGGCCGGATCCGGAGGAGGCCGCGCTGCTCCTGGCGCAGGCGGCGAGGCATCCGCGCTTCCTGGCGGCGCTGCGCGCGGGCGGGCTCGAGCCGCTCATCCTGCGCGTGGAGTGCCTGCGCGCCGCGCTGCCGGAGCTCTGCCTGCCCGAGATCTCGGATGAACGGCTCGCGGCGGCGGTGGCGACCCTGTGTCACAATCGCACGAGCCTGGAGGAGCTCAGGGAGGCGCCCCTCGAGCAGGCGCTGCTGGGCGCGCTCGGCTCGGCCGCCGCGCGGCTCGACGCCCTCGTGCCTGAACGCCTGCGGCTGCCGTCCGGCCGGGCGGCGCGCGTCACCTACCGCGGCGGCCAGCCGCCGCTCGTCTCGGCGCGGCTGCAGGAGTTCTTCGGCGCGCGCGCCTCGCCGCGGATCGCCAACGGACGAGTCGGGGTCGTGCTGGATCTCCTGGCGCCGAACGGCCGCTCGATCCAGGTCACGTCGGACCTGGAGAGCTTCTGGAGGAACATCTACCCGAGGGAGCGCCGGGAGCTGGCGCGCCGCTATCCGCGCCATCCCTGGCCCGAGGATCCGCTGGCCGCCACTCCCACGGCGCGGCCGCTGCCGCGGCGCGGCCAGTAGGAGTGCTGCCCGCGACTACTCCTTCCGCCGTCCCATCAGCAGGCCGTCGATGGAGAGCGCTCCCGGGCCCGTGAAGACGAGCGCCAGCGCCGCGGCGAGGACCAGGAGCGGATACTCGTAGCCCGCGGGATAGGCGTAGCCCGAGCGGATCCCGTCGAGCAGGTCGGCGCCGAGGCAGAGTTTCCAGATGTACACCACGACGGTGCAGGCGTTGACCAGGGCGGCGATGCGGGTCACGAATCCGAGAATGAGCAGGGCGCCGCCGGCCAGCGCACCCCAGGCCGCGACGTACGCCAGGATCTCGGGCGGCGCCACGTCGGCAAGCGGCAGGTTGAGTCCGCGCACCCTTTCGACGAAAGCGCTGAAGGGCTCGGCCCCGAAGAGGATCTGGTAGGCGTGGAAGACGAGGGCCGCGCCCGCGGCCAGCCGCAGGATCAAGGGAGCAACGCGGCTCGGACCGGTCATGGCCATGGCTGAGGGACCTCCTGGAATGGAGAACGCGCCGGATCATACGCCAGCGCCGGCGCGGTATTCAATTCGCCCTGAATCGACGTGGCGACGAAGCAGCCGGCGGAGCGGGCGAAAGAAGCGCGAAGCGACCCAACAGCACGCGTGCACCGCCGTAGAAACGACCCGCATGAAGGGATCTACCAGGGGCAGCACGGAGCCGGCGTGCTGGGCTACCGCCGGCTCCGACTCTGGTGGACGGCCGGCCTTCAGCGCGTGCCGTCGCGGCGCTTCCCCAGCGCAGGCGGCGGTCGTGTCAGGCCGGCATTCACTCGTGAAGCCCGGTGCTCTGGGCTGGCGCCGGGCTTCACCTTTCCCCTCTGCGCGCGCGTGCCCGCATCCGCCCGATCCTCTCGCAACGCGGTGGGCTGCAATGAACTTGCCCGGGTTGGAGCTTCCTTGCACCCGCTGAAAGGTCCGCGCAGTCAGGACGACTACAATCCAAACTCCACAATGACCGGGTTGGATGCATAGGAGACCGGCGCCACGGTGAAGGCGGCGAAGTAGAGCTTGAGGCCGGGCAGCGCTGGATCGGCGATGCCGGGCAGGAGGAGGGTGGCCGAGGCCGTGCCGAGCGGCGAGAGGACGCCGGCGAAGTTCTGGAAGGCCGCGGAGTTGATGAAGGCGAAGCCGATCTGCGTGACCGCGTCGAAGACCAGCGGGATGGGGGTCCCATCGATCACCGTGGTCGGGGCCGTGCCGGTGACGCTCATGCCCAGGACGTAGATCCTGCCGGCCTGGGCGGCGCCCGCGTCGAGCGTGAAGTCGATCTGCCCGCCCTGCGCGGCCGAGAGGTAGGCGTCCGAGGCGACCAGGTCGGGGGCGGTTCCAGCCTGCAGCGAGTAGAGCTGGAAGTCGTCGATGTTCCAGCCGCCGTACTCCACGCCGCCGTCCGCGGTCATGCGGTACTTGACCTGGACCGAGGGATTGCCGGCCGCCTGGGCCGAGATGTCCAGGTCGTGGAGCTGCCAGGACGCGTCGACGTGATCCGCGGCGGAGTCGTTCTGCCAGACCACGGCGTTGTTCACGCGGATGGCCGCCTGGTCGTAGATCCCCTGCTCGACCGAGAGCCAGCGCCGGTACTGGAGGCGCACCTGGCTCGCCGCCGCGCAGTTGATTGCCGGGGAGCGCAGCTCGCCGGAGCAGCTCGGTTCGTACTGGCCGTCCGAACCCGAGACGGACAGATCCGTGCCCCAGACCTTCGTGCCGGAGTACGCCTGATTCGGGTCAGAGGAGGAACTGGAGCCGGCCGGATTGGCGCGCTGCCACTGGTCGCCGTAGGTTCCGGAGAGGCTCACGTGCGTCCAGCCCTCGTCGGTCCCGGCCTCGAAGTCGTAGCTGGCGATGGTGACCTTGGTCCCGGCGGTGAAGCCGTACAGCTCCTCGCCCGGGGAGAGCGCTTCCGGGGACCACTCTGTCCTTCCCCCGCTGTCCGTGGCCAGCAAGTAGTACTCGACCGTGCCCGCAGGCGAGACGCCGGGCAGCGTGCCCACCCAGAGGTCCGGCGTGGCCGCGCGGATCAAGGTGCGCGTCTGGAAGGCGCCGCCGCCGACGCGGTAGTGCGCCTCGACCGTGGACACGCTGCTGGCCGTGAGCGAGGTCACGGTCGTGGCGAGCCGATACGGCCCTCCTGTGTCCGTGGTGTCGCCAAGCGGCGTGTGCGCGATGGTCATGTCCACGGGCTGAGCCAGCTCCGCGACCGCGGCCACCGCCACCTGGGTGATCCTCTGCGCCAGGTCGAAGTCGTTGGCGCTGGTGCCCACCAGGTCGTTCGCGCTGTGGATGTAGGGCGAGTAGTTGTTCAGGTCCTCGAAGAGGAAGGCGGCGGGAAAGCCGTTGCTGGTGTAGGACGCGTGATCGGACGTGCCCGCGGTGAGCACGCCGGTGACGACCGGCAGCGCAGGCACGTAGGCGGCCGCGGCGTCGCTGCAGAACTGGGTCAGGGCCGGGTCCGTGGAGTTGGTGGCCAGGTCGAGGTCGAGCGTGTCGCCCGCCTGGCGGTAGGCGATCATGTCCAGGCACAGCATGCCCACCACCTGGGCGCCGCCCGCGGCGAGCTGGCCGGCGTCATAGGAGGAGCCGACCAGGCCGAACTCCTCGGCGCTGAACAGCAGGAGGCGCACGGTGTTCTCGAACTGCCCCTGGGTCAGCACGCGCGCCGCTTCGAGCACCCCGGCCGAGCCGGACGCGTTGTCATCCGCGCCGGGAGCGGCCGCCGTGGCGCCGGAGCCGTTGATCGAGTCGTAGTGCCCGCCGAGCACGACGATGCGCTCCGGATGCGTGGTCCCGGGGAGCTCGGCGATGATGTTGGGCACGTAGCTGCCGCTGAAGGTCTGCGTCGTCACGGTCAGACCGGGAATGGCCTGGAGCTGCTGGACGAGCCAGTTCTTGGCCTGGGTCGCCGTGGGCTGGTCGGCGCGGCGCGTGTGGTAGGACGCGAGCTGCGTGACCGTGGCCTGCAGGTTGGCCTTGCTCACCTGGGCCACGAGTGCGGCGATGGCCGGATCCGCGCTCAGGGCCTTGAGCATGCCCGTGGAGGGCGGAGTGAAGCCCGGCCCGGCGCGCCACGGCGCACGGCGCACGGCGATGGGGGCGGCCATGGTCCCGGCCGCGGGCAGCTCGCTCGCCACCGCGAAGAGGATCTGCGCGCGATGGCTGAGGAGCACGGTCGCGCCCGCGGGCACGTGTGTTGGCTCGGACACGTAGAGAAACATGCCGTTCCGCCAGGACCCCAGCGCGAGCGCATCGAAGCCCAGGCGCCGCAGCCCGGCCGCCAGCGCCGCGTCTCCCTCGGCCACGGCGAGGTCGCCGAAGTCGCCGTAGAAGTCGCACAGGCGCGCAAGCTGCTGGTGCGCGCCGGGCGCGAGCGGGCCGCGGACGGCGAGGATCGCGCCGCCCTCGGCGGCGGTCCAGGACAGGGAAAGAAGCAGCGGCAGGAACAGTCCGGTGCGCTGGGAGAGCATGTCCATCTCCGTCGGGGGAGGCAGGGCTGGGCCGGAACGCACCCCGAGCATATCAGACGCGCGCCCGGGGCGCCACGCGGGCGCGCGCTCGCATCACGCGAAGCCGAGGACGCGTCCGCCCTGGTAGACGAGCAGGCCGGCGCCCCAGGCGAGCAGCGCCGTGTAGAGGAAAAGGAGCGCCGGCCAGCGCCAGGAGCGCGTCTCGCGGTAGAGCACCGCCAGCGTGCTCATGCACTGGCAGGCGAGCGCGAAGAACACGAGCAGCGCCAGGCAGACCAGGGGAGTGAACACCGGCCGCCCGTCGGCGTGGCGCGCGTCCTGCAGGCGCTCGCGCAAGGCCGGCGTGTGCTCGTCCGCCTCCTCGCCCGCGCCGTAGACCACGCCCATGGTGGCGACGAACATCTCGCGCGCGGCGAAGGAGCCGACGATGCCGATGCCGATGCGCCAGTCGAAGCCGAGCGGGGCGATGAGCGGCTCGAGCAGCCGGCCGAGCTTGCCGGCGTAGCTGTCCCGCGCGCGCGCGCTCGCCGCCTGCGCATCCTCCTCCCGCAGGCGCAGGCTCAGGCCGGCGCGTTGCGTCTCATTCTGGGCTGTGGCGAGGGAAGTCTCGAGCGCGCTCCGCTGCGCGCGGCGCTCGGCCTCGGCGGCGTCGTCCCGCGGGAAGTTGAGCAGGATCCACATGGCGACGGAGCAGAGCAGGATGATGGTGCCCGCCTTCTGCACGAAGTCCCGGCACTGCTCGAAGAGCGTGCGCAGGATGGTGGGCCAGTGCGGCAGGCGGTAGGGGGGCAGCTCGATGAGCAGGGGGATATGCGGCCCCTTGAACACGGTGCGGCCGAGCACGCCCGCGGCGGCGAGCGCCGTGCCCGCGCCGAACACGTACATGGCGACCAGCAGCATGCCCTGGGCGAAGGGTGCCCGGGCGCCGGGAGGGTAGAGGGCGGCGATCAGCAGCCCGTACACGGGCAGCCGCGCCGAGCAGGTCATGAGCGGGATGACCATCATGGTCAGCAGGCGGTCGCGGTTGCGCTCCATGGTGCGCGTGGCCATGATCGCCGGCACGGCGCAGGCGAAGCCCGAGAGCATGGGCACGAAAGCGCGGCCGTGCAGCCCCACCGCCTTCATCAGCCGGTCCATGACCACGGCCATGCGCGCCATGTAACCGCAGTCCTCCAGGATGCCGAGGAGCAGGAAGAGCAGCAGGATCTGCGGCAGGAAGACCACGAAGGCGCCGACGCCGCCGATCAGCCCGTTCACGACGAAATCGGCCAGGAGACCTTCGGGCAGGAGGGCGACGGCGCGCGCGCCGAGCCAGGCGAAGCCGTCCTCGATGAGCGAGATGAGCGGATCGGCGCCGAGGAACAGCGCCTGGAAGCTCAGGGTCATGAGCGCCGCGAAGAGGACGAAGCCGAGCAGTGGGTTCAAGAGCACGCGGTCGATGCGCTCGCTCGGCGTGATCACCTCGCGCACCTGCTTGAGAAAGCGCGGCGCCTGCTCCTCGATCCAGCGGTAGCGGCCGGCCACGACCTCGCGCTCGATGCTGCGCCCCTGGGCAAGCGCCGCCGCGCGGCGCGCGCTCACCGCGTCGCGGAGCTGGCGCGGCACGTCGCGCAGCTCGTCGTCCTCGTCGAGCGACAGGAGCGACCAGAGGGCGAGGGCGCGCCGCCTGACCGGGTCGCCGTGCGACCATTCCTCCGGGACGAGGGCGGCCACGGCGTCGATGTCCGCGAGCAGGCGCGGCTCCAGAGGCGCGAAGCGCCAGCTCGCGCGCGCTCTCTCCGGGTCGGCCAGCGCCGCCGCGATGGCGGCGCGCAGCTCGTCCAGGCCCTGGCCGCTGCGCGCCACGATGGGCGCCACGGGCACGCCGAGGGCGCGCGCGAGCGCGGCGACGTCGATCTCCTGGCCGCTGCCGGCCAGCATGTCCATCATGTTCAGCGCGACCACCACCGGCACGTGCTGCTCGATCACCTGCAGCACGAGGTAGAGATTGCGCACGAGCTGGGTCGCGTCTACCACGACGACCACCAGGTCTGGGCGCGCGTGCGGCGGCAGCCCGGCGACCGCGGCCACGGCGAGCTGCTCGTCCGCGGAGCGGGCCGAGAGGCTGTAGGTGCCGGGCGAGTCCACCACCCGCACCCGGTCGCCGTCCGGCAGGTGCATGCGGCCACGGTGCTGTCCCACGGTGATGCCCGGGTAGTTGCCCACGCGCGCGTGGCCGCCGGTGAGCTGGTTGAAGACCGTGCTCTTACCGGTGTTGGGATTGCCGGCGATGACGACCGAGCGGCGCAGGGGAGGCCCTCCGTGGCCGGCCGCGGCCAGGCGCGGCCTGGGGGTGCGGTGGGGCGCTAGAGCGGGGAGACGGTGAGGTGGCTGGCTTCGCCCATGCGCAGCGTGACGCTGGAGCGACGCACCCGGAGCTCGACGATGCCGCCCACGTCGTTCCTGCGCACCAAGCGCACGCGGGTGCCGGGGATGAGGCCCATCTCCATCAGCCGGCACTGGAAGGGACGGGAGCCGCCGATCTCTTGGACGAGGGCTTCGGATCCGGATGCAAGGCTGTCCAGCGTCGTCATGTTCGCTCAGGCTAACTTGAAATGAGACCCACTCTCAACAAAGACGGTGGGAGTATAGGCCTTTTCGGCAAGGAAAGTGAGAATTGTTCTCAAATTTCGTTTGGTTCGGTAGCTCGGCGATGCAGTCCGCGCCTCAGAGCCTGAGCAGAAACCTCTCGCCGCCGCGTTGCGAGCGCCGTGGGGCTGGATGCAGGACGCGGCCTCGACTCCTTTCGAGTCATGGAGGAGCCGCAACGCCGCTGCAGGCCCCCCGCCGCCGCAACCCGAAGGGCCGGGCCGAGTAGCTTCGCATGGCTGCG
>DYIW01000066.1 GCA_020723465.1 Phycisphaera mikurensis
CGGCCGCGGCATCGGCCTGGCCGTGACCACCGATGGCGTGGGCACCAAGATCCTGGTGGCCGAGTTGGCCGAGAAGTACGACACCATCGGCATCGACTGCGTGGCCATGAACGTGAACGACCTGATCTGCGTGGGCGCGGAGCCGATCGCCATGGTCGACTACCTGGCCGTGCAGGACGTCGATCCCGAGGTCGCCGGCCAGATCGGCAAGGGCCTGTACGACGGCTGCCGCGAGGCGGAGATCATCATCCCGGGAGGCGAGCTGGCGCAGCTCAAGGAGATGATCGCCGGCGTGCGCGAGGGCGCGGGCATCGACCTGGCGGGCGCGGCGTTCGGCCTGGTCGACGCCGGCGAGGTCAACTGCGGCCGCGCCTGCCGGCCCGGGGACGCGGTGATCGGACTGCGCAGCACCGGCCTGCACAGCAACGGCTTCACGTTGGCGCGCCGCGTGCTCCTCGACCAGGCACGGCTCGCGCTCGACACGGTGCTGGAATCGGTGGGCCGGCCTCTCGGCGAGGAGCTGCTCGAGCCGACGCACATCTACGTCAAGGAGTGGAAGGAGCTCAAGCGCCAGAAGGTGGCGCTGCACGCCATCCTCAACATCACCGGCGAGGGGCTGTTCAACATGGCGCGCGTGGACGCGCCCGTGGGCTTCGTCATCGACCACCTGCCCGAGCCCCAGCCGATCTTCGACGAGATCCGCGCGCGCGGCAAGGTGCCGATCGAGGAGATGTACCGCGTGTTCAACATGGGGATCGGCTTCTGCTTCGTCGTGCCGCGCGACGAGGTGAACGACGCGCTGCGCGTGCTGGCCGCGTTCCCCATGGAGGCCAACGTCATCGGCCGGGTGGTGGCCGACCAGGAGAAGAAGATCACGGTGCCGGCCTTCGGCCTGATCGGCAAGGACGGGCACTTCTTCCGCACCTGACCGGCGCGAGGCTATCATTTGCGGATCGGCCCGGGCCGCGCAGGGCCGCCGGGCCGCGGAGGTGATGCGCGTGGGCACCAAGTGCCAGAAGTACTTCGATCAGGAGCGGGAATCGTTCGCGGCGACCGTGGTGCGGCGCGTGAAAGGGCAGCGCCCCATCCCGCGCTTCCCGCCGCGCGCCCAGATCCAGACGCGCACGGCCTGCAACGGCCGCTGCGCCTTCTGTCCCAACACGTCGGTCGGCGGGCACCTGTCGCCCGGGACGATGGACTGGGACCTTTTCCGCAAGATTGCGGACGAGCTGTGCAGCCAGGAGATGGACGAGATCCACGTCTTCCTGATGAACGAGCCGCTCCTCGACAAGGAGCTGCCGGAGAAGATCCGCTACATCGCCGAGCGCAAGCAGCGCTGCACCAAGACCAAGATCAACACCAACGGCTCGCTCCTGACCGGTGACATGGCGGAGCGCCTCATCGACTCGGGCCTGGACAAGATCAACGTCTCGTTCCACGGCGTGCGCCCCGAGGTGTACGAGTTCAACATGGGCAACCTGAAGTACGAGCACGTGCTGAAGAACGTGCTGCGCTTCAAGGAGATGCTCGCGGCGAGGAACGGCAAGAAGCCCGGCCTGCGCATCACCATGGTCAAGACCAAGGACATCGTGGCGGAGCAGGAGGAGATCAAGGCCTTCTGGGCCAAGTACGACATCGGCTGCAACATCCGCCCGATCGGCAACCGCAACAACAAGAACGTGGAGATGCAGGGGATCAACTGGGAGAAGTGGCGGCCCTACACCTGGTGCCGGCGGCTCTTCACGCAGATGTACATCCTCTACAACGGCGACTGCGTGCTCTGCTGCTGCGACTGGAACCGCACCACCATCCTCGGCAACCTGCGCCGCAGCACCATCGAGGAGGTCTGGAACGGCCCGGCCTACCGGCGCGCGCGCGACCTCTTCCTGCATCACGACATGAAGGGGTTGCTCTGCGAGACCTGCCTGTACACGCGGTAGGGCGAACGGCGCGGAGAACCACCGAGCCATCGCGGCGGATCGACCGTCCGGTGCGATGCCGGCGCGAGCAAGGGGTTGCCATTCGTGGCATCAAAGTCCTCTCCCCACTCTTCATCCCAGGGTTTCCTCCTGGCTCCTGACCGCTCAACGGCTTGAGTCGCACCCGCCCCGGCCAGGCGACTGCGCACGCGCGCTGAAGGCTGAGCGGCTCAGGAGGAGGCGAGGACCTCATCGAGCGATCGCGCCTCCAGGGCACGGTTGAACCACGCTTCCAGGCACGCCAGGTCGGCCGCTTCCAGCCGAGCGCGGATCGCCGCGTCCAGGGGACCGAAGCGCGACTCGAGCAGGCGTACCAGCGCCGCGCGCATCGCCTCGCTGCGTCCTTCGGCACGCCCCTCGCTGCGCCCTTCGGCACGCCCCTCGGCACGCCCCTCCTGCAGCAAGCGTTTCGCCAGTGTCATGTACACCTCCTGGCCCTCCGGCACGGTGTCGGCCAGCGCATCCGAAGCAGCCTTGTCCCGCGCCGCCATGATCAGATAGGTTAGCAAACGCCTCAGCGCCAGGCGCGGCGGGCCGCCGGCCGCGGCCGCCTGCAAGACCTCCGTCCAGCTTGCCATGCGCAGCGAGAGTTCCTCATCTCCAACGTACTTCATCAGAAGCAGCGCTGCCGCGGAGAAGGCGGCTCCCACGAGGTGCAGGCCGAGCAGCACCTCGTCCGAGATCGAGGCCAGATCGGCGAAGACGAAATCCACTTCCGGCGTGAAGCGCGCGAAGGAACTGGCCTCGCCTGAAGGAAAAAGGTCAGCCATGCGCCGCGCGCCGCGGTACGGAGCATCTCCCTGGTGGATCACCAGCGCCACCACGCGCGGTAGCGTGTCCTCGTCGGGATGGTCCTCGTCATGCTGCTCCAGGATGCGCGTGACGTAGCGCAGCACGTGGAGCGGCAGCCGTCGCGGGGCGGCGCGCACGTGCTCCACCAGCACGTAGACCAGAAGTTCCTCGCCGCGCGCGCGCACGTGGAAGAGCACGTCCGAGAAACGCGCAGCCAGCCGTTCGTCCACGAAGCTGCCGGGCACGCGGCGCAAGGACTCGAACTGGGACAGGCCGCGGATCTCCGCGGGCAGCAGGATTTCGAGCACGGCGCGCGCGTCCGCCAGGCGGCGCAGCACGACGCGCAGCAGGCGATCATGGGGCTTGCCCCGGTTCTTCTTCATGCGCGAGCGCTCCACGCGGCGGCATCACGCGGCCGCAGCGCGAGACGGAGCGCACGAAACGGGGTTACAGGACCGGGGACGCATGCGGGCGACGTGCCGCTGCTTCGGTTCGAGGAGGATGACCACGATCCGGTCGAGCGCCGCCGGCGCACGCGCGCAAGGGCTGGCAAGCCGTCAGCCTCGCTGGCGACGGGGCGATGCCGTGCGAGAACCGCGCCTCGCTCTTTGTTCCTCGCGACGCCGCGTTATTTTCTCCGGCTGGCGGATTGATAAAGGCGCTGTTTCGGTGTCCCCTTTTCTGGAGGAACGCATGAACTCGCGATTCGCCACCTGCCTCGCTCCCTTCGCCTTGCTGCTCGCCCTGTGCCCCGCCCTCTTCGGCGCGACGTGCACGGTGACGGGCACGGCCAGCTTGTACAAGAACGCGCACGACCGGGACATCATCAAGGTCGCCGGCGAGGCCGGCCACGTAATCGTCGACGCGGACGCGTTCGACATGTACCCGCACCTCTGGGCGATCCTGAAGCGCATCGCCGAGAATGGCGGGAACGCCACGGTGACCGTGACCGACAACCAGGTGACCCGCGTCACCCCCGTGCCGTGAGCGCAGCATGAACGCCCGCACGGCGCGCTCCCTCGTTGGATTGATCGTCCTGCTCGCTTTCGCCTCGGTGCTGCTGCTGCTCAGGGACGGCGAGCCGGACCTGCCCGCCGTGCCTTCCTCGGGCCCGCCCGTGCCGCAGGAGCGGCTCGGCGGGCCCGAGGCCCTTCTGCCTCAACAGGAAGAGCGCGAGGCGGCGGCGCCGGGCGCTCTCGAGGACGAGGCCGCGGCGCCGGCCCGGGACGAGGACGCGCGCCTGCCGCTCGTGCGCGGGCGCCTGGTCTCCGGCAGCGACGATCGGCCCGCTCCCGGCGCCCACATCGTCCTGAGCGAGGAATCGCCAGAGATGCGCGCGCGGGAGACGGACCCGCAGGGCGGCTTCCTCTTCGCTTCCGTCCGTCCGGGTGAGATCCACTTGGCCGCCGTGTCGGCGGACGGCGCTCTCGGACTGAACTGCGGGCCGTTTCATGTCGATCCGGACGGCGAGCTGGACCTCGGGCCCCTGCGCCTGACCGCGACCGCGGCGGTGCGAGGCGCGGTCGTCGACCTGGCGGGCAACCCGCTCGCGGGCGCCCGCGTGTCGCTGCAGGACGCCCAGCAGACCACGGACTCCGGCGGCGCGTTCTCCTTCCCCCACGTGGCGCGGGGTGAAGCGCTCCTCGAGGCCGAAGCGGAAGGGCACGATCGTGGCACGGCCAGGGTCTTCGCCGGCGCGACCGACTGCCCCGTGACGATCCGCCTGGCGCCCGTGGCGGCCGTGTTCGGAGAGGTCGTGGACCAGTCCCTGCTGCCTGTCGCCGGAGCGCGGGTCATGCTCGGGGGCCGAGAGACATGCGTCACTGATGAGTGGGGTGCCTTCCGCTTCACCATCGCTCCGCGTGACGAGCAGCCTTCGCTCTGGGTCGAACACGAGACCCGCGGCTTCGCCCGCTGCAAGGCCCGGCCGGGCGAGCGGGCCAGGGTGGTCCTGGAGCAGGGCGCGACTTTTTCCGGGCTCGTGGCCGGAGCGAATGCGGGCGGAAAGCTCGAGGTGGCGACGGAGCACCACTACCCGTCCGCCCACGGCGAGGACTGCTTTGTGCCTGACACGATCCGCACCCGCGGCGTGACCTGGCTCGATGCAGGCCGCTTCGAGATCCGAGGGCTCGAGCCGCGCGCGCGCTACCGGGTCATCGTGACCAGCTCCGCGGGCGCCTCCGCGAGCGTGGAGTTCACGGTCCCAGCCCCGGCGCCGCGCGACCCGATCACGGAGACGCTGCTGCTTCAGCCTTCCTTCTGCATCGAAGGCCGCGTGCTCGATCGCGCCGGCGCTCCGGTGGCTGGCGCGCGACTGCGCCTCGTCGAGGAACGGCCGCAAGCGCAACTTCCCGGCGCGGAGACGACGTGCCTCTCGGAGGCGGACGGCGCCTTCCGCTTCACGTGCCGGCCGCGTGTGCCGCACCGCCTGCACGCGCGCGCGCCGGGCCATCCCTCGCTCGCCCGCGCCATCATGCCGCCCCCGCAGGATCGGCTGGTCCTCGACCTGGTGCTGCCGGCCGCGGCCTCCGTGGCCGGAACGATTCGAGGAAATGAGGACGACGTGGGCCCGAGGCCGGTGGTGTCGCTCCGCATGCCGGACCTCGGTATCCTGCGCCGTGCGCTCCCGGACGATCGGGGCACCTTCGGTTTCGACCATCTGCCCCCGGGCTTCGCCCGTGTCACTTGCGAACTCGACGTCTCCGGCGCGTACCTTCCGGCGCTCGCCCGCGACGTCGTGCTCGCCGAGGGAGACCGCGCCGAGGTCGCCTTCGACCTCGCCGGGCTGCAGCGAGCCGAGCTGCGCGTGCACGTGGCGCGCATGGGCGCTGCGCCGCTGCCCGGTATCCGTGTCTTGCTGTGGGATCTTGCCCGCGACTTCCGCGCCAGAGCCCAGACCGACGCGTCGGGCACCGCCGCCATCTCGGGCCTGCTCGCCGGCAGCTACGAGGTGCTGGTAGGCGCTCCCAGCACGCTGGCACGGGAGGGCGAGTACGCCGAGAAGCGCACGGTGCAAGTGGCGCCGGGAGCGGAGAACGAGGTCGACTTCGCCCTCGCCCTGGGATCGCTGGTGGTGACGGTCTCAGGTCCGGAGGGCGCCGACCTCGGCTGGGCTTACGTCCAGCCGGTGCGGTTGGACGATCCGGACATCTCGTCCTCCTGCTTCTCTCAGTACTACGCCGACCCAGCCGGAAACGTGCGTATCGACGACCTCCCGGCCGGCCGCTACTCCCTGCACGCAGAAGGGCGGGGCCTCCAGACGCGCGACGTGCCCGCGCCGACCATCACCAACGGCGCGACGGAGCACTGCCGCATCGTCCTCGAGCCGGTCGACGGCTGAGCGCGGCCGGCCCCGGCCGTGTCACCCGCCGGCGCTCGACGGCCCCTCCGGGCCTTGACATCGCGGCACTCCGTCCCGATCGCGGAGTCTGTCCATCACGCCGCCACACGGGGTTCCCTCCTCGCCATCGAGCCTACATCGCGGCGGCGCCGCACCAAACGTGTCCTCGCTCGCCGGTCGAGTCCGGCCGGCGCCGCCGCGAGCTCGAAGTTCGAAGTCCACAGTTGGAAGCCGGAAGACCGTTCGGCTGACTGCCGGCCTCAATGCGCTCGAGTTCCTCGGGTTCTCGGCGAGGAAGCTCGGGATCTTTGTGCCGTGCGAAGATCCTGGCGGTTAGTGGCACAACGTCTCCTCTGGCGCGGCGCGCGCGGCGCTCCACGAGCACGTAGACCGAGGGTACTTCGCCGCGCGCGCACCTGGCAGAGCAATGCCGAGAAGCGCGCGGCCAGCCGTTCGTCCACGAAGCTCCCTGGCACGCGGCGCAAGGACTCGAACTGGGCCAGGCCGCGGATCTAAGCGGGCAGCAGGACTCCGAGCACCGCGCACGCGTCCCCCCGGGCGGCGCGGGCGCACCGCGTTCCCGGCGCCCCGCCTCGTCCCCGCGGTTCCACGCCTCGCTGGCGGCGGGGCGATGCCTCGCAAAGACCGCGACTCGTTCCTTGTTCCTCGCGATCTCGCGTTATTCTCCCGGCCCTGGCGGATTGATAGGGGCGTTGCTTCGGTGTCCCCTTTCCTGGAGGAACGCATGATCTCGCGGTTCGGCACTCGCCTCGCTCCGTTCGGCTTGCTGCTCGCCCTGTGTCCCGCTCTCTACGGCGTGACGGCCACGGTCACGGGCACGGTCAGGGCGGGCTACGACCCGCACCTCACGGTCGAGATGATCCAGGTCTCCGGCGCGGGCGGCTCCATGACCGTCGACCGGAGCAACTTCAAGGAGTTTCCGCACCTCTGGGACGACCTGAAGAAGATCGCGGCCGAGGGCGGCAAGGCCAAGGTGAAGCTGACCGACGAACAAGTGAAGGAGGTCACCTCCGTCCGGTGAGCGCCCCATGAACGCCCGCACGGCGCGCTCCCTCGCCGGAATGACCGTCCTGCTGGCTCTCGCCTCGGCGCTGCTGCTTCTCCGAGACGGCGAGCCGGACCTGCCCGCCGTGCCTACCTCGGGCCCGACCGTGCCGCAGGAGCGGCTCGGCGGGCCCGAGGTCCTCGCGCCTCAGCAGGAACAGCGCGAGGCGGCGGCGCCCGGCGTTCTCGAAGAGGACGCTCTGGCAGACGTCACCACGGCGCCGGCGCACGACGCGGACGCGCCGCTGCCGCTGGTGCGCGGGCGCCTCGTCTCCGGCAGCCACGATCAGCCCGTCCCCGGGGCCCACGTCGTTCTCTGCGACGACTCGCCCGCGGTGCGTGCGCAGGAAGCGGACGCCCAGGGCGGCTTCCTCTTTGCTTCCGTCTTTCCGGGCCGGATCCGCCTGGCCGCCGCGTCGGCGGACGGCGTTCTCGGCGTGAACTGCGGGCCGTTTCTGGTGGAGCCAGACGGTGACCTGGACCTCGGGCCCCTGCGCCTCGCACAGACGTACGAGGTCCGAGGCGCGGTCCTCGACCTGGAGGGCAACCCGCTCGCGGGCGCTCGCGTCTCGCTGCAGGACGCCCGGCAGATCACGGCCTCCGGCGGCGCCTTCTTCTTCCCGCACGTGGCGCGGGGGGAAGCCCTCCTCGAGGCCGAGGCGGAAGGGCACGTGAGCAACGCGGCCAGAGTCTTCGCGGGTGCGAGCGACGACGCCGTGACGATCCGCCTCGCGCCCTTCGCGGCCGTGTTCGGCGAGGTCGTGGACCGCACGCTGGCGCCGGTCGCCGGCGCGCGCGTCATGATCCCGGGCGGTGACACGCGCATCACCGATGAGTGGGGTTCCTTCCGCTTCACCGTCTTCCCAGAGCCTCTCGAGTCACCGTCGCTCTGGGTCGAGCACGAGACCTTGGGCTTCGCCCGCTGCGAGGCCCGGCCGGGCGAGCGGGTCAGGGTGGTCCTCCTGGAAGGCGCGACCTTCATCGGGCTCGTGGCCGGCGGAAGTGCGGGCGAGAAGCTCGACGTGGCCACGGAGCGCCACTTCCTGTCCAGCGACGGCCCGGGCGGCTTCGTGCCTGACCCGATCCGGACGCGCGGCGTGACCTGGCTCGATGAAGGCCGCTTCCAGATCCGAGGGCTCGAGCCCGGCGCGCGCTACCGGGTCTTCGTGACCAGCTCCGCGGGCGCCTGCGCGAGCGCGGACTTCACGGTCCCGGCCCCGGCGCCGCATGATCCAATAACGGAAACGTTGCTGCTGCAGCCCTCCTTCTCCATCGAAGGCCGCGTGCTCGAGCGCGCCGGCGCTCCGGTGGCCGGCGCGCGCCTGCGCCTCGTCGAGGAACGGCTGGAAGCGCAGCTTGCCGGCGCGGAGACCGCGTGCCGCACGGGACCGAACGGCGCCTTCCACTTCGCCTCCCGGCCGCGTGTGCCGCACCGTATGCATGTGCGCGCCGCCGGCCATCCCCTGCTCACCCGTGCCATCGAACCGCCCGCGCAGGACCGGCTGGTCCTCGACCTGGTGCTGCCGGCCGCGGCCTCCGTGGCCGGAACGGTCCGCGGCTGGGAAGGATGCTCGGGCCCGAGACCGGTCGTTTCGCTCCGCATGCAGGAGCACGGCTTGTTGCGCCGCGCCGTCCTGGACGATCAGGACGCCTTCCATTTCGGCGACCTACCCCCGGGCTTCGCGCGGGTCACCTGCGAGCTGGACGCCTCCGGCGCGTTCGTCCGGGCGCTCGCCCGCGACGTCGTGCTCGCCGAGGGAGACCGCGCCGAGGTGGCCTTCGACCTCACCGGCGTGGAACGAGCCGATCTGCGCGTGGTCGTGGCGCGCGCCGGCGGCGAGCGCTTGCCGGGAACCCGCGGCTTCGTGGCCGACCCAACCCGCGGCTTCGTGGCCAAGGTCGAGACGGACGCCTCGGGCACGGCCGCCCTCTCGGGCCTCCTCGCCGGCAGCTACGACGTGCTGGCCGGCGCCCCAGGCATGGTGACTCGCGACGATTGTGACGGCACCGTGTACGCCGAGAAGCGCACGGTCGAGCTGGCGCCGGGCGCGGAGAACGAAGTCGAGTTCGCCCTGGCCCTGGGGTCGCTCGAGGTGACGGTCGCAGGAGCTGAAGGCGCCGCGCTCGACTGGGTCCAGATTCAGCCGGTCTGGCTGGATGAGCCGGACCTCGACCCTGACACCTTCCCGGCGTACTACCCCCACTCGGACCGAACCCTGCGCTGGGACGACCTCCCGGCCGGCCGCTACACCCTGCGCGTGGAGTCGCCGGATTCCCGGGCGCGCGCGGTGCCGCAGCTCATCATCACCGACGGCGCGACGGAGCGCTGCAACATCGTGCTCGAGCCGCTGGGGAATTGAGGCCGCCCGGTCACTCTTCGCCGCCGTCTTCTTCCGGCTCCTCCGCCTCCTCCACCTCGCTCCGCTCGCGGCGGATGACCTCCTCCGGCGCGCGCTCCATGGGTCTGCCCACCAGCAGCGGCGCCACGGCCAGACCGGGCGGAGCGGGTTGCTCCAACAGCGCCGGAATGGTCGCGGCGACCTGCTCCAGCGAGACGCTCTGGTGCATGAGGGTGCGGCGCGACATGGCGAAGAGCCCGGGCACGACCGCGGGATCGCAGCCTGCTGGCCCGCTGCCCGCGGCCGTGCCGATGGAGCTGAGCCAGGGGCCGGCGCGCAGCAGGCGTGCCGCGTCGAACGAGATCGTGTACCCCGCCGCCAGGCCGACGAGCAGGTCGGGCGCCCCGTCCCGGGCGGGCGCCAGCTCCGCGCCGCGGCGCACCGAGAGCACGACCCGCGCGCCGTTCACCGGATCCTGCAGCGTCAAGAGCTGCGCGCTCAGCCCGGCCAGGTATGCGTCGAGCGCGGCCGGCTCGACCATGCCCGCGGGCTCCCTGCCGCGCAGGTTGACGTGGATGCCGCCCGCGCCCGCGGCCCAGGCGCGTGTCCGGCTCCAGTCGATGCGCTCGAACAGCGGCCGCTCCGGCGCGCCGGAGAGCACCAGGTCGCCGCGCTCCAGGAGCACGCGGTTCAGATCCACGGCGCGCATGGCCATCCTGGCGCCATACGGCGAATACGCGATCACCGTCACTCCCCGGCCAAGGACGCCGCTGTCCACGACCGCCAGGGTCGCGGACACGAGCTGATCGGCGGCGGCCGTGGCGGCGTTGAGCAGAAGCTGGCGCGGCACGCGCTGCCCGAGAAACTCGATCTCCTCGGCCGCGCCCGGCCCGATGGCGGCCGTGTCCTCGAGCAGCGGAAACGACTGGTAGAGGACGTCGTAGTCGCCCTGCACCAGGGCCCACTCGAACAGGTGACGCTCGATGGCGAACTGCGACGCGATCGAAGCGGCGACGTCGCGCGCGTCCAGGACGGCGTCGGCGAAGGCGGCACCCGGGAAGGCCGGCGCCAGGCGCGGCAGCGGCCCGGTGCGCGCCGTTAGCTCGCGACCCCAGTCGCGCGGCCAGGAGAGCGCCTGCCAGGCCGGCGGCCGCACGGGATCGAAGTCCGGCGGCTCGACGTACAGCTCCATGCGCCGCGTGCCGGTCGGCCGGAGGTACAGCCGCGCGCGCCCGAACAGGTCGAGCCCGGGCGCGACGGCGAAGCGCAGCACCAGCGGCTCCGACCAGCGGCCGGCCGCCACCTCGACCCGGTGGTCGGGGGTGACGGCCGTGGCGCGCGAGCGGTCCGAAGCGGCGCGCAGCTCGATCGTCGCCACCACCCTGCCGCTCGCGCCCGCGGCCAGCGCCGGCGGTCCGGCCACCGGGATCATGAAGGTGTCGCGGGCCGCGCCGCGCGTGGCCGGCAGCGCGCGCAGGATGATGCCGCCGCGCGGCGTCTCGCGCCGCTCCGGCAGCGCGGCGTCCTCGACCGCCAGGGTGTATGCGCCCGCGGCGAACGACAGGTCGGGCAGCGCGCCCGCGCCCAGGATCTTGAGACTGCCGCCCGCGAGCGCGGGGAAGCCCACGGGGCAGCGCAGCACCACGCAGCGCAGGTCTCCCGCGCCGGTAGTCTGCAGGAAGGAGCGCTCCTCCAGGCGCGACTCGAACAGCGGCAGGCTCGGTGGGAAGCCCTGCGGCGCGCCGCGCGGGAACAGCTCCGCGAGCGGCGCCATGCGCACGCGGCAGGCGCCCGCGGCGAGCGCGGGGCGCCCGCCCTCCAGGTCCACGACCCAGTCGCCCAACAGGCCGTGTCGGCTCGGTCCGGCGCCGGCGAGGAAGGTGGCCGCCGCGGAGGTGGCGCAGGCCGGCACGTGGGCATCGAGCCGCAGGAGCGTGCCGTTCGTGCGCAGCCGCCGGAAGCCCGGCAGCCACCCTTCCATCATGCCGCGCTCGACCAGCTCGGGATCGAGGCCGGGCAGGGCCAGTACCACCACCTTCGGCTGGGCCGGGGCCGCGCGCGGCTCCCCCGGCGCGGGCGGGACCGTCGGCTCGGCCCGGTCCGGCTCGGTCCCCTTCATGAAGCGGTCGTACCTGTCGGTGAGCGCGTCGCAGGAGAGGACGGCGCACAGACAGACGAAGAGCAGGATCGTCGTGGTTCTCACGCGGCCGATTCTGGACGCCGGACAGGGTGCGGCGCAAGCGCACAGCGCGGCGGCGCCGCAACAAATCCGCTCGGAGCGGCAGCGCGCCTGCGACCACGAGCCCAGGCTGGCGCCGCTACAGGAACAGGATGCCCGCGTTGTACACGGCATGCACGATCATGGGAGCCGCCAGCAGGCGCGTGCGCTCGAAGCTGACAGCGGTGGCCACGCCGAGCGCGAAGACTGGGATCATGGAGATCGGCGGGTGGACCACGGCGAAGACGGCAGCGCTCGCCAGAATCGCCACTCCCTTGGGCCAGCTCCGCCGGAGACCTCGGAACACCAGTCCCCGGAAGATGAACTCCTCGAAGGGCGGGGCAAGCAGCACGGCCGAGAGGACGAACCAGACTCCCATCCCCTCGGGCATTTGCTCCACGTGGGGCATCATCGCCTCCTTCATGCGCATGAGGGGCTCCGCGTGCTCGATGCCGAAGACATAGGCCTTGCCAATGACCAGGGCGGCGACGCCAAGACCGATCCCCTCCACAAGCGCCCTGCCCGCGGCCGGGTTCCGGTTTTCGAGCGGCCGGCAGTAACCAATGCGCTCCGGCAGCCCCGGCACAGCTCGCCTGACCAGTATCAGGCTCGTGAGGAGCCAGACGCTCATCCCGGCCACGCCGTACGCGAGGACCAGGCTGAGCCCGGGCGCGAGTCCCCCCTTCGCGGTGAGAAGCGCGAAGCAGACGCCCTGGGCCACGAAGAAGGCCAGCGCCGCGCCCAGGCCGTCTGCCAGCGAGATGGTGGGCGGCGGGGCCTGGGTCGGATCGAGAAGATACGGCGCGTGATCACGCACCCGCTGCCAGATGGCATAGGCCAGCATGGAGCAGAGGATCACCATCGCCGCCTTGTTCCAGATCTCGGGCGTGTAGATCGCGAAGCTGTAGAACGCGGCGAGGAGCATGAAGAGGTAATGCATAGCCGGGCCGATCCGGCGCCGCGGATTATCCTCGTGGAGGTTGGTGCCGAGAGCGCCGATCCCGGCGGCGATCAAGGCGTAGAGAAACAGGCCGAGAAAGACCATGAAGGTGTTGACGGCGCTCTGGAAATCGAACGCTCGGAGCCGGGTGAGAGAGCCGATCAGCACCACCAGCGGGAAGCCCGACGCGAAAACGCCCCAGAGCACCGCCTTCTGCAGGATGACCCGCTCGAGCGGAACCGGCACGGAGAAGAGGAGCCAGAGCGACTTCCCCTCCACGGCCAGAACGTGAAAGGCGCTGAACATCAGCACGTACGCCCCCACGCCGAACGCCGTCATCGCGGCATGGTTGAAGTTCGACCCGATGGCGTGGAGCAGCCCGGGATTGATCAGGATCTGGAGGCCGATGATCGCCGCCGGCACGAAGAGGGTCTGAACCAGAAGGCTGCGGTCGCGGAACAGCAGACGCAGGTCCTTGGCCACGACTCCCCGGAACCGGCCGAAGCGATCGGTCCGAACGCGCCGGGCGGCCGAGGGGAGGCGCGTGCCCTGGTATGCTCCCGCCTCCGCAATCAGTCCGGTCCGAATCAGCTTCCCCGCCCCGGCGGTGCCACCCAGACCGAAGACGACCGCGTAGAGCGCCATGACGCAGGAGGCAATCACGGCCATTGCCGCTCCATGGCAGAGCTGGACTGGAACCGCGAACGGCGTCCACGCCAGAGGCGCGCCGAGGGCTCTGCCGCACCAGAGCAGCGCGTCCGGCCCCTGCTGCCCGTGTCCCAGGACCATCCAGAAGCAGCCGAACAGGAGCACGATGCCGATCACGGTGCAGGCGGCCTGGACGTTCTTCAGTTGCGCGCGGGCGAGGCGCTTGCGCAGCCAGGTCTCCGCGAACACCCGGAGGGCCGCGAGGAGAAGCTGCAGATAAAGGGTGCAGGCGAGCGCCGGCACCAGCGAGAGGTATCCAAACCCCGCTCGCCAGCAGCTCACGCAGAAGAAGGGCAGATAGATGAACCAGCCCCACTCGTTGCCGAGGGTGTGCTCGGCAAGCTGGGACAGAAGCAGCACCCGCGACTTCACCGGAAAGGTGAAGAGCCACTCCAGGCTCCACTCGACCTGTCCGAGGTCCCGGTTCGCCATGCCAGCGTTCAGGAAGAGGAGCGCGAGCGACACGACGGTCAGGAGCACCGCGACGGCCAGGCGGATCCCTGTCTCGTCGGGAACCGCCAGGGCGGCGCCGGGCGTGCCAGGTACTCCGGCCACACGTTCGAGGTTGGAGTAGAAGCCTGCCGTGACGACGACGCCATTGAGCAGGAAGATAATGGTGAGGAGGCCGAACAGGACGCCTCTCCCTGTCACCTTGGGAGGCGTCGCGCCGCGGGCGGTCGCGGTTTGCTTCTTGCCGCGCCTCGCGAACCCGGCGGCGATCCGGTTGAGCTTGCGGCGCAGCGCCACCTTGAGCAGGGCGCGGCACGCGCGCAGGTCCTCGGAGGCCCGGCCGGTCATGCCTGCGCCCCGCCCGGATCTCGCTCCTCAGCCGGCACGTCCGCGGAAGTGACGGCGAAGAAGGCCGCCTCCAGGGAGCCTCCCTCCGCCAGGTCGGCCCGCAGTTGCTCGAGGGAGCCATCGGCGACCTTCCTGCCCTTGAACAGGATCCCGACGCGGTCGCAGAGCTTCTCCGCCTGATCCAGAAGATGCGTGCTGAAGAACACGGAGCGGCCCTCCCGCGCCCGCTCCCGGATCAGCTCGTGCAGCAGCCGGGACGCCAGAGGATCGAGTCCGCTGGTCGGTTCGTCGAGGATCAACAGCGCCGGATCGTGCAGCAGGGCACAGACCATGCCGAGCTTCTTCTTCATCCCCCGGGAGTAGTTGACCGCGAACTCCTCGAGGGCGTCTTGCAACTCGAACCGCTCGATCAGCGGCGAGGAACGATGCAGAATCTCTCTCCGCGTCAGCCCGTGCATTTCCCCCACGAACTGGATCACCTCCCGGCCCCGCAGGTAGTCGTAGAAGATCGGGTCGTCGGGCAGGTAGCCCACCGCGCGCTTCACCTCGGCCCGGTCGGCGAAGCAATCGAGGCCGAGGATCCGCGCCGTGCCGGAGCTGGGCTGCAGGAGCCCCATGAGCAAGCGGATCGTCGTGGTCTTGCCGGCCCCGTTCGGCCCCAGGAAGGCAAAGACCTCGCCCCGCCGGACCTCGAGGTCAAGCCCCTGGAGGGCGTCGAAGCGCCCGTACCGCTTGCCCAGCCCCCGGGTCACCACGATCGACTCATCCATGCGGCCGTCCTTTCGTCAGCGAGCATAGGAGAAACGGAAGGGCCGTTGGAGATCACGTCGCGGCGGCGCCGCAAACCAACTGGGCCGCCTGGGTTCTGCCTGGGCACCCGGCTCATCCCCCTGCCTTGGGCAGCGTGAACGCCGCCGCAGGTTGGAGGTATGAACTCGGCAGTCAGTAGAGCCCGCCATCCCGCTGCGGCCTTCCACGTGTCGACGGGAGAAGCAGATCCCCTTTCCGAAGCTGACCGCTGACAACTGAGAGCCTCCAGCTCTTGGCGCGCCACGCGAAGATCCCGCCGGTCAGCGGCAGAGAGGTCGAGAAGGCGTGGTGGCGAGTCCCTCGCGGCCGCCGGGTAGGATGCGGGGCTTCGCGGCGGCCGGCCGCGCACTGGACCCGGATCACATCATGACGGCATTCGCACTGCTGCTCCTCTGCGCCCTCGCCGCCCAGGCAGACGAGGAGCAGCCCGATCCCCTGGCTCGCGCCTTCGCCCTCTTCGCCGAGATGGACCTGGAGCTCCAGCAGGCGTTGATCCGGGACGTCCACGCCCGCATCGCGGAGATCGAGGACCGTGGCCTCGATGACCTCCTGGCGCTGCGCGAGCGGGCGCGGCGCGAGCTGGTGGTGAAGCCCTGGCCGGGAGCGCGCTTCTTCGAGCCCGAGATCTACGCTCCGGTGCAGGGGGCGCGCAGCTTCGTGCCCGCGGACAGCCCGGACGCCGAGCTCCAGTACGAGGTGATGCGGCCCTGGGAGAACGTCCCGCAGTACTTCCGCCGCATCCGCTACGACTACGCGAGCAACCGCGCCTTCGACCTGGGCAGCCCGTCGACGCCGTCGCAGAGCCTCGCCGACCTCCTCTACGGCTACCCGCCCGACACCGACCTGTTGATCGCCTGGCTCGAGCGGCAGTTCGACCACGAGGAAGCGCTCGACGCGATCGCCGACTTCTTCGAGCACGCCTACTGCGACCGCATCGGCAACTGCTACGCCGAGATCACCATCTACGACGCCTTCGCCTCGCAAAGCCAGATCGAGATGGCCGACGTGGACGTGATCGCCTACGCGCGCCTGGTCCTGCACGATCGCTCCTATGTCTCCCCCATCCCGCCGGACGCGCGGCGCCAGCACCTCTACGACCGCATGCGCGACGGCTTCCTGCAGTACTTCAGGAGCCGCGTCTTGACCGAGGCCGCGGCCAACTTGTTCGTCAACCCGGAGGCGCCGTTGCGCGACGAGCACGAGGGACTGCGCAACCGCCTGCTGGTGACCTTCTCCCTGGCCGATTCGCGCGTGGACCGCATCCGCGCGCGGCTGGTCGAGGCGCGCGACCGCGACACCTTCATCGAGCAGATCGACGCGCTCCTGGAGAAGGACGCGGGGCTGTTCCACGCCGGCGAGGCCTGGCAGAGGGAGCGGAACCGCGTGCGCTGGCTCGTGGCCAACGCCGCCCGCGACGTGCTGCGCGAGCGCGGCTGCCTCGCCGAGTAGCCCGCGGCGTCACGCGCGCGCCGGCTCCTCGTCCTCGGCGCGGCGCGCCTGCAGCATCACGTACCAGGAAAGGCCGCGGATGAGCGGCACCCTCGCCAGCAGGCGGTCGAGCGTGCGCAGGGCACGGCCGGCGAATGCGGCCAGCGGCGCCGGCAGCCACTTGAGCACGGGCACGAGCTCGGGATTGTCGCACAGCGGGTAGCCGATGAAGCCGTAGCGCACCTCGCGGCATACGCGGAGTCCGGCCTGCCGGAGCAGGCCGAAGAGCTGTTGCCGGCTGTAGCCGCGGTCGATGGTGTGGATCTTGCCGAAGGACGGCAGGCGCCGCGCGCAGAAGCGCGCCAGGCGGAACAGCGGGTTGTCGTTGGCCGGCTCGCCGATGACCAGGAAGCCGCCGGGCTTGAGGGTGCGGCGCATCTCGGCCAGCGCCGCCGCCTCGTCGTCCAGGTGGTGCAGCGCGGAGCGGCAGAGGATGACGTCGATTGACGCGGGCGCGATGGGCAGCGCCGTCATGTCGGCGAGAAGCAGGGCGACGCGCGCGCCCGCGCGATGCCCGCCCTCGTAGCCGCGGAGCATCTCCTTGCTGATGTCCAGGCCGATGACGCGCTCGAAGCGCGTGGCCAGGTGGTTCAGCGTGATGCCCGTCCCGCACCCCAGGTCGAGGGCCGCGCCCTCCGCGCTGGCGGGCGCCAGCGAGATGAGGAGGTCGTTGCGCTCCTGCTGGAACTCGGCGGCGAAGCGGTGGCGCGCGCGCCCGCGGTACATGTCCGCCACGCTGCGGTGCATCTCGATCTGATCGCGGCGGTGCTGCGATGGGCCGGGCATCTTCAGACCTCGGCGCCTGATGATAGCGGCGGCGCTTTCGCGTAGAGTGCTGGTCGTGCGCATCGCCACCTGGAACGTGAATTCAGTCCGCGCGCGCCTGCCCCGGCTGCTGCCCTGGCTCGATGAGGTCCGTCCGGACATCGTCTGCCTGCAGGAGCTGAAGTGCCTGGACGAGGCCTTCCCGCGCGAGCCCCTCGAGGAGCTGGGCTACAACGTCGAAACGTTCGGCCAGAAGACCTACAACGGCGTGGCCCTCTTGTCGCGCGAGCCCATCGCGAGCGTGGTCAGGGGCCTGCCCGGCGATCCAGAGGGGCTGGAGCGGCGCGTCATCGGCGGCACCATCGGACGGCTGCAGGTGCTGAACGTCTACGTGGTGAACGGCCAGGAGGTCGGCTGCGAGAAGTACGACCACAAGCTGGCCTGGCTGGAGCGGCTGCGCACCTTCATCGCCGGCACCTTCGACCTGGCCGAGCCGTTCGTCCTGACCGGCGACTTCAACGTCACCTTCGACGACCGCGACGTGCACGACCCGGAGGCGTGGCGCGAGCAGATCCTCTGCTCCACGCCGGAGCGCGCCGCCCTGGCGCGCATCCTGGACCTCGGCCTCAGCGACGCCTTTCGCGCCTTCCACCAGGAGGGCGGACACTACACCTGGTGGGACTTCCGCACCTTCGGCTTCCAGAAGAACCAGGGCCTGCGCCTCGACCACGCGCTGCTGTCGCGAAGCGCGCTCGCCGCCTGCACCGGCGTGGAGATCGACCTGAAGGCACGCGCGGGCGAGAAGCCCAGCGATCACGCGCCGGTCCTGGCGGCCTTCTCCGGACTGTGACACGGCGCCAGGCGCAAGGAGCAACATGAAGATCCAGGCAACGCTGCTCTCCCTCCTGCTCGGCGCCGGCACGCTGGCCGGCTGCCTGCCCGACGCCGAGGAAGTCGCGGAGCCAGGCGACTTCCTGCGCTTCGTCGAGGAGGAGGACGGCTCGGCGCGCCTGGAAACGGCGGTCGTGCGCTACCGCGACGCCAAGGACCGCGTGGTCGACTTGATCGCCGCGGTGCACGTCGGCGACCAGGCGTACTACGACGAGCTGAACGCGCTCTTCGCCACCTACGACTCGCTCCTGTTCGAGGCCGTCATGCCGAAGGACCGGCGCCCGGAGCCGGGCGGGGACTCGGCGATAAGCATGGTGCAGCGCGCTCTGAAGGACTTCCTCCAGCTCGAGTTCCAGCTCGACGCCGTGGACTACTCCAGGGACAACTTCGTCCACGCCGACCTCACGCCCGACGAGTTCCTGCGGCTCATGGACGAGAAGGGCGAGAACCTGTTCACCCTGCTGCTGCAGGCGATTCTCACCGGGATGAAGCAGGGAGCGGGCGACGAGCAGGAAGTGCTGGAACAGCAGGCGCTCATGCTGCTGGCGCTGTTCTCCAAGGATCAGGCCCGCGCCTTCAAGGTGGTCCTCGCCAAGCAGATAGAGGACCTGGAGCGGCTCGCCGCCGGCTTCGAGAAGGGCCTCAAGGGAGGGGACTCGGTGCTGGTGGTCGAGCGCAACAAGGCGGCGCTGGCCGCGCTCATGACGCGGCTCCAGGAGGGGGACGACGTCGTCGCCATCTTCTACGGAGCGGCGCACATGCCGGACATGGAGCGCCGGCTGCTCAAGGAGCATGGCTTCACCAGGAGCGCGGACTCCTGGATCACGGCCTGGGACATGCCGCGGCCGGAGCAGCGGAAGTAGAGCACGCCGCGCCGGGGCGCGGCCGTCAGCCGCTCACTTTCAGGATCGACTCGATCCAGGCCTTCTCCAGCTCCTCGAGGTCGACGCCCTGGAACGCTGCCTCCAGGGCCTTGCGCAGCGCCTCCTCGCTGCCGAACTCGAGCGGAGGAGGAGGAATGTCGGAGAGGTCCTCCTCGCCGCCGCCCTCCTCGCCGCCGCCCTCCTCGCCGCCCTCCTCGCCGCCGCCCTCGCCGCCGCCCTCGCCGCCTTTTTCGCCGCCTTCGCCTTCGCCTTCGCCTTCCTCGCCGCCCTGGTCACCGCCCGGCGCGCCGCCCGCTTCGCCGCTGTCTCCGGGCTCGGCCGGTCCGGCCGGCTCGCCGCCTTCTCCGGGCTCGACCGGCGCGGCCGGCTCCTCCGGCCCTGGCTCTTCGCCGCCGCCTTCCTCGCCGCCGCCTTCTTCTCCTCCTTCGTCGCCGCCGCCTCCCTCGCCCTCGTCCCCGCCGCCTCCGCGGACCAGCTCACCGCTCTTCTCCACCTCCGCCTTGAGCGTGTCGAAGTACGTGTCCAGGATGTGCCCCCACTTCTTGTTCCACGCCTTGTTCTTGGGCACGATCTCGCGCAGGAAGTAGACGAGGCTCCACCCCTGGGCGTAGCTGACGCCGGGATACGAGTAGTACTCGCGCTGGCTGAACGTGATGAGATCCTTGAGCGGCGTGTAGCCCTTGTTCTCCCAGACCTTCTGCTCCGCCTGAGTGGTGGCGTCGACCTCGATATGGCAGGGCCGCGGTCCCTCGCGCAGGGCGGACTTGACCACGCCGATGCGCCAGCGGAAGGGCCCAATATGGAACTTCCCGCGCTGGTACTTCGCCCCCGAGTAGTAGTCGCCGTGCCCCTCGTTGAACCAGGAATGGGGCGCCACGTTGCCGACGCTGTAGTAGATGTACTGGTGGAAGGCCTCGTGGTAGAGCACGGCCAGGGTGTCGTCGTCGGGCTTCTTCGCCGGACTGGCGTCGTAGAAGACCAGCTCCTCGGTGGCGCTGTTCCAGTAGCCGGCGGAGCCCATGGGGCCGCCGTAGGAGTGATAGTCCACGCGGTCGCCGCACACGCGCACGATCGACACGACCTCGATGGGCATGAGCGGCGGAAACTGCGTCTCGTAGACCTGCTCGCGCAGGCACTCGATGCGCTCGGCGATCTCCTTGGCCAGCAGGTGGTTCTTGTTGTTGTTCGTGTTGTAGATGACGATGTAGTTGCGCTTCGGGCTGACGATCACCGCCCAGCCCTTGATGATGCTCGCCTCGATGGCGGCCTTGCGCTTGGGGCTGATGTTCACGTCCTTCAGGACGTCGATCTCCTCGACCTCCTGCGCGTGCTCGTCGAAGAAGGTGAACGAGCGGGCGATGGCCTTGAAGTCCGGGGCGAACTTCTTGCCGCGCCGCTCCGAGCAGGTGAGGAAGATGCCGTACTCCACGCCGTCCTTCTCGAAGGCGGCGAGCGAGGCGTACAGCACCGCGTCGTAGCCGATGGCGACGCGCAAGGGCGAGGTGTGGACCCACAGCCGGCCCACGACCTTCTCGCGCGCCGTGGTGATCTCTTGGTGCTCGAGCTTCTCCGGATCGGGCGCGGCAAGGCCCATGAGGGAGAGGCGGCCCATCGTCACGTCCCAGGCGGACTTCGCCCGGAACTGGTCCCGATACTCCTCCGGAATCTGGCTGAGGTCGATGCCGCCCGGTCCGGTGGTCGGTGCCTGCGCTCCGTCCTTCACCACGCGCACCACCCTGAGCTCAGGCGACGGATAGTCGCCCCGGCTCACCGGCTCGTAGAACTTCATGACCTCGATCTCGTCCCCGGCCTCGGTCGGAACCTCCTTCCAGTCGGCGAACACCTTCAGCGAGAACTTGTAAACCGGGTCCCGCTGGGTCTTGAAGCCGGCCAGGGCGCGTGGTGCGAGCAGCGCGGTAGTGGCGAGCGAGAACGCGAGGATGGAGACCATCCTCGCCAGCGCGCCAGAACGGCAGGCCGTCGTGTACATCCTCACCTCTCCTGAGCTCCTTTCGGGTTCCGCTGCACCGGCTCGTCCGCCGCCCGCGGACCCGTCTTCTGCCCGCTCGGCTCCGCGCCATACTGGTCTATACGAAACGCGGCCGTCTGGTAAACGGTTCAGGAGCCTCTCGCCGAGATCCTGGACGCGCGGCTGCCCATCATTCCCGGCGCCGGATCGACCGAACTCATGCTCTCTCAGCGGCTTCTGCTCTATGATGGGCGCATGCCGCGCAAGTACCTGGTCATCGCGTTCGCCCTCATTCTACTGGCCGGAGGCTACTTCGTCCTGCGCTCGGTCGAAGGCAGCCGCCACGCCCGGTACATCGAGGCGATCGACCACGGCGGCAGGATGGAGGAGAACCTGCGCTTCTCGGAAGCGGTTCTCGCCTACGAGGCGGCGCTCGAGGACCTCGAGCTCCGGGACGAGGAGCGCTGCGACCTGCGCTACCGCCTTGCCCGTTCCAAGATCGCGGGAAACGACCTGACCGGCGCGCTCGGCGTGCTGGGCGAACTCACCGCCGAGGACGTGGCGCGTTTCAACATCGACCTGGGCGAGCTCTACCGCCGGCTGGGCGACCGGGCGCGCGCCGCCGGCCTGGAGCAGCTCGCCGCCATCGCCTTTCGGGAGGGGCGCGCGGTCTCGCCGGCGCGCTACGAGGAGTTCACCCGCCGCCTGGAAGAGCAGTTGCCCGAGCCGGAGGACGGCGCCAGGCGCTGAGGCCGCGATCGCTCCGCTCTCCCCTCCGACTCCGAGAAACCGACTGCGACGCCTATCTCACCGCGCGTCCGCGCGCGGTGCACCATTGTGGGGCGGGAGCGGGCTCTTGCCCGCGACCGCCTACCGGTAGAGCTGTCAGCTTTCGGCTGTCAGCTTTCAGCTCGGACCGCGGCTGGGTCCGACGGGCGCGGCGCCTGCGGCTCAGCCGTGGCGCTCCTTCGGCCACGCTCCTCTTCGGGTGCGGGAAACCGGCTGCCACGCCTATCTCACCGCGCGTCTTCGCGCGGTGCACCCTTCTGGGGCGGGAGCGGGCTCCTGGCCCGCGAGCGCCTACCTTGAGTACGTGGTCACGGAGCAGGCCCACTTCGACCTGAGCATCGAGGCGGCGCGTTTGCAGGAGCGGAGCGGCGGTTCCCTGGCGCAGGGAGCCGTCGCGGCGGCGTACCACTTGCACCGGCCATGCCTCCTCCACACCCGACGCCCGCTTCGCCTTCGCCGGCAGCGAGCCCGTGCACGTTCCTCGCGCGCGGTCTGCACCGGAAGCCGCGACGCCGCTCCCGGAGGCCAGGGAAACGGCCGCGATCGCTCCTCACCTC
>DYIW01000067.1:0-1507 GCA_020723465.1 Phycisphaera mikurensis
CCCGGCGCTCGCAACGCGGCCGCGGGGGATTCCTGCTCAGGCTCTGAGGCGCGGCCGTGTCCGTTGCGCCGGCTGGCGCGGACTGCTACCTTTCAGCGTTTCCCGCCGTCCCAACGCATCCCACTGGAAAGAACGTCATGTCGGCCTCGGACTGCTCCCAGGATCCCCTTGCTCCTGCTGATCGCTTCGTCGACCGGCACCTCGGGCCGGACGCCACCAGCCGCGCCAGCATGCTCCGCGCGCTCGGCCTCGGCTCCCTCGACGAGCTGATCGATCAGACGATTCCCGAGGCCATCCGCATGCGCGGGCGCCTCGACCTGCCGGCCGCGCGCACGGAACAGGAGGTCCTGCGCGACCTCGAGGAGCTGGCGGGCAAGAACCGCGTGTGCCGCAGCTACATCGGCATGGGCTACAGCGGCACGATCACCCCGCCCGTGATCCAGCGCAACATCCTCGAGAACCCCGGCTGGTACACCCAGTACACGCCCTACCAGGCGGAGATCGCCCAGGGGCGCCTCGAGGCGCTCCTCAACTTCCAGACCATGGTCTCCGAGCTGACCGCCATGCCGGTCGCCAACGCTTCCCTCCTGGACGAGGCCACGGCCGCGGCCGAGGCCATGACGCTGTGCCGCCGCCTGCTCGAGCGGCGCCCGCGGGCCAACGTCTTCCTGGTGGCGGACCACTGCCACCCGCAGACCATCGACGTGGTCAAGACCCGGGCCGAGCCGCTCGGCCTCGAGGTCGTGGTCGCCGACCTGCAGCGGTTCCGCTGCGACGAGAACGTGTTTGGGGCCCTGGTCCAGTACCCGGCGAGCGACGGGGCGCTCTTCGAGCTGGACGAGGTCGCGGCGCGCGTGCACGCCGCCGGCGCCCTGCTGGTCGTGGCCAGCGACCTGCTCGCCTTGACGCTGCTCCGGCCGCCGGGCGCATGCGGCGCCGACGTCGTGGTCGGCAGCTCGCAGCGCTTCGGCGTGCCGCTGTTCTTCGGCGGGCCGCACGCCGCCTTCCTGGCGGCGCGCGAGGAGCACCTGCGCAAGTTCCCCGGCCGCATCGTCGGCGTGTCGCGGGACAGCGCCGGCCGTCCCGCCCTGCGCCTCGCCCTGCAGACGCGCGAGCAGCACATCCGCCGCGAGCGCGCCACGAGCAACATCTGCACCGCCCAGGTGCTGCTCGCCGTCACCGCTTCCATGTACGCGGTCTACCACGGCGCCGAGGGCCTCACGCGCATCGCCCTGCGCGTGCACACCCAGGCGCGCCTGCTCGCGGCCGCGCTCGCCGCTCTCGGCCACCGCGTGGTGTACGCGCGCACCTTCGACACCCTGCGCGTGCGGCCCGGGCCGCGCCCCACGGACGCCATCCTCGCCGCCGCTCTGGAACGTGGCATCAACCTGCGGCGCTTCGAGAACGGCGACATCGGCATCGCCCTGGACGAGACGGTGGGTCCGGCCGACCTCGCCGACCTCTACGCGGCCTTCGGCGGCGCCGGCGGCGTGCCGCCGGCCGCCCC
>DYIW01000067.1:1517-22227 GCA_020723465.1 Phycisphaera mikurensis
GGACGCGGCGGGCTTCGGTCCCCTGGCCCGCCAGAGCGCCTTCCTGCGCCAGCCCGTGTTCCGCGAGCATCGCACCGAGCACGAGCTCGTGCGCTACATCAAGCGCCTCGAGTCGCGCGACATCTCGCTCACGACGTCCATGATCTCGCTCGGCTCGTGCACCATGAAGCTCAACCCCACGGCCGCGATGATCCCCATCTCCTTCCCGGGCTTCGCCCAGATCCACCCGTTCGCCCCGCCGCAGCAGACCGAAGGGTACCGCCAGCTCATCGGTCGCCTCGAGCGCTGGCTCGCCGAGATCACCGGCTTCGCCGCCTGCTCGCTCCAGCCCAACGCCGGCTCCCAGGGCGAGTACGCCGGCCTCCTCACGATCCGCGCCTTCCACCGCTCCCGTGGCCAGGAACAGCGCGACGCCTGCCTCATCCCCGCCTCCGCGCACGGCACCAATCCGGCGAGCGCGGTCCTGGCCGGCATGAAGGTCGTGGCCGTGGCGTGCGACGAGGGCGGCAATATCGACGTCGCCGACCTGCGCGCCAAGGCGCAGAGCCACGCCGCGCGGCTCGCCGCGCTCATGGTCACCTACCCGTCCACGCACGGCGTGTTCGAGGAGGCCATCCAGGAGATCTGCGGCGTGATCCACGAGCACGGCGGCCAGGTCTACGTGGATGGCGCCAACATGAACGCATTGGTCGGCCTGTGCCGCCCGGCCGACCTCGGCGGCGACGTCTGCCACCTCAACCTGCACAAGACCTTCGGCATCCCACACGGCGGCGGGGGCCCGGGCGTGGGCCCGATCTGCGTCGCGGCGCACCTCGCGCCCTTCCTGCCCGGCCACCCCGTGGTCGCGACCGGCGGCTCGCGCGCGACGGGAGCGGTCGCGGCCGCGCCGTTTGGCAGCCCGGGCGTGCTGCCGATCTGCTACGCCTACATCGCCCTGCTCGGCTCCTCCGGCCTGGAGCTGGCCAGCAAGACGGCCATCCTCAACGCCAACTACGTGGCGGAGCGCCTGCACCCGCACTTCCCCGTGCTCTACCGCGGCGCGCGCTGCCGCGTCGCCCACGAGTGCATCGTCGACCTGCGCGCCCTCTCGAAAGCGACCGGCGTCGAGAACGACGACGTGGCCAAGCGCCTCATGGACTACGGCTTCCACGCCCCGACCATGTCGTTCCCCGTGCCCGGGACGCTGATGGTCGAGCCCACGGAGAGCGAGTCCCTGGCCGAGCTCGACCGCTTCTGCGAGGCCCTCATCTCCATTCGCCAGGAGATGCGCGAGATCGAGGAGGGGCGCTTCCCGGCCGACAACAACGTGCTCAAGGGCGCCCCGCACACCGCGCAGTGCGTGACCGCCGACCGCTGGGACAGACCCTACTCGCGCGAGCAGGCCGCCTATCCCACGCCCTGGACGCGCGCGCACAAGTTCTGGCCGCACGTGGGCCGCGTCGACAACGTCCACGGCGACCGCAACCTCTGCTGCACCTGGCCGGCCGCCGCCGGTCCGCCGGCGGCGTTTCCTCTCGCGTGAACCCGCTCAGATCCTCACGGCAGCCGGAGCTTCTTCCATCCCCACCAGCCCCCGCCTCCGCCAGCCGACGGCGAGCAGCCAGGTGCGCGCACGCGGCTCGGGCTCGGTGGATTCTCGCTCACTCTCTGAGCCGACTCCCCCTCGAGACGTGACATCAGGGTGACACTTCCGCCGGCGGATCTGCGAGACTCTCTTCCGTCATGTCGCGCCCTACGCTGCGCCGGTTGCTCGTTCTCGTCCTGCTCCTGCCGGTCGTGCCCATGCTCTGGTTCGGCCTCGCGGGCATCCGCTCGCTGATCGCCACCGACCGCGAACTCTGCGGCCGCGAGGCGCAGGAGCGGTTCCTCTCCAGGCTGGCGGAGGAGCTGTCCCGGGACAACGAGGCGCTCGCGCTCCCCCTCGACCTTCCGGAGCGGATCGCCGTGCAGGACGAGCCCTCCGCCGAGTTCCTCGCCGACCCGGCCATCCTCCGCCACCGCGCGCTCGCTTCCCGCGGCCGCGAGGTCGACGCGTTGGAGGCGCTCGATCCGCTGCTCCGGCCGTCCGCCCCGCCCGAGCAGCGCATCGCCGCGCTCTTCCTCGCCGCGTCGACGTTCCGCGCCGCGGGGCTGGACGAGCGAGCCTCGAGGCTCGTCGCCGCGGCGCTCGCGGTCGCGGACAAGGGCCAGGTCCCGGCGGCGGTGGGCCGCTGGGCGCGACTCCGTGCCGCCGGCGCCGCGGCGGACGGGGAAGTCCGCGCCTGGTGCGGCGAGATCCTCGGGCGGGCCGTCGACCTGCAGGAGCTGGTCCTGCTGCGCTCCCTCGCCGCGCTCCGGCCGGAACGGGCGGACCTGGTTCCCCTGCTCGTCGACCGCTCGCGCTGGCCCGAACGGATACGGGAGGCCGGGCACCGAGTTGTGGCGCTCGGCGCGCCCGGGCGCTGCCTGCTCTGCCTGCGCGACGGCTGGTTCGCGGCGAATGTTGCGGACGGATCGCTGCGGCGCATGACGGACCTCGCGGAGTTCGCGGCCGGGTTCGCGGCGGACGGCGCGACCGCGCGGCTCGTCCCGCCCTCCGCCGCGCCTCCCGCGGGTCCGACTCTCGGCGGCGTGGTCCGATCCGGCGACGTCGCGTTCGACTTCGGCGGCTTCGCCGTCGCCTTCGACCTGCCCGACTCGCGCCTGTTCGGCCCGGTCGATCCGCGGGTTCTGCTCGGCGCGTTCGTGCTGGCCTACGTCCTGCTCGGCCTCCTCCTGCTCGCGGCGATCTCTCGCCACCAGCGCCGGGCGGACGAGCTGATCGCGCTGCAGGGCGACCTCATCGCGCGCGTGACCCACGAGCTCAGGACGCCGCTCACGGTGCTGCGCATGTACGGCGAGTCGCTCCTCGAGCAGCGCGTCGACGAGGCCTCCCGTTCGCTCTACCTGGAGACCATCGTCGCCGAGACCGAGCGCCTCGGCGTGCTGGTCGACCGCCTCGCGGCCGCGGCGCGGGGCGACGAATCCGCGGAGGGCGGCGGCGCCGCCGACGGGCGGGAAGCGCTCCTCCTCGCGGCGCGGGAGTTCCACGCGCTGGCGCAGAGGGACGGCGGCGCGGTCGTCCTGGGAGACGTCGGGGCAGCGCCGCTCCGGGTCCGCTGCGACGGCGACGACTTGCGCATGATCCTCGACGTGCTCGCCGACAACGCCGTGAAGTACGGGGGGAAGCCCGCGCGCGTCCGGCTCGGCCTCCGCGCGGCGGCCGGCGTCGCGCTCTTCACCGTGGCGGACTCCGGACCCGGCGTGCCGAGCGACGAACGGCCGCACCTGTTCGAGCGCTGGATGCGCGGCTCGTCGGGACGGAAGGAGAGGAGCCGCGGCGCTGGCATGGGACTGTACCTGGCGCGGCGCGCGGCCAGGCGGAACGGCGGCGACCTCGTGCTGCGCTTTCCGGAGGGCGGCGGGACGATCGCGGAGCTGCGGCTCAAGGTGGAGAAGGAGGAGACATGAGGACCATCCTGGTCATCGAGGACGATCTGGCGCTGGCGCGCGGCCTGGTCGACAACCTGCGCTTCGAGGGACTCGAGGCGTCGTCGGTGTCGAGCGGCGAGGAGGGGCTGGCGAGACTTCGCGAGCGGCCTTTCGACCTCCTGCTCCTCGACCTGATGCTGCCTTCGATGAGCGGCTTCGACGTGCTGCGGGCGCTCTCTTCTCTGCCTACTTCACCCAGGGTCATCGTGGTGTCGGCGCGGGACGCGGAGGCGGACGTGGTGCGGGCCCTCGACCTCGGCGCGCACGACTACGTGAAGAAGCCGTTCGGCCTGTCCGAGCTGCTGGCGCGGGTGCGGGCCCAGCTCCGCGAGCTTCTGGGCGAGACGCTGGCGGACGAGCTCGTCTTCGCCGACGTGCGCGTGTCGTTGAAGCGCTTCCGCCTGTGGAAGGGCAAGAAGGAGTCGCTCCTCTCGCATCTCGAGGTGGAGATGCTGCGTCTCTTCGCCGCGCGTCCCGACGAGCCCTTGAAGCGCTCGGAGATCATCCGCCAGGCCTGGGGCGAGGACGCCTACCCGAGCGAGCGGACCGTCGACAACTTCATCCTGAAGCTCAGGAAGAAGATCGAGGACGACCCGGCGCGGCCGCGTCACCTGGTGACGGAGTTCGGGCACGGCTACCGCTTCTGTCCCGCGGGATGACGACAAAAGCGCGCGGAATGACGTCGTCGTGACACGCCGGACGTTCGCGCGGCCTACCTTGAGCGGCCGAGACAATGGCCATGGTGGGAGAACCACGATGAAGTGCATGAGCACGATCCTCCTCCTCCTGCTCCTCTGGCCGTTCGCACGGGCGAACGCGCAGGAGAGCGCACGGGACGCCTACCTGGAGGCGTGGTTCCAGGAGACCGCCGAGGGGAACCTGGAGGCGGCGCTGAAGGAGTACAAGCGCTGCGTCACCCTCGCCGGCGACGATCGCGAGCTGGCGGCGCGGGCGTCCTGGCGCATGGCGCGGATCGCGCGGGCGCGGGGGGACGAGGAAGCCGCGCAGCTCCAGCTCCAGCAGGTGATCGATCGCTACCCGGACACGCAGGCGGCGTCCGCCGCGCAGGCCGATCTAACGGCGCCGGCTGCCGAGGAGCAGGAGGGACGCGAGGCGGCGGCCGTGGAGGAGGCGCGTCGCATGCTGCGGGAGATGCTGGGAGCGGAGAACGTGACGAGCCCGCGAGCCCGTTCGGTCTTCCGAACGCTCTCCGTGGAGGAGATCCTCGCCACGCACGAGACGTTGGGTGGGGACTTGACTCTGGTCATCCTGCGTCTGAACGACCCGGACTACGCGGAGTCGCTGGTGGACGTGCTCCTCGTGAGGGATGACGACACCGTGCAGCAGGTCTGTCTGCAGGGCCTAACCGGCTTTCCGTCCTTCCACATCCCAGAGAGGCTGCGAACGCGGCTCCCGGAGCTCCAGCCCGCGACCATGGACTGGGTGCAACGGCTGTTGACTTCTCGCCCGGACGGCGCCGGGCTGCCGATCCTCCGCGAACTGATCGACGGCGTGCCGCACTATCGAGAGAAGGGGCCGTTGTTCGAGGACCTGAAAACCCTCCTGGGCGTCGGCGATCCGAAGGCCGTGCCGGTGCTGGATCGCGTCCTCGATCTGCTCTTTCAGCAGGCGACTTTCGCCGACTGGGAGAACCGCAGCTCGAATCAGCTTCTGAGCGATACACCTGCAGCGCGCCACGCGATGGAACGCCTCGGCGAGTTTCCGGCTGCCTTCCGCCTGAGGGTCGCCACCGAGGCGATCGGCAAGGCAAAGGGCGAGCTCCCCCGCGAGTGGCTCGACCGATTCCTCGCCGATTCCGAGCCGCTGGTGCGGCGGCAGGGTATCCTGGGGCTCTTCCAGTCCGGCGATCCAATGAGACGGCAAGAGGGGATCGACCGCTTCCTGGCCGAAGGGAAGCCCTACGACCTGATGTTGGTGGATCTTCTGGTGAGGCTGCCGTGGGGAGATCCGCCGCCGCTCGAAGAGCTGATGCGCTTGCCCGAAGGCGTCCTGCGCGAGGCGGTCTACTGGTATGCCTTCCGGGATGAGCGGCGGTCCATGGCGCAGGTGCTGCGCTTCGGTCTGGATCGGAAGGACCCGGAGCTGCTCGACGCTCTCCTCCTCCCCACGCTCGCCGCCGATCCCGGCGTCGCCTACCGCGGCAAGCAGTGGGAAGGCACCACGGACGTCTCCGGTGCCGGTCGGCGGCTGGCCCAGTCGCTCTCATCTTCTACGGATGCGAACATCGGCCGGGATCTCACGAATGCCGTGTCGGCACGGAAGGATCTCGAGCTCCGCAAGCGGTTCGTGGACTTCCTGGGCGACTGCTGGCGCCTCGACTCCTTCGCCGGCGCCGTGGACCAGATGGCGAACGACCCATCGGCCACGGTGCGGTGCCATGCCCTCGGGGGGCCGCCCTTCGATCGACTCCTCCCGGAGACGCGCGTCGCCCGCCTCCTGGACGCCGATTCACGCGTGGCGAGTGTGGCCCTCACGGCCTGCACGGACCCTGAGGCGCTCGCGGCCGCCTGCGCGAGCGCGGAACTCGACCGCCTCCACGACCTCTGCCAGAAGGCCCTCGATCGGAACTGGCCGCGCGCCGTCCGCGCGGCCTATGAGCGCCTCCCGGACAGAGATCCGCTGGCCGTGCCGTGTTTCGAGTTCCTCTGGCAGGGCGACCTGTCGGTCCTCCTCCACGGACTGAGACGGCAGGACGACGTCCGATTCAAGGCGTTGCAGGTCCTTTGTGGACTGCCTCTGCCGGAGGACCTGGGCCAGCTCGCGAAGCAGACCACCACCCCGGAGTCCTACGCGGCCCTGGCAGACGAGCTGACGAAGCGCCTCCCCGAGGTCGAAGAGGCCTTCCGCGTCTTTCGGATCCAGGGAATCCTGCAGGACCACGAAGACGCGAGCCCCCAAGAGGATTCGGAGTACACGCTGGACGGCGAGCGCCTGGCCGCGCTGAACGCTCGCGGCGAGCTCGTGCGGCTCGCGCGCTCCGACCTCGAACGAGACCAGGTGACCGGCGCTGCCGGCATGGTGAGGCTCGGGATGAAGGACGAGCTGCTGGCGGCGATCCGTGACGGGTCGGAACCGTCGCGGCTGCTGGCCTCCGCGCTGCAGCTCGGCCTCGGCGACGAGCTAATCCGACTAGTACAAGGGGACGGTCTTTCCGCCACCAGCCTGGCGCGCGCGGCACGGGAAGCAATGCGGGGAGACGTCCTCGCGCGGCTCCTGCTTCCCGAGGGAGACCAGGGCACGCCCGTTGACCTGTTTGCGGACCCGAGCAGCTTCGACAACCTGTCGACGTGCCTCGGGTACGCCGCCGACTTCCTGACGCGCGAGCAGGACGCCGCCGGCCTCGTCGCTCTCGTCGAGCGCTACGGCTCGGTCGCCGCGGTCAACGGGCTCCTGCAGCTCCAAGCATACGACCCCATCCTCGCCGGCATCGGCCACTGGACCAGGGACCCGGTCCAGATCGCCGTCGTCGAGCTCCACCGTCTCACCGGCCTCCCAAAGACCGAGCCGAACAAACGCCCGGTGTGGCCGGAGTTCCAGGCCGACCAGCAGGCGCTCATCGAAGGCTGGCGCAAGGCGCTCACGCTCTGAGTCCGCGAGTGGTCCCGGTTCCGCCAAAGAGCCCGGGCGATCCAGGTTTGCCGCCGACTCGCATCGCGGCGGCGCTGCAGCAAATGGGTCCGAGCTTGTGGTCCGGTCCAGCCGGCGCCGCCGCCAGTTCGAGGTTCGAGGTTGGTAGTTGGAAGCCGGACGACCCTTCGGCCGGTGGCACAAGAACGTCAGGAGTGCCAGCAAAGGCGGTTGCTGGCCACCTGGTGAGGGATTCTGGCGGCGATGCTTCGCGCGACGTAATATCTGCCGAACAAGCTGATGAGGAAACGACGCTCGATCGGCTTCCAGCAGGAGTTCGCCTTCGCTCGGCGGCGCCGTCCAGGCGGCGGGCGGAAGCCCAAGGGCGAGCGGGCGGGCGTCTCGCACGCGACACGCGAGGAGCTGGCGTCGCGCTTCCCGGTGCATGTGACCGTTCGCCTCGAGCGGGGGCTGCCGGGCCTGCGCGGCAAGCAGGCGTATCGCACTCTGAAGCGGGCGTTTGCCGCCGGCTGCGACCGCTTCGGCTTCCGCATGGCGCAGTACTCGGTGCAGACGAACCACCTGCACATGATCTGTGAGGCAACGGAGAAGAACGCGCTGGCGCGCGGTATGCAGGGACTGCTCATCAGAGTGGCCAAGGCGTTGAACCGCCTATGGGCGCGGCATGGCCGAGTGTTCGCGGACCGCTACCACGGTCGCATCCTCAGGACCCCGCGCGAGGTGCGGAACGCTCTTTGTTACGTGCTGAACAACGCTCGGCGGCACGCGGTGCGGCTGGGCAAGGCCCTCCTCGATCCCTTCGGCTCGGGATTCTGGTTCGACGGGTGGAAGGAGACCCGCGGGCAGGTGCCCCGTGGGTTGGCCGAGAGGGGGGAGGACGCGCCTCTGGCGCGGGCGCGAAGCTGGCTGCTCACTGTCGGCTGGAGGAGGAGGGGGCTGCTGGGAATGTGCGAGGTGCCGGCCGCCGGGGCGAGCTGAACGCCGCCGGCGGACCGGCGGCTGGCGCTCACACGTCGTAGGCCAGGACCGGCGCCAGCCACTTTCGCACCGTCTCCAGATCGGTGCCCTTCCTGCGCGCGTAGTCTTCCAGTTGGTCGCGGTCGATCTTGCCAATGCCGAAATAGGTCGAGTCCGGGTGCGAGAAGTAGTAGCCGGTGACGGCGGCCGTGGGCAGCATGGCGAAGCTCTCGGTCAGCCGGATGGCGGCATTGTCGCCGGCGCGCAGCAGGCGGCACAGGTTCTCCTTCTCGCTGTGGTCGGGCAGGGCCGGATAGCCCGGCGCCGGGCGGATGCCCTGGTACTTCCTCTTGGCCGGGTCCTCGCCGGCCGCGGCCTCGTGCGGGGCGAAGCCCCAGAACTCGCGGCGCACGCGCTCGTGCAGGTGCTCGGCGAAGGCCTCGGCCAGGCGGTCGGCGAGGATCTTGAGCATGATCTTGCCGTAGTCGTCGTTCTGGCTCTCGAAGCGCTTCACCTGCTCCTCCAGGCCGATGCCCGCGGTCAGGGCGAAGCCGCCGATGTAGTCCGCCACGCCGCTGTTCTTCGGGGCGATGAAGTCCGAGAGGGCGTAGTTCGGCCGGCCCGAGGTCTTGACGATCTGCTGGCGCAGCGAGTGGATCACGGTCAAGAGCTCGGCGCGCGACTCGTCCTTGTAGACCTCGATGTCGTCCTCCTCGGTGCTGTTGGCCGGGAAGAAGCCGATGACCGCCTTGGCCCTGAGCCAGCGCTCCGCGACGATGCGGCCGAGCATGGCCTGGGCGTCCTGGAACAGGCGCGTCGCCTCCGCCCCCACCTTCTCGTCCGCCAGGATCTCCGGGTGCTTGCCCTTGAGTTCCCAGGCCGAGAAGAACGGCGTCCAGTCGATGTACGCCGCCACGCGCTCCAGGTCGTAGTCGTCGAACACCTCGAGGCCGAGGAAGCTGGGCCTGGCCGGCGGCGTCTTCTCCCAGTCGATGACCAGGCGCGCCTTGCGCGCCTCGGCCAGCGGCAGGCGCCTGGCCACCGCCTGCACCCCGCGGTGATCGGCGCGTAGTTGCTCGTGCTGCTGGCGCAGCCCGGCCAGGAACGCCTCGCGCTTGGCCGTGTCCTCGGCCAGCAGGGCCGAGAACGCGGCCACGCTGCGCGACGCGTCGCGCACGTGCGCCACCGGCCCGTCGTAGCACGGGTCGAGCTTGACCGCGGTGTGCACGCGCGAGGTCGTGGCGCCGCCCACCACCAGCGGAATGGTGAAGCCCAGGCGCTGCATCTCGCCGGCCACGTGCTCCATCTCCTCGAGCGAGGGCGTGATCAGGCCGGAGAGGCCGATGGCGTCGGCGTGCTCGGCGCGCGCCGCCTCGAGGATCTTGGCCGCCGGCACCATGACGCCCAGGTCCACCACGGCGAAGTTGTTGCACTCCAGGACGATGGCCACGATGTTCTTGCCGATGTCGTGCACGTCGCCCTTGACCGTGGCCAGCACGATCTTGCCCTTGGGCCTGGGCATGGCCGCCTGCGCCCGCTCCTGCTCGATGAAGGGCACGAGGTGCGCCACCGCGCGCTTCATGACGCGCGCCGTCTTCACCACCTGCGGCAGGAACATCTTGCCGGCGCCGAACAGGTCGCCGACGATGTTCATGCCGCGCATGAGCGGCCCCTCGATCACGTCGATCGGCCGCGCGCACTTGCGGCGCGCCTCCTCGGTGTCCTCGACGACGTGCTCGGCGATGCCCTTGACCAGGGCGTGGATGAGGCGCTCCTCGACCGGCCCCGCGCGCCAGGCCAGGTCCGCGCCCTCGACGCGCCCTTCCCCCTTGAACGAGGCGGCGATCTCCACCAGGCGCTCGGTGGCGTCGGCGCGCCGGCACAGCACCGCGTCCTCCACGCGCGCGCGCAGCTCCGGGTCGATCTCCTCGTAGGGCGTGAGCTGGCCGGCGTTGACGATGCCGAGGTCCATGCCGGCGGCGATGGCGTGGTAGAGGAACACGGCGTGGATGGCCTCGCGCACGCGGTTGTTGCCGCGGAAGGCGAAGGAGACGTTGCTGACCCCGCCGCTCACCAGGGCGTGCGGCAGGGCCTGCTTGAGGGCGCGCGCCGCCTCGAAGAAGGCCAGGGCGTAGCGCTCGTGCTCCTCAATGCCGGTGGCGATGGCGAAGACGTTCGGGTCGAAGATGACGTCCTCGGGGGGGAAGCCGGCGCGCTCGGTGAGCAGGCGGTAGGAGCGGGCGCAGATCTCCACCTTGCGCGCGCTCGTGTCCGCCTGTCCCCGCTCGTCGCAGGCCATGACCACCACGGCCGCGCCGTAGCGCCTGACCAGGCGCGCGCGCGCCAGGAAGGTCTCCTCCCCGTCTTTCAGGCTGATGGAGTTGACCAGCGCCTTGCCCTGCACGTTCTGCAGCCCCTCCTCAAGCACCTCCCAGCGCGAGGAGTCGATCATCACCGGCACGCGGCAGATGTCCGGCTCGGAGGCGATGAGGCGCAGGAAGTCGCCCATGGCGCGCACCGAGTCGAGCATGGCGTCGTCCATGTTCACGTCGATGACCTGCGCGCCGTTCTCCACCTGCTGGCGCGCCACGGCCAGGGCCTCCTCGTGGCTGCCCTCCATGATGAGGCGCGCGAAGCGGCGCGAGCCCGAGACGTTGGTGCGCTCGCCGACGTTGACGAAGTTCTGCTCCTTGCCGATCGCCAGCGGCTCCAGGCCGGCCACGCGGCAGCGGCGCGGCGCCTCGGGCAGGCGCCGCGGCGGCAGCCCGGCCACGGCGGCGGCGATGGCGCGGATGTGCTCGGGCGTGGTGCCGCAGCAGCCGCCGACGATGTTCAGGAGCCCGCTGGCGGCGAACTCCCGCAGCTCCTCGGCCAGGTACTCGGGCCCCTGCTCGTACTCGCCCAGCTCGTTCGGCAGCCCGGCGTTGGGATGCGCGCTCACGTAGGTGCCGGCGACGCGGCTCAGCTCCGCCAGGTAGGGCCGCATCTCCCGGGCGCCGAGCGCGCAGTTCAGGCCGACGGCGAGCGGCTGGGCGTGGCTGACCGACGTCCAGAAGGCCTCGACCGTCTGCCCGGAGAGGGTGCGGCCGCTCCTGTCCGTGATCGTGCCCGAGACCATGATCGGCACCGTGCAGCCCAGCTCGTCGAACAGCTCGAGGACGGCGAACAGCGCCGCCTTGGCATTCAGCGTGTCGAACACGGTCTCGACCATGAGCAGGTCAGCCCCGCCCTGGATGAGCGCCCGCGCCGCCTCGCCGTAGGCGCGCGCCAGCTCGACGAAGGTCACGTTCCTCAGGCCAGGGTTGCTCGCGTCCGGCGAGATCGAGGCCGTGCGGTTGGTGGGGCCGAGGATGCCGGCGACGAAGCGCGGCCGCTCCGGCGTGCGCGCCGTCATGGCGTCGGCCGCGGCGCGCGCCAGGCGCGCTGCGGCGAAGTTCATGGCAGCCACCTCCCCCTCCAGGCCGTAGTCCGCCTGCGCCACGGCGTTGGCGTTGAAGGAGTTGGTCTCGACGATGTCGGCGCCCGCCTCCAGGTACGCCTCGTGGATCGAGCAGATCAGGTCGGGACGCGTCAGGCTGAGCAGGTCGTTGTTGCCGCGCAGCTCGCACGGGTGGTCGCGGAAGCGCAGGCCGCGGAACTGGTCCTCGTCCAGCCCGTGGCGCTGGATCAACGTGCCCATGGCGCCGTCCAGCACCAGGATGCGCTGCTGCAGCAGCTCCTTGAGGCGCGCCGCGCGTGCTTCTCTGGCGTTCATCGCGTGTCCGACTCTCCTTCCGCCGCGCCCGAGCGCCGGGCGTGAAAGGTGATCACCTCGAAGTGCGGCCGGCGGCGCTCGCGCGCGGTGACGTCGCACAGCTCCACGGCGAAGTCCGCCTGCTCCAGCAGCGCGCAGAGCTCCTCCGGCAGGAAGCCCAGGCGCACGTGATCGTAGCGCGTGCGGACGAAGCTCTGCTGGTGACGGGACAGCGTCACCCCGACGAGGATGCCCCGTGGCTCCAGCACCCGGGCGACTTCGCGGAAGACGCCCGCCGGATCATCGGAATAGGTCAGCGCGTTCATGAGCAGCGCCTGCTGGAACTTCCCCGCGCCAAAAGGAAGGGAGTGCATGTCGCCCTGCCGAAAGGTGACGTTTCTGAGGTGCGCCAGCCGCCGGCGTCCCGCCTCGGTCACCCTGCGGCTGATGTCCACGCACGTCACCGAGCGCGCACGCGGCGCGATCAGCTCGGCCAGCACGCCGTCCCCGGAGGCCACGTCGATCACGTCCCCGAGGCGCGCCAGGCCCAGCACTCCCCACGCCGTGGCCTCCCAGGTGCGGCCGGGCGAATAGTGACGGTCCATCTTCCCCGCGACCGAGTCCGCCCAGCTCTTCCCCCGCCCGCGCGCCGCGAGCAACCGGGACAGCCGCTTGCGATCCTCATCCAGCAGCGGGTCGCGCGCGCCTTCCTGCAGCAGCGCCTGAGCACGCGCCGCCTCCTCCCCCATCCCGGCCTCCACCAGGCTGTAGTAGGCGAACGCCCCATCCCGCCGGTCCTTGACCAGGCCCGCCTCCTTCAGCCTGCCGAGATGGGTCGACACCCGCGACTGGCAGAGCCCGGTCGCACGCGTCACCTCGGCCACGGTGAGCTCCTCCTGCGCAAGGAGGCACAAGATCCGCATGCGGCTGGAGTCGCCCAGCACACGGAACAGGCCGGCCATCGAGGCGAGATCGCGCACGCGTACCGCTCCCGGTTGTTCCATCCGTACATCCGGATAATAAGATGCCATTTCTATCGACCCAGTCAACCGCCCAAACGCTGTGAAAACGCCCGGGCCGGCGATGTCGCAGCCGTACACGCGGGTGCTCGGGAGAGTCCTCAGCAAGTCGGAGAATCGTCTAGCATCAGACGGCGCGCTGACTAGCATCCAGCTCGCCGCTCCCGCCGCGCGAGGCCCCTGCGCCGGCGGGCAGCGTCGCTTGAGCCTGAATCGCAGCGTTGTCGCCAGATCCTCAACACCCGCCCTACCCGACGGTTGAAGACGTCGCGGCAGCCGCACCGGCAGTGGACCTGCACCGATTGATGCCCCGCGGCGCCGATAAGTCAGGCGAGACATCCAGGGCACGCCCGGAGCCGCCTGGTTCCGTGAGAGTCTCGCCGCGAGACCTCCCCCTTCGAATCCCGAAAGGGCCTGCTAGATGATCCGTTCCATTCCCTTGAACCACTTGCCGCTGCTGGGCGGCCTGATCCTGTCGTTGCTCGGCCTGCGCTCGGCGCTGGCTGACGGCGACGCCCCTCCCAGCCTGGCCGGCGGCATTCCCATCCACATGGTCGAGCACGCCGGCGTCGCGCGCGTGGCCGAGCCCATGACCTTCGCGGTGCCGCTCGCCAAGACCGATGGCGTCACGTCCACGTCCGAGCTCATCCTGCTCGGACCAACGGGCAAGCCGGTGCACGCCCAGTTCCGCGTCCAGCAGCGCTGGAACGGCAAGCCTGGCGACGCGAGCAAGCCCGTGCGCTGGCTCCTGGTCGACGTCCAGGCCTCGGTCGCGGCGGACGCCGAGGTGCTCTACACCTTGAGGAAGAAGAACGCGGACGACAAGCTGCCGAAGAAGAAGCCGAAGCTCAAGGTCAAGCAGAAGCCCTCCTGGATCAAGATCGACACGGGCGCGGCCAAGTTCACGATCAGCGCCAAGACCATGAACTTCATCGAGCGCTTCGCGGCGGACCTGGACGGCGACGGCACCGTCGCCTCCGGTGAGAAGCTCATCTCCGCCCCGGCCGATGCCGGCTTCATCCTCACCGACCGCTTCGGCGCGCAGTACAGCTCCACGGCCTGCGACGTCGAGCTGCAGGTAGAGGAGAAGGGCAAGCTGCGCACCGTCATCCGCGCGGACGGACGCCACGGCCCGGTCGAGGCCGGCGGCGGCATCGGCCGCGACTTCTTCATGTACCGCACGCGCTTCACCTTCTACGCCGGCAAGCCGTACGTGCGCGTGCAGCACACCATCCGCAACGCCTACCTCGACGACCCGCTCGGCAGCATCGGCTTCGAGGGCTACACCATCCGCACGCGCCTGGCCAGCGGGTTGACGGGGCTGGCGCCGCTTGCCACCACCTTCGGTCTGGGCGGCGCGCTCTCGCACGTCGTGGAGGGCGCCGCGCGCCTCTATCAGGACAGCGACGGCGGGGATAGCTGGGCCCTCTCCTCGGGGACCACCTTCCGCGGCTTCAGGGTCTACAACGGCGCCGAGACACAGGTCGCCAGCGGAAACCAGGCGGCCGGCACCATGCACGTTGGCACCGGCCAGGCCGGCCTCTCGGTCGTCATGCGCGACTTGTTCGAGAACTTCCCCAAGGGCTTCGCCTTCAATGGCCAGGACCTCCTGCAGATCAAGCCCTTCCCCAGCGAGTTCGGGACCTTCCACTGGCTGGACGACGGCCAACAGAAGACCAGCGACTTCCTGCTGGCCGCGCACGGCGCCGCTCTGCCCGACCAGGACGCGGTGACCAACATGTTCCAGCAGCCGCTGCACCCCTACGCCGAGCCGGAGTGGATACGGCTGAGCAAGGCCTGGGCCGACCAGGGAGACCTGGACAAGCCGGCGGCCAGCGACGCGCAGATGATCTCCTACGACGTCGGGCAGTTGAACCAGGTGTACAACCAGGCGTTCAGCCACAGCTCCTACGCCTTTGGCTGGTCCGAGTTCGGTGAACCGACCTGGGCGAAGAACACGCACACCACCGGGTCGCCGCGCAACAGACTCACCTACTTCGATCGCTTCGCGGTCACCGGCTCCTACACCGCCTACCGCATCAACGAGCTGTTCGCGCTGCACTCGCGCGACATTCGCCCCTACCACATCCTCGGCTTCAGCAAGGAGACGCACCCTCAGGCCACGCTCTGGGAGGGGCTGCCGGTGTGGTCCTACTCGGTCGACAAGCTCGGGCGCGACCAGCTCGACCCGGCGCTCGATCCGCACCGCGCCGGCATACCCACCGGCGGCCACGGCTGGAACTCCTTCGACGTCGAGCACATGACCGTGGACGACGTGTACGAGTACTACCTGATGTCCGGCGACCTGGTCTGCCTCGACGCGCTGAACGAGATCGGCGAGTGCATGCGCACCTGGCTGATCTACAATCCGGCGAAGGCGCCCGGCTCCACGCGCGGGGTCGGCTGGGCCATGCGCTCGCTCCTGAAGATCTACCAGGTCACGGGCGACGAGCGCTACCTCGGCTCAGCGAACGACCTGCTCACCTCGGTGGCCAATACCTACGGCCAGGCTGCGTCCCCGCTCACGGGCCTCGTCTATCACTACGTGACCGCCTATCCGCCCCACCCCAACCACATCCCGGACGACGAGTTCGACATGCCCTGGCAGCTCGCCGTGGCAATCTACGGCCTGCTGCTGCACCATCGCGAGACCGGCAGCGCGGTGAGCCGCGAGATCGCGCTCGACGTGGCGGACTACATCGTCGACTACGCCTGGAACGGCGTGGCAATGAACGAGGCCCTCGCCGTAGAGGACCACAACCACATCAACTACAAGGGCGACAACACCGGCATCAACACCTGGGTCCCCTCGGCCCTGGCGCTCGCCTACCGCGAGTACGCGCGCGCGGACTACCTCTACATCGCGCAGTACATGTTCAACTCGATTCCCGGCTTGACCGACCCGGTCACCTACAACGGGTACCTCACCTACCACTGGTGGCACAGCTACCGCGCGCTGATCCTCGGGTACTAGATTCGGCCATTGCGTTGCTCCGGTGATGCAGCCGCCGGACGCCCGAGGCCGGGCGTCCGCGGCTGATCGCCGCCGTCTCTCGCAGTCCGGATGAAGCCGGAACGTGCGGGCGAGCGTGGTGCTCGCGCTGTCTGCTCCCGGCGCCAGGGCCCCGGGGTGCCCGGCCTGCTAGTCCCTTCTCTCGGCCGCCCCCCCGGACGCGCCCCCGCTCGGACGCCTCCGCCTGGACGCGGGAACCAGCCGCTCCGCGGCGTCCCGCGGCCTTCCTTCCACCCTCCTGCGGGCGCCCGCCTCGCGCGCCTCCCGGCGCGCGCGCTTCATCTCGTCGCCGAAGGCGCTGACGCGCAGCGTGCGCCGGTTCGGGTCGCGCTCCAGGGCGACGAGATCGCGCGCGGCCGCGCCTTCGAGCAGGGCGGAGAAGCTCTTGAAGCCGTAGTAAGACTCGTTGAAGGACGGCTTCTTGCGGACCATGGTCTCCTTGATGAGGGATGCCCAGTAGCTCTCGCGGTTCTCGCGCCGCAGCGCGTTCAGCGAGTCGAGCAGCAGGGCATACGCCTCGCGCTCCTTCTCGTCCTCGCCGGGCAGCGCCACCGGATCGGCCGGCGCCTCCGCCTCGAGGTCCTCGTAGTAGATGAACTCGTCGCAGTTGTCGCGCAGGAGCGACGAGGTCGACTCCTTCATGCCCAGGCCGATGACCGTCCGGCCGTTCTCCTTCAGCTTCGAGACCAGCGGCAGGAAGTCGCTGTCACCCGAGATCACCACGAAGCTGTCGATGTGCGACTTCGAGTAGCACAGGTCGAGCACGTCCACGCACAGGCGCATGTCGGCGGAGTTCTTGCCCGTGATACCGCGCGGCGGCAGTTGCAGCAGCTCGAAGGCCGCCTCCTGCAGTGAGCGCGCGTACCCGGGAAAGCGCTTCCAGTCGGCGTAGGCCCGCTTCACCACGATGTTGCCCTTCTCCACCAGCCGCGCCAGGACGCGTTCCACGTCGAAGCGATCGTCCTGCCCGCGGAAGCCGAGCGCCAAGTTCTCGAAGTCCAGGAAAACACCCAGCAGGTGCCGTTCTTCCTTCATGACCGTTCCTCTGGCACGTTCCCCGTGCCGGGTTATCTCTGGGGTAGACGCCGGCGCTCCACCATAAGCGATCCCGTGCGCCGGCCATCAGGATTCTCGGCGCGAAGCGCCTGGCCGAGCGCCTCCGGCGGGCCGCGGCCGGTTACCATGGGCAGCGCTTCTCTCCCGGTTCCCGGGGCCGGTGCCCGGCGGCCGCACGCCCGGCGCGCCGCGGCCGCGGCCCCGCAGGAGGTCGCCCGCCTTGCCGCCAACCGCCCCGCTTCAGCTCCTGGTGCGCGGGGAGTCGCTCGCCGCGGCCCTGCGCCACGTGGCCTGCGCCCAGTGCGACGCGGCCGCGCGCGCCCTCGAACCGTCCGCCGGGGATGCTCGCGCCGCGATCCACGAGACGCGCAAGTGCTGCAAGAAGGTCCGTGCGCTCCTGCGCCTCGTCCGGTTCGAGCTCGGACCGCTTTATCGCCGGGAGAACGCCGCGTTCCGCGACCTGGCTCGCCGTCTGGCGCCCGTGCGCGACGCCGACGCCCTAGACGAGGCGCTCGCGGCCCTCGAGCCTCAGCCCGGCTCCGCGTTCGCGGACGCGGAGCGCGAGACCGTGGCGCGTTTGCTGGCCGCCCGGCGCGAGGCCCTGCTCCGCGACGCGGGCGGCTGTGCGGCGCTTGCTCGCGAGGCGGCCACCGCGCTTGCTGCCGCGCGCGCACGCGCCGCCGGCTGGTCGCTGCGCCGGGACGACCTGCAGGGCATCCTCCCCGGCTTCCGCCGCGCCTACCGGCGCGCGCGCCGGGCGCTCGCCCGCGCCACGCGGGAGCCCAGCGTCGAGCGCCTGCACGAGTGGCGCCGGCGCGCGAAGACCCACTGGTACCACCTCCGGCTGCTCGAGGGCGCCGGGGCCGCGGACCTCGAGGACCGCATCCCGCGGCTCGAGGAGATCTCGCGCCTGCTCGGCGACGACCGCGACCTGGCGCTCCTGGACGAGACGCTGGCGCGCGCCGGACCCGCCGCCCTGAGCGAGCAGGTGGCCGCGGCCGCGGCGGCGCGCCGCGCCCTGCTGCAGGAGCGGGCCTTTGCCCTGGGGCAGGAGGTCTTCGCCGACCGCCCGAGGGAAGTCGCCGCGCGCCTGCGCGCCGCTCTCGAAGCGTGGCTCGCCGCTCCGTGAGCTCCGTGTTCGCGTGAATCGTCGCCGCCTCCGAGGAATCCTCACGCGACCCGCTTCCGGCTTCCCGCTTCCCCCCGCCTCAGCGCCGCACGTGCCCCAGCCGCAGCAGCCCCTTCAGCCGGTTCGGATCGTCGGTGGTGACGCCGTCCACGCCCAGCGCGGCGGCGCCGGCCAGGCCAATGTCGTGGTTCACGGTGTACACGAACACCAGGTGCTGCGTCTTTCGCAGCACGGCCAGGTCCTCGACGCGCAGGTCCTGGGCGTCCCAGTGCACGATCTCCGCCCCGCAACGATCGAAGTCCGCGAGGTGGCTCACGGTCAGCGTGCCGGATCCACCGGCCGCGAGCGTCAGCTCCGGCGCCAGGCGCCGCGCCGCGGCCAGGAAGTCCGCCGCGAAGGACTGCACCACCACTCGGTCGCTGAGATCGAGCCGGCGCACGAGCGCGACCAGGTCCTCGACCCGGACGTCTTTGCAGTCGAGCAGGGCCAGCGCCCGCGGGCAGATGAGCGCGAGCGCTTCCTCCAGGGACGGCACGCGCGTGCCGGCGAAGCGCTGATGCTTCCACGCGCCCGCGTCGAGCCTGCGGAGCTCATCGAATCGCAAGGTCGCGGCCGCGACCCCGGGGCGGCCGAGCACTGCCGCCGCGTTCGTGGTCCGGTCGAGCGTCTCGTCGTGACAGCAGAAGAGCGTTCCGTCGGCCGCCTGCCGCACGTCCAGCTCGACCAGCTCGGAGGTGATGTCCACGGCCGAGCGGAAGGCCGGCAGCGTGTTCTCCGGAAACTCCGAGCTGTCGCCGCGATGCGCGATGACCAGCAGGCGCTCCGCGGCCAGCTCCCTGAGGCGCGCCACCGCGCGCGCGGGCTCCGCCGGGCCGCTCACGGCCGCCGCCAGCAACAGAGCCAGGACGGCAGGGATTGAAAACGACATGATCGCGCCACCTCCTTCTCGCTCCCGCTGTGTCCGCGCCCGCGCCGCCGGCCTCGCCACTACTGCAGGGTCAGGGTAAAGGGATCGGTCACCTGTCCCAGGTTCAGCAGGCTGCCGCCGCGGTACGTCAGCGCGGCGAAGTGGATCTGCAGGCCCACCAGGCCGGGATCGCCCGGGATGGCGAACGCGGCGGTCGCCGCGCCCGCGGGATCGAGCTGGCCGGCCAGGCCGGTGAAGACCGGGCCGTTCGGCACGGTGAGCGTGTAGAGGAGCAGCGGATCCGGGTAGAGCTCGAGCGCGCGGCCGCCGCTCAGCGGGATGGCGGGGGACGTGGACAGAGCCGCGAGCAGCAGGTAGTCGTGCCCTCCCGATCCCGGCAGGTCGAGGGCGAGCTGCACGATCGTGCCCACGGCCGCGGGCGCGGAGGGCACGATCATCGGCAGGTGGAAGAGCCGCGCGTAGGAGTCGCTGTTGCTGTCGAACCAGACCGCCACGAAGCGCTGCCCGCCCTGCGACAGCGCGAACTTCTGGTAGCTCTGACTCCCGCTCTTGCCCGGAGCGTGCACCACGAACTCCCCGGACAGGGCGCTGCCCAGGCGGTCGTAGCGGCGCGCCTTGACCTCCGAATCGGCGCCGCCCGCGTCTTCCCAGGAGACAATGAAGTTGCCGACCCAGTCCGCGGCCACGTGCGGCTGGAGCTGGTTGCCGCTGGTCGCCTGGCAGGGGCAGAACTGCGGCCCGAGCGCCGCCCCCTGCTCGTCGTAGCAGCGCGCGTACACGCCGTAGCCGCTGCCGTCGTTGCCGCTGCCGTCCTGGAAGACCACCACGAACTCGCCGTCGGCGTTCATGGCCACGAGCGGATCGGTCTGCGTGCCAGCGCTCACGGAGTTGACCGGGAACTGCGGCCCCTTGGGCTGGCCGTTCACGTCGAACAGCCGGGCCTGCACCTCGCGCGCCTGGCCGGTGACGCCGCTCGCGTCCTCGAAGGCCACCACGAAGTCGCCGTACGCATTGCACGACACCGAGGGGTTGATCTGTGTGAAGGAGTTGGGCTGGTTGAGCAGCAGCTCGCCCGTGAGAGCGTTGCCGTAGCGGTCGAACATGCGGCCGATCACTCCCGCCGACCCGTCCGTACCCGCGTCCGTCCAGACCACGAACACGCGGCCGCAGGCGGAGAACGCGGCGTGCGGTTCGAACTGGGAGTACGCAGTGTGCGCGTTGAGGATGAACTCGGGGCCGTAGGGCGTGCCGTTGGCCGCGTAGAAGCGCCCGCCGATCCCCATCTCCCAGCCGTCGTTGCCGTGGCGATCGCTCCAGACGAGGACGAAGTCGCCGGTCGCCGGATCCATGGCGGCGAACACCTCGTCCTGCTCGCCGTAGTTGATCGTGGGATTGACCAGGAAGTCGCTGTTCAGAGGCACGCCGTCGCGCCGCAGCAGGCGCGCGTAGACGTCCCCGCGCGAGTAGACCACGACGAAGTCGCCCTCGTTGTCGCAGGCCGTCCAGGGCTGCTTCTGCACGTACGCCGTGCTGCTCGTGACCACGAACTCCGGCCCGAGCGGCACGAGGTCGGCCGGGCGCGCAACGCCCTGGGCCACGAGCAGGAGGAGTAGGACGTAAATCCAGTGCTTCACGCTCGTTACCTCGAGATCAATGGACGCCGGCCTCGGTCCCAAGCTGCTACGCCCTGGCCTTTGAGCGCGAGCAGGAATCCCTGCTGGATTCGACCGGCTGCGGCTGCGCCTGGCTTCGCCTT